>NZ_JBIAJH010000018.1:100124-164809 GCF_042871845.1 Streptomyces sp. NPDC005533 | reverse complement strand
CACCACCTTTTCGATCATCTCGACTGGGGGCTCAAGTCATACCGGGGCCGAAGGCCGGGAGCCCCATCGCGAGGCCACGAAAACGGTAACGGGGCCGATCCGGAGGAGTCCGGAACGGCCCCCTGGGTTCGGTCGGGGAGCAGTGCGCGCGGGGAGGGTCAGACGATGCCCTCGGCGATCTCGGCCTGTTCGCGGGCGTTGCCGTAGGCCGACGGGGTCCCGTACGAGCGGCGGGCGGCGTACCACCAGGCGCTGGCGAGGACCAGGACCACGGCGAGGGCGATCACGGCGTAGTTCATCGAGTCGATCGTGACCGGCGACTTCTGCGGCAGGCAGAACAGGACGGTGACGACGGCCACCCAGACGACGGCGGTCCAGCCGATCGGCTTGCTCCAGCGGCCCAGGTTCCACGGGCCGGGCTGGAAGCGGTTGCCGGCGCGCAGGCGCAGGTAGATCGGGATGGCGTAGGCCGGGGTGATGCCGATGACGTTGATGGCGGTCACGGCCCCGTAGGCGGTGGCGGAGTAGAGGGAGGGGAGGGCCAGGACGCCCGCGACGACGACGGAGAGCCAGACGGCCGGGACCGGGGTCTGCGTACGGCTGCTGACCTTGCGCCACAGGGCGGAGCCGGGCAGCGCGTTGTCCCGGCTGAAGGCGAAGACCATCCGGCTCGCGGCGGCGACCTCGGCGTTGCCGCAGAAGAGCTGGGCGACGATGACGACGAGGAGCAGGGCGCTGGCGCCTCCGGAGCCGAGGGCGTCGAGGAAGATCTGGGCCGGCGGGACGCCGGTGGCACTGCCCTGGACCGCGGCGTAGTCCTGGATGGCGAAGGTGAGTCCGGCGAGCAGCGCGAACCCGGCGATCCAGGAGACCCAGATGGCCCGGACGATGCCCTTGGCGGCGGAGACGGAGGCGTTCGAGGTCTCCTCCGAGAGGTGCGCGGAGGCGTCGTACCCGGAGAAGGTGTACTGGGCGAGCAGCAGGCCCACCGCGGCCACGTAGAACGGGTTGGCCCATCCGGTGTCGTTGACGAACTCGGTGAAGACGAACGAGGGCGACTGGTGGTGGTCGGGTACGAAGGCCAGGGCGCCGACGATCACGGCGACGCCGGCCAGGTGCCACCAGACGCTCACGGAGTTGAGCACGCTGACGAGGCGGACGCCGAACAGGTTGAGGACGGCGTGCAGCAGCAGGATGGCCAGGAAGATCAGGAAGGTCGAGCCGGCGGTGGGCACGAAGCCGAACTGCAGGTTGAGGAAGGCGCCGGTGAACAGGGCGGCGCCGTAGTCGATGCCGGCGATGGCGCCGAGCAGGCCGAGCAGGTTGAGCCAGCCCGTGTACCAGCCCCAGCGACGGCCGCCGAGCCGGTCGGCCATGTAGTAGAGGGCTCCCGAGGTGGGATAGGCGCTGGTCACCTCGGCGAGGGCGAGACCCACGCAGAGGACGAACAGGCCGACGCCGACCCAGCCCCACATCATCACGGCCGGACCGCCGGTGCCCAGGCCGAAGCCGTAGAGGGTCATGCAGCCGGACAGGACGGAGATGACCGAGAAGCTGATCGCGAAGTTGCCGAAGCCGCCCATCCGGCGGGCGAGGACGGGCTGGTAGCCCAGTTCCCTCAGTCGTTCCTCCTCGTCCTGCCGGGGCGGGGCCTTGTGGTCCTGGCGGACGGTCGGCGCGGTTCGGGACATGGGAGGTACCTCCGGGGGTCGTGGAGCGCGGGGACGGGGGAGCGGGGGGTGAGTCGGTGGGGCCGCGGGGTCGCCGGTGGGCGGGGGAGGGCGTCAGTCCCGGCCGGCGAGGCTGCGGGCCCGGGCCTGCAGGAAGACCTCCGCGGCCAGTTCCTGGTCGGCCGGGTCGCGGGTCCGGTAGGCCCACGGCAGCGTGGTCCAGTACCGGTCGATCACGTCGAAGACCTGGGCCGCCTCGTCGAACCGGCCCGCTCCCCACAGGGCGTGGGCGAGGTGGTTCAGGTCGAGCGGGGAGGCCCGGCGCAGGTCGGCGTACCGGAACCAGGTGTCCAGGGCGTGGCCGGCGTCGCGGACGGAGTCCTCGGCGACCCAGTGCAGGTCGAGCGCCCTCTGCTGGCCGCCGTCGCGGCGGTAGCGCTCGATGCTCAGATAGAGCGGCAGGAGGTGGACGGCGGATCCGGGCGACGCCGAACCGGCGGCCCAGTGAACGAAGTTGGCGGCCTCGGTGAGCGGTCCGGGGGTGCCCGCGCAGACGAACTGGAGCATCCGGTGGTACGCCTCGCGGTTGTGCGGATCGCGCTTGTCGGCCTGCGCGAGGATGCCCCAGGGGCCGGGGGGCAGCATCACGGCGGGCGCCCGGAGCCGGTGCTCGTCCATCGAGCGGTGTTCGTCGAGGGAGGCGAGGGCGAGCAGGCAGACCCACGGCACGGGGTCGGCGGGGCTGGCCTCGGCGGTGTCACGGCAGGCCTCCCACGCCTCCCGCCACAGCTCGCGCGTGCGCGGGTGTCGTGCGCGGTGGGCGCGGACGGCCCGTTCGACGACGACACGGGTGTGCATGACGGAGGCGGCGACGCTGCGCGGTTCCTCGGCGCGCCAGGCCTGGACCACGTCCGAGCCGGCGGCGACCGCGGCGAGCACCTGGGTGCGCTGGGTCCACAGCCCCCAGCCGTCCGTCCGGTCCAGTAACTGGGCCATCGACACCCAGCGGCCGGTGCGCAGGTCCTGTACGGCGACGCGCAGCTCGTTGTCGTGGCCGGCGGGGTGGTAGACGGGCCGGAAGTCGCCGCCCGCCATCACCTCGTCCCGGTCGACGGGCGGCCGGGACGGGCGCGTCTTGCGGTGGTCGTGGTCATCGGTCCTCGTATCGCATGGCCTTCGCGCCTGGTGATCGGCGATCACTATAGATCGAGTGTGAGCGTTCGGGTCGGGGAACCTTTCAAATGCAACTATCAAGCCACGGACGGCATATGAATTCACGTCAGCGCGGTCGTCGGGCGACCTCCGCCCACCCGGGCGGATCTTGACGGGCGACGCCCGCTGGGGAAGGCTGCCGAGCGACGATCACACGCATGTCGACAGCAGGGACGGAGTGGTGATGACGGGCCCCGTGCTCGCTGTGGACCAGGGCACGTCGGGAACCAAGGCCCTCGTCATCTGTCCCGTACGCGGCGTCATCGGCTCCGCCTCCGCCCCCGTACGGCCCCGGTACCTGCCGGGCGGCTGCGTGGAGGTCGACCCGCGCGAGCTGCTGGACTCGGTCCTCTACGCGGGGCGGGCCGCCCTGGCGGCGGCCGGCGAACCGGTGGCGGCGGTGGGCCTGGCCAACCAGGGCGAGACCGTGCTCGCATGGGACCCGGCGAGCGGCGAGCCGCTGACCGACGCGATCGTCTGGCAGGACCGCCGAGCCGAGCAGCTCTGCACGGAACTGGCGCCGCACGCCGCATCGTTGCGCGAGCGCACCGGCCTGCCCCTCGACCCCTACTTCGCCGCGCCGAAGATGGCCTGGATACGCCGCAGCCTGACCCGGCGCGGAGTCGTGACCACCAGCGACGTGTGGCTGGTCCACCGGCTCACCGGCGGCGCCTTCGTCACCGACGCGGCGACCGCGGGCCGCACCCAGCTGCTCGACCTCGACACCGTCGACTGGTCCCCGGCCGCACTCGACGTCTTCGGCCTCACCGGCGAGCGGCTGCCGGAAGTCGTCGACGCGAACACCCACGTCGCCACCACCACCGCGTTCGGCCCCCGGCTGCCGCTGACGGGGCTGCTCGTCGACCAGCAGGCCGCGCTGCTCGCCCAGCGCGCGACCGAGCCCGGAACCGCCAAGTGCACCTACGGAACAGGGGCGTTCCTCCTCGCGCAGACCGGCCCGCTGCCCCGGCGCAGCGCCTCCGGGCTGGTCGGCTGCGTCGCCTGGCGGCTCGGCGGGCAGACCAGCTACTGCCTGGACGGACAGGTGTACACGGCCGCCTCCGCCGTGCGGTGGCTCACCGACCTCGGGGTCATCTCCGGCGCCGCGGACATCGACGTCGTCGGAGGGAGCGCCCCCGACGCCGGCGGCGTCACCTTCGTCCCCGCCCTCGCCGGGCTCGCCGCCCCGTGGTGGCGGGGCGACCTGCGCGGTTCGGTCACCGGCCTCGGCCTCGACACGACCGCCGGGCACCTCGTGCACGCGCTGTGCGACGGCATAGCCGCGCAGGTGGCGGAGCTCGCGGACGCGGTCGCCGCCGACCTCGGCGCGCCCCTGTCCACCCTGCGCGTCGACGGCGGCCTGACCCGGTCCGCGCTGCTCATGCAGGCGCAGGCGGATCTGCTGCGGATCCCCGTCGAGGTGTCGGCGCTGCCGGACGCCACCGCCCTCGGCGTCGGGGCGGTCGCCCGGCTCGGCCTCGACCCCTCGCTCACCGTGCACGAAGCCCTCCCGGAGTGGAAACCGTCCGCCGTCTACGAACCGAGGGCCGGCGCGGCCGACGCCGCGGAGCGCCGCGCACGCTTCCGCACGGCGGTGTCGGCCCTGCTCGACGCGCCGGCATGACGCTCCCGCCCGGCGCCACCGTCACCACCCGGGGCCCGCTGCCGGACGGGCCCGCCTACGACGTGACGGTCATCGGCGCCGGCGTCGTGGGCTCGGCCATCGCCCGCGAACTGGCCCGCTTCCCCCTGCGGATCGCCCTGGTCGACGCCGCCGACGACGTCGGCAACGGCACCTCCAAGGCCAACACCGCCATCCTGCACACCGGTTTCGACGCCGTGCCCGGCTCCCTGGAGTCCCGGCTCGTCCGGGAGGGACAGCGGCTGCTCGCCTCGTACGCCGCCGACAGCGGCATTCCGGTGGAACCGCTCGGGGCGCTGCTCGTCGCCTGGAACAAGGAGCAGCTCGCCGCCCTGCCGGGGCTCGCCGAGAAGGCCGTGCGCAACGGCCACCGCACGGCCCGGATCCTCCCGGCCCCGGAGGTGCAGGCCCGCGAGCCGGAGCTCGGCCCCGGCGTGCTGGGCGCCCTGCACGTGCCCGACGAATCGATCATCTGCCCCTGGACGACCACCCTCGCGTACGCGACACAGGCCGTCCGGGCCGGCGTCCACCTGCACCTCGACTGCCCGGTACGGTCGGTCGCCCCGGGCGATCCGCACGTACTGGCCACCGGCCGGGGCCCGCTGCGCACCCGCCACCTGGTCAACGCGGCGGGTCTGTACGCCGACGAGATCGACCGCTTCCTCGGCCGGACGGACTTCACCGTGACGCCCCGGCGCGGCCAGCTGATCGTCTTCGACGAACTCGCCCGCGGCCTCGTACGCCACATCCTGCTGCCGGTGCCGGACGCGCGCGGCAAGGGGGTGCTGGTGACGCCGACCGTGTACGGGAACGTGATGCTCGGGCCGACCGCCGAGGACCTGGACGACAAGACCGCCACCGGATCCACCGCCGAAGGGCTCGCGCTGCTGCGGGAGAAGGGCCGCCGGATCCTGCCGGCGCTCCTGGAGGAGGAGGTCACCGCCGTGTACGCCGGGCTGCGGGCGGCCACCGGGCAGGAGGACTACGCGATCCGGGCGCATCCCGCGCGGCGGTACGTGACCGTCGGCGGGATCCGGTCCACCGGGCTGACCGCCTCCATGGCGATCGCCGCCCACGTGGTGGAGCTGCTCGCCGACGGCGGTCTGCCGGTCGCCGGCGCCCGGGAGCTGGAGCCGGTGCGGATGCCGAACCTCGGCGAGGCGTTCCCCCGGCCCTACCGCGACGCGGCGATGATCGCGGCGGACCCGGAGTACGGCCGGATCGTCTGCCACTGCGAGCGCGTGACCCGCGGGGAGATACGCGACGCGCTCGCCGGGACCGTCCCGCCCGGTTCGGTGGACGGCCTGCGGCGGCGCACGCGCGCCCGGGGCGGCCGGTGCCAGGGCTTCCACTGCGGGGCCGCCGTCCGCGCGCTGTTCGAGGAGGCCCGCCGGTGAACCGTGCGGTCGACGTCCTGGTCGTCGGTGCCGGGCCCGCCGGACTGGCCCTCGCCGCCCGGCTGGCGCAGGCGGGCGCCGGGCGGGTCGAGGTGCTGGAACGCGAGCCGGAGCCGGGCGGAATGCCGCGCCACCTCCACCACGGCGGCTTCGGCCGGCCGCCGCGCCCCTGGCTGAGCGGCCCCGCGTACGCACGGCGGTCGGCGCGGGCGGCGGCCGCCGCCGGGGCCGCGGTCCGCACCGGCGTCACCGCCACCGGCTGGGCCGCGCCGCTGTCCCTGGAGACCACGAGCCCGGCGGGCCTGGAGCGGATCACCGCCCGGGCCGTGGTCCTCGCCACCGGCGCCCGGGAGCGCCCCCGCAGCGCCCGGCTGGTGCCGGGCTCCCGCCCGCAGGGCGTGCTCACCACCGGCGAGCTGTTCCAGTCGGTCCACCGGTACGGCCTGCCCATCGGCCGGCGGGCCGTGGTCGTGGGCGCCGAGCCGGTGGCCCGGCACGCGGTGGGCACGCTGCGCCGGGCGGGTACGGACGTGGTGGCGATGGTCACCGACAGCCCGCGCGGCGCCCCCGTACCGGGGGTGCCGCTGCTCACGCGGACCACGGTCGGCGAACTGCGCGGCCGGGGCCGGCTGACCGGTGTGGCCGTCCACCACTGGGACGGCCGCTCGGGGGTCCTCGCCTGCGACACGGTGGTCTTCACCGGCGACTGGATCCCCGATCACGAGCTGGCCCGCCGCGGCGGCGTCCTCCTGGACCCCGGCACCCGGGGCCCCGGCGTGGACGCGTCGTTCCGTACCTCGGCCCCGGGCGTCTTCGCCGTCGGCAACGCCCTCCACGGCATCGAACGCGCGGCCACCGCGGCCGGGGAGGGGGCCGCCGCGGCGGCCCCGGTACTGGCCCACCTGGCGGGTGCCCCCTGGCCGGAGCCCGGACCCCGGCTGGAGGTCCGGGCCCCGCTCCTGTGGGTGACGCCGAACCGGGTCACGGGCACCGCCGCGCGACCGCTCCTCCTGCGCTCCGGGGAGCCCCTGACGGCACCACGGGTGACGGTCCACCAGGACGGCCGCCCGCTGTGGCGCCGCCGGATCGCCGGCCGGGCGTCCCCGTCCCGCTCCCTGCGACTGCCCCCGTACTGGACCTCCCGCATCGACCCCACCGGCGGCCCGGTCGTGGTGACCGTCGACTGACGCGGGCGGGGCCGCTGCGCTTCGCATCGGTCCGCAACGGCCCCTGACCGGCCGGGGTCCCTGACAGGGGCCCCCGGCCGGTGGGTCAGGAGGACTCGTGCGTGCGGATCGCCGGGTCCGAGAGGCCGGCCGCGCCCGTTTCGACCTTGCCCGCGAAGCGGCGGGCGAAGTCCGGGATCTGCGAGGCGGTGACCGTCACGTCGTACCAGCGCCGCGTGTTCTTCAGCGGGACGCTGTACGTGACGGTCGCGCCCTTGGCGACCGTCAGGCGCTTCGGCCCCCCGCCGTACGAGTTGGTGACCGTCAGGGTGGCGGTCGACGCCCCGGCGTTGGTGGCGGTGAGGTCCAGGTTCCCGGTGGCGGCGTTGTGGCGGGCCGTGACCTCGGGGCCCGGGGTGGTGCCCGGGTTGCGGAAGGCGCGCAGGAAACCGTTGGGGCCGTGCACGGTCAGGTCCGTGACCCCGCCCGAGTACGCGGTGTTCCAGGTGTCGCCGATCGACTTGCCGGCCTCGGTGGTGTACGTCCAGGGGGCGTCGGTGCGGTTGCCGGAGGTGACGTAGAACTGCGCGCCCAGGTCCGGGCCGCCGCTGAACGTCAGGCGGAACCTGCCCTCCGCGACGAGCGCCGCGCCGTCCACGTACGGGGCGTACTTCAGCGCACGTGTGGGACGCGGGCCCTTCTCCTGGCGGGGCATGACGCCCACCGCCGGCGGGGTGGCCCGGAAGTCGGGGTGGCGCTCGCGGTCCGGCGGGAACCACAGGGCGGTGTCGGGCAGCGGGGCCGTGCCCGTGTCCTTGCGGGCGAAGTCGAAGGCGGAGGTAAGGTCACCGCAGACGGCGCGGCGCCAGGGCGAGATGTTGGGCTCGGTCACCCCGAACCGCTGCTCCATGAAACGGATGACGGAGGTGTGGTCGAAGGTCTCGGAGCAGGAGTAGCCGCCGGTGCTCCACGGGGAGACCACGAGCATCGGCACGCGCGGGCCCAGGCCGTACGGTCCGGCGACGTAGCCGGGCTTGCCGGGGAAGACGTCGAGGGCGGTGGGCGCGGTCGACAGGCCCTGCGCCGCACTGGCGGGGGCGTACGGGGGGACGACGTGGTCGAAGAAGCCGTCGTTCTCGTCGTAGGTGATGAACAGCGCGGTACGGGCCCACACGTCCGGGTTGGCGGTGAGGGCGTCCAGGACCTGCGAGATGTACCAGGCGCCGTAGTTCGACGGCCAGTTGGAGTGCTCGCTGAAGGCCTCGGGGGCGGCGATCCAGGAGACCTGGGGGAGGGTGCCGGCCGCGACGTCGGCGCGCAGCTGGTCGAAGTAGCCTTCGCCGGCCTTGGCGTTCGTGCCGGTGCGGGCTTTCTCGTACAGAGCGTCGCCCGGCTTGGCGTCGCGGTAGGCGTTGAAGTAGAGCAGCGAGTTGTCGCCGTAGTTGCCGCGGTAGGCGTCGTTGATCCAGCCCCAGGAGCCGGCGGCGTCGAGGCCGTCGCCGATGTCCTGGTAGACCTTCCAGGAGATACCGGCCGTCTCCAGCCGCTCCGGGTAGGTGGTCCAGCCGTAGCCCGCCTCGGCGTTGTTGAGGACCGGGCCGCCGCCCTGGCCGTCGTTGCCCGTGTGGCCGGACCAGAGGTAGTAGCGGTTGGGGTCGGTGGAGCCGATGAACGAGCAGTGGTACGCGTCGCAGATGGTGAAGGCGTCCGCCAGGGCGTAGTGGAAGGGGATGTCCTCCCGCGTCAGGTGGGCCATGGTCGTGGCCGTCTTGGCGGGGACCCAGTTGTCGTACTTGCCCTTGTTGAAGGCGCTCTGTCCGCCCGCCCAGTCGTGGTTCAGGCCCTGCAGGAACTCCATGCCGAGGTCGTCGGACGGCGGACGGAAGGGCAGGGTCACCTTCGAGCCGTCGGACTGGTGGAAGACGGACTTGCCGCTGGGCAGAGTCACCGGGCGCGGGTCGCCGAAGCCGCGGACGCCGCGGAGGGCGCCGAAGTAGTGGTCGAACGAACGGTTCTCCTGCATGAGCACCACGATGTGCTCGACGTCGGCGATGGTGCCGGTGGTGCCCTGTGCGGGGATGGCGGCGGCGCGGGCGATGCTGTCGTTCAGCATCGTCAGCGCGGTGGCGCCGCCGGCGAGCTGCAGGAAGCGGCGGCGGTTGAGTTCTGCCATGGCGGGAACGACCTCTGCGGTTGAGGGGTGGTTGAGCGCCCTCAGCAGAGCGCGCCCGGGGTACCGGAGGGGGAGCCTGGCGTGACGGCGGCGCATACGCCAGGCGAACGGCGGTCGGATTCCGGCAGAGTTCGGCCGGAACCCGCCGGTCGGGACGGGTGACCCGGCGGGGCGGGCCGACGCTCCGAGCCCACGCGCGGACCGGCGCGCTCCGGTACGGCGACCGCCCGGCCTCCGCCTCCCCGGCTTCCGCCGCCTCGGCTTCGGTCGCCTCGGCTTCGGTCGCCTCGGCTTCCGTCTCCTCGGCCTCGGCCTCCCCGGCCGTCGCCGCCTCGGCCGCCCCGGCCTTGGCCGCCTCGGCCGCCCCGGCCTCCGCCGCCTCGGCTTCCGCCGCCTCGGCTTCCGCCGCCTCAGCCTCGGCCGCCCCAGCTTCCGCCTCCCCGGCCTCCGTCTCCCTTGTCTACGCCTTCGCCACCCGCCTCCGTGGGCCCCGGTCCGCGGCCCGGGCGGGGTGTCGCCCGGTGCGGTGGCTCCCCTACAGTGCGTGATGACCGCACCCGGTGCCGCCGAACAGGAGCACGCCCGTGGCCACCCCCGCCCGCCCCGGTCCCCTTCCGAGTCCGTCCTCCACCGGCCGCCCGGTCCCCGAGCTGGATCCCGGCCTCGTCGGGGAGTGGCGGGACGGGGGAGGGGAGCTGATCGACCTCTTCACCCAGGCACGCCAACGCCTCGGCGGAGTCGCCGGGTTTCCGGCTCGGGCCGCGCCCGACCGTGCTGGTCACCGGCGCCCAAGCCGTGCAGCACGTGCTCGCGCTCCATCCGGACCGGTACGTGAAGCGCTCGCACCGCGCCCGGCTGCTGATCGGCGACGGCGTCCTGGCCGCGACGGGCGAGGCGTGGCAGCGGCAACGCAAGCTCCTGCAGTCGCAGTTCACCGGCCCGGGCATGCGCCGGTACGAGCAGCGGATCGCCGGGGCCGCCCGGACCACCGCGGCGCGCTGGGCCGCGTACGCCCGCAGGGGGGAGGTCCTCGACGTCGGCGAGGAGATGCGCCGCTTCGCCCTGGACACCATCTGGCGTTCCCTGACCGGACACCCCCTCGATCCCGCCACGGAGCGTGAACTGGCCGCCGTACCCACCGTGGTGGCCGCACTGCCCCAGCTGCCCGCCGACGGCGCCGCCGCCCGGCAGGCCGTCGCCGCCGAGCTGGCCGCGATCGACGCGGTGGCGAGCCGCGCCATCGCGGCCGCCCGCACGGGCGGGGCCGGACCCGACGGCCCCGGCCTGCTGCACGTCCTGCTGGAGGCGGCCGGAACGCACCCCGAGTACACCGACCGGCTGATCCGCGACGAGCTCGTCACCCTGCTGGTCGCCGGCCACGAGACCACCGCCACCACCCTGACCTGGCTCCACCTCCTGCTGGACCGGAACCCGCGGGCGCGGGAGCAGGCCCTCGCCGCGGGCGCCGAAGGGACCCCCGAGCGGCGGCGGGCCGTCCAGGCGCTCGTCAACGAAACGCTGCGCTTCTACCCCTCCGCGTGGATCCTGCCGCGCTGCGCGGCGCAGGACGACGTCCTCGCCGGGTACGAGGTCGAGGCCGGCACCGACGTCATCGTCTGCCCCTACCTCACGCACCGGGACCCCGGACTGTGGGAGGACCCCGCCCGGTTCGATCCGGGGCGCTTCACCACCCCCGGTCGGCGCCCCGCCCATCCGGGGAGCTACCTCCCCTTCGGCATCGGGCCCCGGGCCTGCCTCGGCCTGCAGTTCGCCCTCCGCGAGGCGACCGTCCTCCTGGAACGGCTGCTCCCGGCGCACGTCCCGCGCTTCCGCTCGCTCCCCGCCCGGGCCGCGTACGGCCTCACCGTCCGCCCCGACGGCCCCACCCCCGCGGTGCTCGTGGCCGGTTAGCGAAAAACGCTTGGACTGCGCGGCTGCCGTCGCGGGAGACTGCCAATCCTGTCTTGTAGGTCCGACAAAGCAGGGTTGGCATGGGATTGCCTGAATCGCGCAAAGGTTCGCCGGGCAGGGGCCCGGTGCTCCTCGCCCTTCGTTATTACGGACGGGAGCTCGCCCGCCTCAAGTGGCTTACGGTTCCCGCGATGCTGCTCCCGGCGCTGGGCAACATCGGCATCGACTACATCGCGCCGCTGGTCGTCGCCAAGCTCGTCGCACGCATCGCCGAGAGCGGCGGGAAGGACGCCGGCGCCACCGGGGGTACCGGATTCGACATCGGCCCGCTGCTCCCCTACGTCCTCGGCTTCGCCGCGCTCCTGCTGCTCGCGGAAGGCCTGTGGCGCCTCGGACTGCACTGCCTCAACCGTCTCGACGCCCGCGGCATCGAGCGGCTGTACGTGATCGGGATGGACGAGCTGTTCGCCAAGGACGCCGCCTTCTTCCACGACAACTTCGCCGGATCCCTGACCAAGCGGGTGCTGAGCTTCGCCTCCCGCTTCGAGGAGTTCGTCGACACGCTGACGTTCTCGCTCGTGGGCAGGTTCGTACCGCTGATCTTCGGATCGGTGGTGCTGTGGCACTACGAACCCCTGCTCGTGGTGGCCCTGTTGGTGCCGATCGTCCTGACGGCGCTGTGCGTGGCTCCCCTGATCCGGCGCCGCCAGGCGCTCGTCGTCCAGCGGGAGGCGGCCATCGCCCGGGTCTCGGGCCACGTCGCCGACAGCCTGATGAACATCGACACGGTACGGGCCTTCGCCGCCGAGGACCGCGAGGCCGCCGAACACCGGTCACGGGTCGCCGAGTCGCGGCGGCTCACCCTGCGCTCGTGGGACTACGGCAACCTGCGCATCGACACCATCGTCGCGCCGATGTCCGTGCTGACCAACGCGCTGGGCCTGCTGCTGGCCATTGCGCTCGCGGGCAGCGGCCGCGGCGTGGAGGCGGTCGTGGTCGCCTTCGCGTACTACTCCAGCGCCACGCGCATCATGTTCGAGTTCAACCAGATCTACCGCCGTCTGGAGAGCTCGATGACGGAGGCCGCGCAGTTCACCGAGCTGCTGCTGACGCCGCCGACCGTGCTCGACCCGGTGTCCCCGGAGCCGCTGCGGCCCGCCGGGGCCGCCGACGTCCGCTTCGAACGGGTCACCTTCGCCCACGGGGGCGGCAAGCCGCTCTTCGACTGCCTCGACCTGGCCGTGCCCAGCGGCTCGAAGATCGGGCTCGTCGGCCGCTCCGGCGGCGGCAAGACCACCCTCACCCGGCTGCTGCTGCGGATGACGGACGTCGACGCCGGCCGGATCCTGATCGGCGGCCAGGACATCAGCCGGCTGTCCCAGGCCGACCTGCGCGGCCGGATCGCGTACGTGCCCCAGGACCCGGCCATGTTCCACCGCACGCTGCGGGAGAACATCGCGTTCGCCCGGCCGGACGCCACCGAGGCCGAGATCCGCCGCGCGGCGGAGGCGGCGCACGTCACGGAGTTCGCCGAGGGGCTCGTGGACGGTTTCGACACCATGGTCGGCGAGCGCGGGGTCAAACTGTCGGGCGGACAGCGCCAGCGGGTCGCCCTCGCCCGGGCGATCCTGCGCGACGCGCCGATCCTGCTGCTCGACGAGGCGACCAGCGCCCTGGACTCCGCGAGCGAGATCCTCGTACAGGAAGCCCTGTGGCGGCTCATGGAAGGACGGACGGCGCTCGTGGTCGCGCACCGGCTGAGCACCGTCGCCGGCATGGACCGGCTCGTGGTCCTCGACGGCGGCCGGATCATCGAGCAGGGCACCCACCGGGAACTGCTCGCCTCGGAGGGCGCCTACGCGAAGCTGTGGCAGCACCAGTCGGGCGGCTTCCTCGACGACACCACCGCGCGGTCCGACGCGCACTGACCTGCACTGCCCTGTGCCGGCCTGCATCGGCTCCCGCCGTTCCGTGACGACTGAGCCACACGGACGAACGCCCGGCCCCCGATTGCGGCACCGCGGGGGCGCGCCGAGACTGGACCCGCGTGTGAAGGGTCAGGAACGGCGGACGACGGGATCCGGCATGTCCCCACGACACGAGGCCCCGGGCAGGCGCCGGGTGATGCGGGCGGTACTGACCGGTGTGGT
Organism: Streptomyces sp. NPDC005533; assembly: GCF_042871845.1. Classification (NCBI taxonomy): domain Bacteria; kingdom Bacillati; phylum Actinomycetota; class Actinomycetes; order Kitasatosporales; family Streptomycetaceae; genus Streptomyces; species Streptomyces sp. NPDC005533. Next base: position 151,488 of record NZ_JBIAJH010000018.1, on the reverse strand, counting down.
GGCGGTCGGCGCCGGGCTGGGGTCCGGTTCCCGCGGGACCCCGGGCGTCGTCCGCGCCGCGGGGCCGGTGGCGGCGCGGCCCACTTCCCCCGAGACCGCGCTCGGCGCCCTGGTGGCGGGCAACGCGCGCTGGCGGACCTACCACGAGCGCCATCCCGACCAGACGCGGACGATGCGCCGGACCCTGGTCGCGGGGCAGCATCCGTTCGCCGTCGTCCTCGGCTGCGTCGACTCCCGCGTTCCCCCGGAGCTGGTCTTCGACCAGGGCCTCGGCGACCTGCTGACGGTGCGGTCGGCGGGCGAGGTCCTGGACGAAGCGGTGCTCGGGAGCATCACGTACGGGGTCCTGGAGCTCGGCATCCCGCTGATCGTCGTCCTCGGGCACCAGTCGTGCGGGGCCGTCGCCGCCGCCGTCCGGGCCGACGAGGGGGGACCGCCGCTCCCGGGTCACATGCAGTACCTCGTCGACCAGATCCACCCCGCGATCGACCGTACGCTCCGGGGAGCGGCCCGGATCGACGCGGCGATCACCGCGAACGTGCGCCGGGTGCGGGCCCGGCTGGGGGTCGAACCCGAGCTGGCGGCCAGGGTCGCGGCCGGGAAGCTCGCCGTCGTCGGGGCCCGCTACGAACTCACGAACCAGCTGGTGCGCCGGATCGGCTGACCCGGCCCCGGCCCCGGACCGCCGTCCCGGACCGCCGTCCCGGGCTCGAAATCCCGTTCGTCAGCGTGGGGTTGACCACCCCGCACGTCCGGGTGATCATTTCCCGCCCGGGCCGCTTTCGGCGTCCGGGCGAAGGGCGAGCCACGAGAGTTGGTCCATGATCATGGACTCTTCCCCCACGCCAGAGCCCGCGGACCCCCACACTCCCGCCCCCGGCTCGCCGGCACCCGCGCCGCCCGCGTCCGCCCGGCGCCCCTCCCGCCGTACCGTCATCGCGGGCGCCGCCGCCGTCGCGGGCGCCGGCGCGCTGTCGGTCGCCGCCGCGAACGCCGGTACCCCGCAGGCCCCTTCCGGCTCCGCGCGCCCCGACTGGGACACCTGCCTGACCATCGCCCGGGCGATTCTCGTACGGGACGAGGACGACCAGCCTCTGGTGCCCCGTTACGCGGACGTCCTCCTGAAGACCGGCCTGCCCCGGTCCCGCAACCGCAAGAAGGTCCTGATCGTGGGCGCCGGACCGGCCGGGCTCACCGCCGCCCACCTGCTGCGCGAGGCCGGCCACCAGGTCACCGTCATCGAGGCCAACGGCAACCGCGTGGGCGGCCGGATCAAGACCTTCCGCACCGGCGGCCACGAGAGGTCCGAAGCCGCCTTCGCCGACCCCAAGCAGTACGCCGAGGCCGGCGCCATGCGCATCCCCGACAGCCACCCGCTGGTCACCGGGCTGATCGACAGCCTCGGCCTGCAGCGCCGGCGCTTCCACCTGGTCGACGTCGACGGCTCCGGCCGCCCCGCCCACCGTACGTGGATCTTCGTCAACGGCATTCGGGTCCGCCGCGCCGACTACGCGCGCAGCCCGCAGGCCCTCAACCGCTCCTTCGGGGTCCCCGCGGCCTACGAGTCCCGGCCCGCCGCGCAGATCGTGCGCGACGCCTTTGCCCCCGTGCGCAAGGAGATCGAGGGCAAGAAGGACAAGGCGCTCGTCGAGGGCTGGGCCCACGTCGTCCAGCGCTACGGCCACATGTCGATGTACCGCTACCTGACCGAGGAAGCGGGTCTCGACGAGCGCACGATCGACCTGATCGGCACGGTCGAGAACCTCACCTCCCGGCTGCACCTCGCCTTCATCCACAGCTTCATCGGGGCCTCCCTGATCAGCCCCGACACCGCCTTCTTCGAACTGCCCGGCGGCACCGCCACCTTGGCCGACGCGCTCTACGCCCGGGTCGAGGACGTCGTACGGCTCGACCGCCGTGCCACCCGCATCACGCACGGGGAGGGCGAGGTCACCGTCGACACCGTCTCCGAGGGCCGCGACGGCGCCGTGCGGCGCGAGAGCTTCACCGCTGACGCCGCCATCGTCACCGTCCCGTTCTCAGGACTGCGGCACATCCCGATCGCCCCCGCCCTCTCCTACGGCAAGCGGCGCGCGATCACCGAACTGCACTACGACGCGGCCACCAAGGTGCTGCTGGAGTTCAGCCGCCGCTGGTGGGAGTTCGACGAGGCCGACTGGAAGCGCGAGCTGGAGGCGGTGAAGCCGGGCCTCTATCGGAACTACCAGGTCGGGCGGACCCCGGCGGACGGGATCCTGCTGGGCGCCCACCCCTCCGTACCCGAGGGCCACATCTCCGCAGCCCAGCGCGCCCATTACGCCGCCTGCCGCGCCGCCACCCGCGACCAGCCCGAGGCGGCCCACGTCATCGGCGGCGGGTCGGCCACCGACAACCCCAACCGGTTCATGTTCCAGCCGTCCTACCCCGTCGAGGGCAGCCCGGGCGGCGTGGTGCTCGCCTCCTACAGCTGGTCGGACGACGCCCTGAAGTGGGACTCCCTGGACGACGCGGAGCGCTATCCGAGGGCGCTCGCCGGCGTCCAGGAGGTGTTCGGGCAGCGGATCGAGGTGTTCTACACCGGCGTCGGACGCACCCAGTCCTGGATGCGGGACCCCTACGCGTACGGCGAGGCCTCCGTCCTGCTGCCCGGGCAGCACACCGAGCTCTTCCCCCACGTCCGCAAGGCCGAGGGGAACCTGCACTTCGCGGGCTGCCACACCTCCGTCAAGCCGGCGTGGATCGAAGGAGCCCTGGAATCCGCGGTGCGGACCGCCATGGAGGTCCACTCGGCGCCCTGATCGGGCGTCCGGAGCCGCCCTCCGGCTCTGCCCCCGGGGGGCGGCCCCGTCGAGACGACGGGGCCGTTCCCGGCGCCGCCCGCACGGCGGTCCGGCGGTTCGGCGGGGGCGAAACGATACATCTCCTGGGTGGCGACAAGGAGTACGCCATTCCGGTATCGCGGCGTGCACGGACGCGGAATGCTGGCCGAGACGTTCCGTACGCCAAAGCGGGAGGGATGATGGCGGGTGGAGACCGGAACCTGTCGGTGAGCGGCAACGCCCTCGGCCAATTCGTCACCGGTGACAACAACGACGTCCTGAGCGTCACGGTGAACGCGACGCATTCCGCCGTGACGGTGGTGGGCCCCGCCCAACGGCCCAAGCCGGTACGCCGCGCACGCATCGAACGCCTCCCGCGCCGTGCGAGCCGGCCGCCGCTCGGCAGGGACACCGAGCTGGCCTCGCTGGTGCGGAGCATCACCGACGACGAACCGGCCGGGGTGCACGGACCCGCGGGGGTCGGCAAGAGCACCTTGATCCGGCAGGCGGTGTTCGAGGTCGACCACCGCGACGGCGTCGTGTTCCTCGACGGGCACGGCAAGGACGTCGACGACCTGACCCAGAGCGTCTTCGAGGCCTGCTACGACGCCCCGGGATACCGTCCCGGCGACGGCGAACTGCACCGCCTCCTCGCCGGGCTCCGACTCTGCGTCGTCGTCGACCACCTCGACGTACCGGCCGGGGAGCTGACCCGGCTCCAGGACGCGATGCCGTCCGGCACCGTGGCCTTCAGCTCGCGCGAGCGCCTGCTGTGGGGGGAGGGCAAGGACGTGGCCCTTGCCGGTCTCTCCGCGTCGGCCGGGCTGCAGCTGCTGGCCCGGGAGTTGGGACGTCCGCTGCTGCCGGCCGAGGCGGACACGGCCGCCTCGTTGTGGCAGGCGACCGAGGGCAATCCGTACGCGCTGATCAGGGCGGCCGCCCTGGCACGCCCCGGTGCGGACGGGGGAACGGCGCTGCTGCCGGCGCCCGCCGAGATCCCCGGACTGCTGCGGCGGGCCGTGGCCGGGCTCGGCGGCGTGCCCCGGCAGGTCCTGGCGCTCCTCGCGACGGTGCCGGACGCGCACACCACCGTCGAGGTGCTCACGGCGCTGCTACCGGACGCCACGCCCACCGCCGTCGAGGAGGCCGTCGGCCTGCTGGCCGGGCTGGGGGTGCTGAGCGTCACCGGGCCGCACGTCCGCCTGGCCGGCGATCCCGGCAGCACGCTGCCGGAGGGTTTCGAGCTCGGCCCCCGGCAGCTCGCGGAGGCCGTGGCCCGGCTCACCGCGTGGGTGTCCGCCCGGCGGACCGAGCCCGTGGCACTGGCGGACCACAGCCTTCTGATCGCCGGGCTCACCGACGCCGTCGGCCGGGCGGGCCGGCCGGACCTGGGCGTCGCTCTCAGCAGGGCCGCGGCCCCCCTGCTGGCGTGCTCCCTTCGCTGGGGCGCATGGGGCCGGATCCTGACCCGGGGGCTGGCCTCGGCCCGCGCGGCCGGTGACGAAGGCGCCCAGGCCTACTTCACGTACGAATCCGGCGTGCGCTCGTGGCTGACGGGCCGGCGGGTCGCCGCCGCCGCTGCGTTCGGCGCGGCGGCGGCCGCCTGGTACGCCCTCGGTGACCACACCAGCGCCGGCGTCGCCGAAGGCGCCCAGGCCCTGACCACGCCCGGCACCGCGCCGTTGCCGGGCTCCGACTCCAGCCCGGGCACGGACACGGGCTCGGACCAGGGCGCTGGCTCGGACCAGGGCGCTGGTTCGGACGCGGGATCGGGCTCGGACCACGGGGCGGGTTCGGACGCGGGCGCGGGCTCCGACCCCGGCGCGGGCTCGGACCCGTCGGCGGCGAGCCGGATGCCGCCGCCGCACCCTCCCGCAGGCCCCCCTACGCCGACGCACGGTCCGCCGCCGGGCACGGGAGCCCCCGTCCCACCCGTGGATCCGGTCGGCCTCTCGTTGTTCGCCAAGGTGGTGATCGGAGCGTCGCTGCTCGCGGTGGCGGGCGGCGCCGTGACGGTCCTGAACAGGGGCGGCGGTTCCGCCGCCCCTCCCACGGTGCCCCTGCACGTGCACGTCGCGACCAGCCTCTTCGAGGTCAGGGACATGCCCGGCGTCCCGGAAGGCCCGTGCCCGGTCGGGACCGGCACGACCAGCTGCACGAAGGTCTCGCGGGTGGTCAAGGGCGAGCGGGGACCCGTGGAGGTCATTCCCGCCCGACCGCTCCCGCAGGGCGTGAGCGTCGTCTACTGGGGGTGCGAGGAAGGCCCTTCCTCCGCGGCGTGCACCGTCAAGGCCGACAGGGAACGCACCGTGTGCGCCACGACGACCAGCCCCGACGACGAGCCCGCCAGACGGGAGTGCCTCCGGCGGACCGGTGACCGGACCACCGACGGGCCGCGAACCGTCCTGGTGCACGTCGAGTTGGGAGCGACGCCCTTCGAGGTCACCGTCACCCCCGACACGCCGGGTACGAAGCCCTGCGTCCAACCGCCCCTGCAGTCGGCCCAGAACGCGACCCGAGGCGCGGAGCCGGCGCCGCCACGCGCCTGCGAGTTCCTCGTACCCCTCCATACGAAGATGAGCCTCTCCGGCAAGATCACGGGCAACACCCCGGGCTTCTCCCGTCCCTTCAACGGGGAGGCCGAGTGGTTCGGCTGCGACGAAGGGCCCGCCTCTCCCAGCCCGTTCGACCCGAACAGCAGGGGCATCGACGAGGACGGCGGCCGCCAGGAGAGGTACGCGAACGGCACCGCGACCTGCACGCTCAACCTCACGACCGGGCGGTACGTGGGCCTGTCCAGCACCGATGTGAGCGACGGCGGCGCGACCGGCGCCCTGGCCGGCGCCTTCGCCCAGTTCCCCCGGGTCCACCTCGCTCCCGGTGTGACCGGCATGCCCAAGCCGCAGGAGCCGCCGCTGCAGCGCGTCCCCTGCTCGTCCGCCGGCGGCCCGGAAGGAATCGAGTGCCTCGGCAAACCCTCCAACGGCTGACACGACACACGAGACGCGAGACGCGAGACAGGGGCGGGAAGATGGCCGACGACCAGGGAACCCGGAACATCACCATTCACGGCTCGGCCACCGGCCAGTTCCAGAGCGGTGACCGCGGCAAACAGACCTCCACCACCATTTCGGCCGACTCCGGAACGGCAGCCGTGGCCCCGTTCGTGGAGCTGATGCTGGGCCTCGTTCCCCGGCTCGGCCTGTCCTCCGAGCAGGAGGCCGGTGCGCGGCGGACCCTGCACGAGTTGCAGGGCGAGGCGGCTGGGAACGAGCCCTCGCCCTCACGGCTCCAGCAGCTCATGGGCGGCTTCGTGGGCTACCTGACCCAGGCCGGCGTTCCCGCCCTGACCGCGGCCTTCATGACCCTCGCGGCGCACCTGGGCATCGCCGGCCCGCAGTAGCCCCCTTCCGGTCCGCGGACCTCGCCAGGCCCGCCTCAGCTCTCGGCGAGCACGATCAGCCAGTCGTGCTCGCCGAAGCGGACCCGCTCCCGCTTGTCGGGATTGAGCCGCACCCCCAAGTCGGGGCCCGTGGCCGCCCGGGCGCGCAGCCGGTAGCCGACCGCGCACTCACCGCGGCGGCGCGCCGACTCGACGAGGGTGGCGAACGCCACCTCGCGGCCGGTGCGGACGTAGTCGGAGACCGGCTTCAGGTGGAGCTCGTTCCCCTCCGCCCGGAAGAGCTCCTCGAACACGTCGGCCAGGTAGCGGCTTTCCGAGATCTGGGTCATGAGGAGACTGATGAGCCGGCCACTGACGATGAAGTCGGCGCCCTCCCGGGCGGGGGCCAGCAGCCGGTTGCCGTCGTCCGACATCTCGGTGGTGAGGGAGAGTTCCCGCTGTGCGGCCTCGCCGATCGCGCGCAGGTGCAGCAGCGTCACCAGTGTGCGGTCGTCCGTACCGGTGGCGGTGTCGGGGTCTGTGCCGGCCTCGGTGCCGGTGCCGGTGCCGGTGGCCGCTTCCGTCCCGGGCGCCGGCTCACCGATGACGATCACGCTGTCATACGACGGCACGTCCAGCTTCGCCAGGACCCGGGGATCGGTGATGTCCCCGTCGTGGAAGGACACTTCGAGGCGGCTGCGCGGCGCGGCGGCCTCGGGGCGGCTGTGCAGGGTCGTTTCGCCGCCGAGGGCCACCACGTCGAGGGTGGTTCCAGGGCTCACGAACTGGTCGAGCTGTTCCAGGACGAGCGGGGCGCGGCGGTTCCAGCCCAGGAGGAGCAGGCGTTCGGGCAGCGCGGTCCGCGGGCGGGCCGTCACGATCGCGTCCTCCTCGACCCGGCCCGCCGCGTCCTGCGGCACGGCCGTGTCGTCGTCCTCGGAGATGAGGACGATCCGGTCGCCGGCGGTGATCGCCGTACCGGGGTCCGGGTTGAGGACGACGCCGCCGTCAGCGCGCAACAGGCCGACCACCGAGGACGTGGTGAACGCCAGAAGGGCCTCGCCGAAGGTGCGTCCGGCGAGGTCCCCGGCGGCCGCGGTGTAGAACTCGTCGCCCGCGAAGTCCAGTAACTCCTGGTAGACGAGGGAGAGTCCGGGCTGGCGGGCGGTCTGTACGAGGAGCCGCGCGATGATGTCGTCGACGCACAGGACGTGGCCGCCGGGCCCCGCCGCCAGCCGGGCGGTGAGGTGGTTGCGGGTGTCGCGGACGGCGGCGACCACCACCGCGGCACCGGGTCCGGGGACGGCCGCGTCGAGGGCGAGCAGGGTCTTCACCACGTGGGCGTCGCCGGCCTCCCCGGCGGGCGGCAGCACGAGCACGGCCTTCGCGGTCTGCGGGCTCACCCGGGCCAGCACCGCGGGGTCCGTGGTGCGGCCGCTGCGGCAGATGATCCTGGTCGTACCGGTCCGCGCGACGGAGGTGGAGATCTCGTCCTCCATCTCCACCTTGTCCATCGGCGCCAGGACCGCGATGGCCGACCTGCGCTGGTTGGCGTTGGCGGTCACCAGCTCCCCGATCACCGGGAAGATCTGGTCGGACCAGCCGAGGACGACGGTGTGCCCCGCCTCCACCACGGTGGAGTGCCCGCGGCGCAGCGCCATGATCCGCCCGTTGATGCCGGTGGTGATCAGACTGACCAGCGTCGACACGAACAGCAGCGCGACCAGCGCGAGCGTCACCGAGGCCAGGACGTACACGGGGGAACCGACCGCGCCGCCGAGCTTCAGGGTCTGCCCGACGCTGACCCACACGGCCGTGACCCGGCCGGAAAGGCTCGTGGGAGCACGGCGGTCGGCCCAGACGAGCACCGTGCTTGCCGGGATCACGACGGCGAGGCAGGCCAGGGCGAGCCAGCCGATGAGCGTGGCGGTCCCCCCTGCCACCAGATGGTCGAACCGGTACCGCAGGCGCAGCCGTAGGGGGTTCGTGTGCTGCTGTGCCATGCGGGCTCCCTCGTCTTCCGCGCTGCTAACCCACGGGAGTCCGCCCGGTTACGGGTGAACCCTCCCCGACCGCCTTCGTCCGACGGACCCGGCGGGGCTGCTGCCCGCCGTCGGCCACGGCGCCGAGCACGCGGCGGCCCAACGGGCCCTGGAGGCAGCCGCCGAGCGCCACCGTGTCGGCGGGCATCGTCCGCAGGTCACCGCCGCCTGCGGCTGACCGGGGCTAGGAAGGGGACCGCAGGGCCGCGATGACCTCGTCGGTGCTGCTGACCTTGCCGATGCGGGGGAAGATCTTGCCGAAGGTGTGGGCGTGGGAGTCGGGGTCGGTGTCGGCGGTGGCGTCCTCCGCGAAGACCAGGTCGTAGCTGAGCTCCCACGCCGTACGGGCGGTGGACTCGACCCCGGCGCTGGTGGAGATGCCGGCCAGCACGATGCGGTGGATGCCGCGGCGGCGCAGCTGGAGGTCGAGCTCGGTGCCGGTGAAGGCGCCCCAGTGCCGTTTCGTGACGACCGCGTCGCCGAGGGCGGCGAGCTCCGCGGGGATCTCGGAGAACGCCGGGGGCGGGGCGGCGGCCGGACCCGGGCGGTCCACGTTGGAGGTGGGCAGATCGCCGCCGTCGGGCGACCAGGCCACCTTGACGAGGACCACGGGCAGCCGGTGGGCGCGGAACGCCGCGGCCAGCGCGATGCCCTTCGCGAGGATCTCGGGGGCCGGCCGGGCGATGGGCATGCCCAGGATGCCCGTCTGGAGGTCGATGAGGACCAGGGCCGTGTCGCCGCCCAGGGTGAGGCGGTTCGAGTCGTCGGTCATGGGGCCTCCGTCGCGGTAAGCGGACTGGACATGTCCGAAGATAAGCGACATCAAGGGGAGCCCGAGGACGGGAACCGTGGATACGCCGCCGTGTCCGACACCCGCTCCGCGCCCCGTATGATGGGAACGTGAGTGCGAATACAGGGGAATCCCGGCCTGCCCTGACGGTGGCGTTGACCGGGGCGGAACTGCTGCGCTGGTACTGGACGCTCGCCGAACTGAGCGCGCTGGCCCGCCGGATGGGCCTGTCCGCCGGCGGCGGCAAGGCCGCCGTCACGGCCCGGCTCGCCGCCGCGCTCGACGGCCTCCCCGCACCGGCGGCCCCCGCGCCCCGCCGAGCCGGGCGCCAGCTCGCCGCTCCCGTGGACGGTTCGACCGTCATCCCGCAGGGGCAGCGGTGCAGCCAGGTGCTGCGGGAGTACTTCGTGCGGGAGATCGGTCCCGCCTTCCACTTCGACGCCTTCATGCGGGAGTACGTCGCCCGGCAGGCGGGGCGCACCCTCGCCGAGGCCGTCGCCCACTGGCACGCCACCCGCGCTCGGGCGGCCGAACCCCAGGAGGTGGAGGCCCCGTTCGAGTTCAACCGGTTCCTGCGCGACTGGCACGCCCGGCATCCCGACGGGACCCGCGCCGAAGCCCTGGCCGCCTGGCGGGCCCACCGGGCCCGCCCCCGCGACTGACCGGACGCCCCGCACCGCCGTCGTGTTCCGGTCGGCCTCCCGGAGGGAGCGCCAGAGCCCGGCGGACATACTGAGCGCTGTGAAGAGCGAAGACGACACGGCCGGGAATTCCGGCATCCCCGGCGCCTCCGGCAACCCCGGCGCCTCCGGCATCTCCGGCATCTCTGGCAACACCGACAGCACGGTCCTGCTCCACGTCGAGGGCCGGACCGGCGTGGTCACCCTCAACCGCCCCAAGGCCCTCAATTCCCTCACCCACCCCATGGTGCTGCGGATCGACGAGGCGCTCGCCGCATGGGCGGAGGATCCCGCCGTCCACCAGGTTCTGATCCGCGGGGCGGGGGAGCGCGGCCTGTGCGCGGGCGGGGACATCCGCGCCATCCACGACGACGCCAAGGCCGGCGCCACCGCGTCGGCGGACTTCTGGCGCGACGAGTACCGGCTCAACGCCCGCATCGCCCGCTACCCCAAGCCGTACGCGGCCCTCATGGACGGCATCGTGATGGGCGGCGGCGTCGGCGTCTCGGCCCACGGCACCGTCCGCATCGTCACCGAACGCTCCCGCGTCGCCATGCCCGAGACCGGCATCGGCTTCGTCCCCGACGTCGGCGGCACCCACCTGCTGTCCCGGGCCCCCGGTGAGCTCGGCACCCACCTCGCGCTCACGGCCGCCGCCGTGGGCGCCGCCGACGCGCTGCTGTGCGGCCTCGCCGACCACTTCGTACCGGCCGACCGCCTGCCGGATCTGACCGCCGCCCTCGCGGCGGCCCCCGCGGACGAGGTGCTGCCCCGGTACGTCGAGGAGCCGCCGCCCGGCGAACTCGCCGAGCGGCGCGCCTGGATCGACCGCTGCTACGCGGCGGACACCGTCGAGGAGATCGTGGACCGCCTGCTCGCCCAGGGCGTGCCCGCCGCCAAGGAGGCCGCCGAGGCGATCCTGGCCAAGTCCCCGACCGCGCTCAAGGTCACCCTCGCCTCGCTGCGCCGGGCCGCGGCCCTCGGCTCCCTGGAGCCGGTCCTCGCGCAGGAGTTCCGCGTGTCCTGCCACGCCCTGCGCTCGCCCGACCTGGTCGAGGGCATCCGGGCCCAGGTCGTCGACAAGGACCGCAGGCCGCGCTGGTCGGCGGCCGACCTGGCGGACGTGTCCGACGCGGACGTGGAGCGGTTCTTCGCCCCGCTGGGGGAGGGCCGCGAACTGCTCCTGCCCGAGGGCGGTCTCAGCCGCGGCTGAGCCGGACCTCCAGGCCGTCAAGGACCCGCTGGAGGCCGTAGTCGAAGTTCTCCTCGCGCATCCGCGCCGGGTCCACGCCGTGCTTCGCCGCGGCGTGGTCGTGCGTCAGCGGGTGCTCCTCCAGGGCCTCCTGGGCCGCGGGCAGCAGCGACTCCAGCCACTCCGCCTCGCTCTTCCCGCTGCGGGCGAGGAGGGAGAGGTAGGAGGCCTCGCTCGTGGTGGCGCCGATGACGTAGGAGATGACGGCCTTCATTGCGAGCTCCGCCTCGCCGGGCGGGAAGCCGGCCGTCCGGGCCAGCCTCAGCATCCGCTCCGACAGGCGCATCAGGTTCGGGCCGAGGTACGCCAGCCCGACCTGGCCGAGGACGGAGGCCACCCAGGGGTGGCGCAGGACCATGTCGCGCAGGCTGTGACCGCTGCGCGCGAGGGCCTCGCGCCACGCCCCCGGGTCGGTGATCTCCGGCACCTCCAGCTCGCCGTAGACCTCGTCCACGACCAGCTCGATGAGCTCGTCCTTGTTGGCGACGTGCCGGTAGAGCGAGGTGGCGGCGGCGCCCATCCCGGTGCCCAGCTTGCGCATGCTCAGCGCCTCGATGCCGTCGGCGTCGAGCATGCGCACGGCCGCCACGACGATCTGGTCCCGGCTGAGCGCCGGCTGCTGCTCCTTGCGGCGCGGACGGGTCCAGACGGAGGGGACCGGGGAGGCGGCGGGCGCGCCGGGACTCTGCTGCTTCTCGTCGGCTGGCATGCCGCCACCCTAACGCACCTGCGAACGCCGTACGCGTGACGCGTACGGCGTTCTCGACACGCGTTCCCACGGGGCGAGCTCCAGTTCCCCTGAACCGACAGGGCTCCGGGGGAATCGTCGGCAGTCCCGCCACCCGTGTGGTGGATCGTGGCCGGCAGGGGGATGCGGCGGGGCTGTCGGGCTGAATCGTACGATGACCGCATGACCAGCACGAAGCAGTCGAGCTTTCGCCCTGTGGGGCGCGGCTTCGTGCTGCTGGTGTTGGCGGTGCTGACCGGTGTGCTGGCGATGCACGGCCTGGGGCCGGGGCCTGCTCCTGCTCCCGCGAAGCCGTCGGCGGCTGCCGGCGGTCACATGAGGGCGATGGTCCACGCGGGAGCCGCCCAGCAGGTGGCGGCGCACGGCTGCTCGCACACCGATGGCGGAACGGGCCATGCGCATCACGCGGATGCCACGTGCGCGGCGGCCGGTGTCGCAGCCCCGTACGCTCCTCCCGCCCTGGCCGAGGCTTTCGGTCCGGCCCCCGTGCTCGCGGCGCTGCCCGGCAGCGCGGCCGGGACGCCTGAGGCCGGCCGGGCGCCGCCCGACCTCGCTGAGCTGCAACTTCTGCGGATATAGGAACGCCCGCACGGCACCACCTCGCCCCGGCCCAGTGCCGGCGGGGGATGCCGTGCTCCGGTACGTCCTCATCCCGCATCGGCGCCCGCCCGCTCGGGTGGCGCATCAAGGAGTCGCACCCTCATGAACACCCACCGTTCCCTCATCCGCCGGGGCGCCGCTGTCGCGGCCGCAGCCGCAGCCGCTCTCGTCCTCGCCGCCTGCGGGTCGAGCGACGACAGCTCGGCCGGCCACGCCGGCCACGCCGGCCACGCCTCGCCGTCGCCGACCGCCCCGGCTTCGGCGCCGGCTTCGGCCCCGGTTACGCAGGGCCGGCAGAACGCCGCGGACGTCGCGTTCGCCAAGGGGATGATCCCCCACCACCGTCAGGCCGTGGAGATGGCCGACCTCGCTCCCACCCGCGCGGAGTCCGCCGAGGTCAAGAAGCTCGCCGAAGAGATCAAGAAGGCGCAGGACCCGGAGATCAAGACGCTGTCGGGCTGGCTGACCTCGTGGGGTGAGCAGGTTCCCGCCGAGGGAGCCATGGACCACTCCATGCACGGAGCGGGCGGCGGGATGATGACGGCCGAGGAGATGGACGCGCTGAAGAGCTCCTCGGGCAAGGCGTTCGACACCACCTTCATGCAAATGATGATCAAGCACCACGAAGGCGCCGTGGCGATGGCCAAGACGGAGAAGGCCGACGGCTCCTTCCCAGACGCCAAGACCGTGGCCGACGCCATCATCACCTCGCAGACCGCCGAAATCGCCAGGATGAACAACCTCCTCGGCAAGAGCTGACCCACTTCGGTGGAGGGGTGCGCCGGGCCGTCACGGTCCGGCGCACCCCTTCGCCGTTTCCGGGTCCATCACCCCTCGCCATATACCCCCTGGGGGTATATGGTTCTGGTGTGGGTCCGCGGGAGCGGGTCACACTGGACGGGATTGGGGATGACGGTCATGGATCACAGCGCACACCACACAGCGGCCGCGCACGACCACAGCGCCCACCAGGCGCACGCGGGTCACGCCGGGCATCAGAAGGGCGTCGTGACCTGGGGGGCGGCCGCGAAGGCGACGCTGCACTGCCTGACCGGATGCGCGATCGGTGAGATCCTCGGCATGATCATCGGCACGGCCCTGATGTGGGGCAACGTCCCCACCATGATCCTGGCGATCGCGCTGGCGTTCCTGTTCGGCTACTCGTTCACGCTGTTCGCAGTCCGCAAGGCAGGCCTCGACTTCAAGACCGCCGTCAAGGTCGCGCTGGCCGCGGACACCGTCTCGATCGCGGTGATGGAACTCGTGGACAACGGCATCATCGCGCTGGTTCCCGGCGCGATGGACGCCCACCTCTCCGACACCCTGTTCTGGACGTCGCTGCTCGGCGGATTCGTCGTCGCGTTCCTGCTGACGACGCCGGTGAACAAGTGGATGATCGGCCGCGGCAAGGGCCACGCCGTCGTCCACGCCCACCACTGACTCCGGCCGGGCGCGTTGACGTGGGAGGGCGTTAGCTGGAGGTACGGGGGCCTCGACGGCGGCCATCCCGGATCCGCCCGGCCCCGCGGGGATCGGAGGCACCGAAGATGTCCAGCACCGTGCAAGACATGCTCGCCACCTACCCGGCCGACCTAGGCGACATCGACCAGGCCAAGCTCACCAAGTGCATCGAGGAGTGCATCGCCTGTGCGCAGGCGTGTACGGCGTGCGCGGACGCCTGCCTGTCCGAGGGCATGGTGGGCGACCTCGCCAAGTGCATCCGTACCGACATGGACTGCGCCGACATCTGCACGGCCACCGCCGCGGTCCTCTCCCGGCACACCGGCTACGACGCCCACATCACCGCCGCGGTCCTGGAGGCGTGCGCCATGGTCTGCAAGGCGTGCGCCGACGAATGCGGACGGCACGCGGACATGCACGAGCACTGCCGCATCTGCGCCGAGGCCTGCCGCTCCTGCGAGCAGGCGTGCAACGAGCTCCTCGGCGCCCTCGGCTGACGCGGCCGGGCCCGGGTCGCCACGTCCGCGCGGCCTGCTCGCGTCGACGGCGTCCGTAGCGGGTCACCCCACGCGGCTTGAACACCGACAGCGCGGCCGCCGTGAGCAGCACCCGCAGCAGAACGGTCGCCACCCCGGTGATCAGGAGGCCGGTCAGCAGACAGGCGGCGCTGAACGGGACGATCACTCGCCGCCCTCCTCGACCACGGCGACGACGGGGTCGCCGGGCGACGCCCTCCGGGTGCCGGATAGGGTCACGGTGTGATCACGGCCCGCCCTGCTCTCGGCACGACGCGGACCCGCCACCCGGCGGGCCCGCTGCGGTTGCTGTGGCTGACCGCGCTGCTGTTCGCGTTCCTCTACACCCACGCCTGGCGCCCGCCGACACGGGCGGCGACCCTCACCACGACGACCAGCGGCCCGACCGTCATGACGACGACGCCGGCGGAGCTCACTCGCATCCTGCGGAGGCGTGCGCCTCCGCACACCCGCAGCAGGACAGCGGCCTGCCCGGCCCGCCCCTGGCCGCCGTCGCGGTGCGTACTCCCGCCTTCGCCGCGATGACGCCGCAGCAGTGGACCCAGCTCCTGCCCTGCGGCCTTCCTCCGTCGCACAGTTCCCTCGGCTCCGTGGTGCAACAGGTATAGATCCGGGCCTTCTGTCCCGATCTGCCCTGACTTCTCATCGCCCACCCGTACCGCCGCCACGACGGCACGTCGGGTGATGAGCCGCGCACGCACCCAAGGAACCCACCCACATGACCCAGCTCCTCGACGCCCGCACCCCGCAGACCGCTGCGAATCCGCCCGCCGGCGGGCGGGCCTCCCGGCGCAAGGCCCGCTCCTCCCGCAAGCGGTCACTGGCCGCCCGCTACCTCGGATACGTCGGCTACTTCGTCGGTGCCGGCCTCATCAGCGGCGCCGTCGTCCACCACCCCCTCGACCCCGACCGCTACACCCGCATCGCCGCCTACGGCGCGCTCGTCTTCCTCACCGCAACCGTCCTCAACGAGTTCCTCCTCACCCGCGAGCGGCCCGGCCTTCCGCGCATGCTCACCGTGATCGGCTCCTCGCTGCTGCTGTCGTTCGGCATCGGCATGCTCAGCGGGGGCCTGCAGCACTTCGACGACTTCCCCGCCCGCGGCGCCGTCCTCGTCCCCGCCGGCATCGTCGTCTCCTTCGTCGCGTACGTCATCAAGGACGCCGACACCCCGAACCACCGCATCGTCAGCCTCCTCGGCCTGACCGTGGTCACCGTGGGGGCCCTCGCCTTCTTCGGCCTGCGCGAAGTCGCGGCGTCCATGGAGACCGCGCCCGGCCGCGGTCACAGCCACGGCACCGCCGAAGAACCCGCCACCGACGACCACCCCCGCCCCGGGCCCCTCCGCCCCACCCAAGCCCGCCGCCACCCTCCCGCCGCACAACGACGGACACGCCGGCCACTGACGTCCCAGGCCCCGCCGGCCCACGAGCACCCGGTCAGCCGTCGCCCGCGGGCACGTCCGCGCGCCCGAACCGCTGGTCGGCCAGGTCCCGCAAGCGCGGAGCGAAGCGGAAACCGAATCGCTGGGGGGCGGGGCCGGTCCGTCGGGGGCGGGTGGCGGCATCGGCAAGCTCAGAGGCCGTGCGTGAGGCGGTGCAGCCGCAGTGCGAGTTGTATCTCCAGGGTGCGCGCCGGGGAGTTCCAGTCCTCGCCGAGGAGCCGGCCGACCCGGTCCAGGCGCTGCACGACGGTGTTGACGTGGACGTGCAGCGCCGCCCTCGTCCTGGTCAGGCTCGTGCCCTGCGCGAAGTACGCGTCCAGGGTGTGGACCAGGTCCGTGCCGCGCCGGTCGTCGTAGTCGAGCAGGGGACCGAGCGTGCTCCGTACGTACCCGACCAGATCGGCCTGGTCGCCGAGGAGCACGCCGACGAAACCGAGCTCGGGCAGGGCCCCGCCCCGCCCGGTGTGGCCCAGGGCGCGCAGCGCGGACAGGCAGCGGTGCGCCTCGCCGTGCGCGGCGGACAGTGCCGCCGGCCCCGCGCCCGGGCCCGCGGCGCCGACGGTGACCGGGGAACCCACGGCCTGACTCAGCTCCGCCGCCAGCGCCTTGGCGGTCGGGCCGGGCGTTCCGACCGGCGCGACGAGCACCACGTGGTCGTGGTGGATCCCGGCGAGAGCGCCCCGCGCCGGACCGCTGCGGGCGGCCGCCGCGAGGAGGCGGTGGCGTGAGGCCACGTCGCCGTGCATGACGAAGACGCAGTGCGGCCGGGACAGGTCCACGCCGAGGCGCCGGGCCCGGGCCGCCAGCGCGCCCGGGTCCGTGGTCAGGGCGAGGAGGTCGGTCAGGAGGTCGGTGAGGAGCTCTCCGCGCACCCGGTCCTCGGTCTCCGCCACGGACCGGCGCAGCAACAGCAGCAGCGCGGTGACGACGCCCGCCCGCTCGAACAGCAGCCGGTCGGTGTCCGACAGGGCCGTGCGGCCGGTCAGGGCGAGGCTGCCGAGCAGTTCCGGCCCGGCCAGCACCGCGCACACCCAGGTGCCGTCCTGCGGGACGGCCCGTCCGCTGGCCCGGGAGGCCTCCACGGCCCGCGCGGGCGGGGGCACCGGGCCGGCTCCGGCACGGGCCAGCTCGGCTCCGTGGGCGTCGTGGATGACGAGGGCTCCGTCCAGGATGGCGGCGATGGCGGCGGCCACCTCCTCGGCTCCGCCGCCGCGCAGGACGAGGTCGGTCAGCTGGTCGTGGGCCCGCTCCGCCCGGCGCACGTCCTCGCTGTGCGCCCGGATCGTCTCGGAGGCGGAGTTGAGATCGGCCAGGGCGGCCCGGGTCTCCTCCAGCAGCCGGGCGCCGTCGATCGCGATGGCCGCGTGGTCGGCCAGCGAGGACAGCAGCGCCACCTCCTCCGGGGAGAACTCCCGGGGAGCGCGGTCCGCCGCGTACAGCACGCCGATGATCCGCGCGCCGACGCGCAGGGGCACGCCGAGGATCGCCCGCAGCCCCTCCTGCCCGACCGCGCCGTCGATGGCGGACGTGTGGTGGAAGCGGGAGTCGGCCTGGTAGTCGCCCGTGGCGTACGGACGGGCGGTCTGGGCCACCAGGCCGCCGAGCCCCTCGCCCATGCCGAGCCTGACCTGCTGGAACGCGGCGGCGACCGACCCGTCCGTGACCCTCATGTACGTATCGCCGGCGGCTTCGTCGTTGAGGGAGAGGTACGTGACGTCGGTGCCGAGCAGCAGCTTGGCCCGGTGGACGATCGCCCGGAGCACCGCGTCCAGCTCGCGCAACGCCGCCAGGTCACTCGCCGTGTCGAACAACGCCGTCAGCTCGGCCTCGCGCCGCCGGTGCTGACCGAGCGTCCGCCGGATCCGCAGCGCCACGTCGGTGGCCTCGGCGATGTCGGCCAGCTCGCCCGCCGGGGCGTCGGCGTCCCGCGCCTCGGCGGCGGGACGGGCGTAGTCCTCGGCCGGCGCTCCCTCGGCCAGCAGGTCGAGCAGCCGGCGCAGGGCGGTGTGGGCGTGCTGGGTGCCTGGTGGTGTCACGGCGGGGAGCATACGGGGATCACCTGCCGAGCGGCTCGGAGTCCCGCAGACCGCGTGCCGGTTCGGCGGCGGCGGACGACGGCCTTCCGTCCACGGTCAGGTCGCGGCCGCGGGTCTCCCGGGCCGTCCAGACGGTCAGGGCGGTGACGAGCGCCGCGAGGCAGAGGTAGAGGGAGACCGGTGTGGAGGTCCCGTACTCCTTCAGCAGCTCCACCGCGATGATCGGGGCGAGTGCGCCGCCGACGATGGAGGCGAGCTGGGAGCCCATCGAGGCACCGGAGTAGCGGACCCTGGTGTCGAACATCTCGGAGATGAAGGCGGCCTGCGGGCCGTACATCGCACCGTGGAACAGCAGGCCGACGGTGACCGCGAACGCGATGGCGGGGAAGGACCGGGAGTCCAGCAGGGCGAAGAAGGCGAACGCCCAGCCGGCCATGCCGAGCGCGCCGATCAGGGTCACCGGGCGGCGGCCGAGCCGGTCCGAGAGCGCCCCCCACATCGGGATGGTGACGAAGTGGACCGCCGAGCCGATCAGCACCGCGTTGAGCGCGTCGCTCTTCGGGAGCTGGAGGTGGACGGTGACGTAGACCAGCAGGAACGCCGTGAGGACGTAGTACGAGATGTTCTCGCCGAAGCGCGTGCCCATCGCGGTGAGCACCTCCCGCCCACTCCTGCGGAACACCTCGACGACCGGCGGTTCGTCCTTGAGGCCGTCCGCCGCCTGCTCGGCGGCCTTCTCGCGGGCTTCGAGGAAGACCGGGGACTCGGTGACCGAGATGCGGATCCACAGGCCGACGACGACCAGGACGCCGGAGAGCAGGAAGGGGACGCGCCAGCCCCAGGCGAGGAAGGCCTCGTCGGACTGGACCGCGGCGAGCAGCGCCAGGACACCGGTGGCGAGCAGGTTGCCGCCGGGAGCGCCGGCCTGCGGCCAGGAGGCCCAGAAACCGCGGCTCTCGGCGCCGCCGTGCTCGGACACCAGCAGGACCGCGCCGCCCCACTCGCCGCCCAGGGCGAAGCCCTGGACCAGCCGCAGCACGGTCAGCAGGACGGGCGCGCCGACCCCGATGGAGGCATGGGTCGGCAGCAGACCCATCGCGAAGGTCGCTCCGCCCATCATCAGCAGGCTGAGCACCAGCAGCTTCTTGCGGCCGATCCGGTCACCGAAGTGCCCGAAGACGACACCGCCCAGCGGCCGGGCCGCGAACCCGACCGCGTACGTCAGGAAGGCCAGCAGGGTTCCCACCAGCGGGTCGCTGGAGGGGAAGAAGAGCGTGTTGAACACCAGCGCGGCGGCCGAGCCGTAGAGGAAGAAGTCGTACCACTCGACGGTGGTTCCGACGAGGCTGGCGGCGACGACTCTCTTGATGGATCCGGCGGTCGGGGGAGCGGTCTCGGGGGAGGCCATGAACACCACTTCCAGGGGGTCTGCGGGGACGATCGGTGTCGCCACAACGTAGAAGTCCCCAGGTCAGCGGCATATGTGGCAGCCCGACACATTCGGGCGCCGTTTCATGTGCGCTGCCGCCACACGAGCGGGAGCGACCCGCCCGTCGGCCCAGGACGCCCGCGGCTCAGTGCTCGCAGAGGGAGAACTCCCGCTCGTAGAGCTGCTCGTTGTGTTCGTCGACGAAGAACTTCCGCTCCCGCATCAGTTGTTCGCGGTGCTCCTGTGCCTGTTCGAGCGTCATCGTCGAGGTGTCGGACCACGGCTGCTGGGGCGGCACATCGGAGGTCGAGACGATCCGTTCCGACGGATCGACCAGGAAGAACGCGAGGATCTTGCGATGTCCCGGGCGGGTGGCGTCCGCGAGGCCGAACGGGCTGACGCGGTGCTGGAGGATGTTCGGGAACGCCAGGCAGCGGCCCGCCGGGGTCGATGTCGATCCCAGCACCTGGTTCAGCGCGTTCTCGTCCTCCAGGCCGTAGACCTCGCGCAGGCCGTTGTCGTCGTTCTGCTCGTAGTCCGGGTCGTCGAGCGCCGCCCGGAAACTCAGCCGGCTGTCGGTGATGTTCTCGCTGTCCCAGTAGTAGATGCCGGTCGAGACGATCCGCTCGTTCAGCATCCCCTCCACGTGCCAGGAACCGCCCGGGTACTCGGGCTTGTCCGGCGTGAGGTGAATGGTGGCGAGCTTGACGATGACCTGGAGGCGGCGGCCGCGCAGGTCGACGCGGTCGGACGGACCGGGCGACTCGGGCGGGGTGAAGGCCGGGGCGTCCGGGACGACCGGCCGGCGGTTCTCCCACCAGTCGTCCTGTGCCCGTTCCCACGTACGAAGGGCTGCCGCGTAGGCCTCGGAATCGCCGTACGAGGACTTGCGCGGATACTCCGGCTGCGCGTCGTACCACCCGTAGGGATCGGCCTCGATCCGCAGGGGCCGCGGATGACGCAGGTCGGTGAGCACGTTCTCCAGCAGCGGGCGCATGCGCGCGAACACGTCCGGGAGGACGGAGAGCAGTTCGTGGTGCAGGTCGGGGCGGACGTTGTTGACGTACGACAGGAAGGTGACGTCGCCGTCGTCAGTGACGTCGACGTCCGTGGGCAGCCACTGGAACCTCTCCGAGAACTCGTACCTCGAATAGCGGTCCGTCGGGTTCTGCCACGCCCGCTCGGGCGCGCCACTGACCTCTCTCACCAGGCAGAACAGCGAGGGATGAACCAGATCCAGCACCTGGCCGTCGGATCCGGGGTGCCAGTCCTGTTCTGCTTCGGGGACCTGCTCCAGGACCTGGACCGCTTCACGCAGCCGGGACCTGAGCTTGTCGTCGACCAGCGTGTCCGACTGCCACACCCCGTCGACGGCGGACACCTCGACGCCGGTGCGCCCGTCCCGCAGCGCGGCGTAGTGCACGAGCTCGGCGAGTACGTAACGCACTTGCGCTTCGGTGAGCCCCTGCGCGAGCGCTTCGCGCGTCCACCGGGCGACGATCTCGGCGTCGTTCATCTTGTCGAACCACCCGGGCTTCGCCCGGATGTGCGCGCTGCACTGCATCATCTGGAGCTCCCGGAGCGTTCGGGGTGTCGCGAACGCTATGGAACGGGATGCGTGAAAAGGCAGCGGGAAAGCAGACAGGCCGGTCAATTCTCTGGTCCTTCGAGGCGGTGTGCGGTGGCCGGAAGGATACTTCAGCGCACTGACACCCACCTGTCTGCGGACTGACACCCACCCGCCCTCGTCCGGGTCAGCGGTTGCCTCGAAGGCGCCTCAGCATTCCTCGGGCCTGCTCCCGCTTGCGCGGGTCGGAAGCCGCGCGCCGCACCGATGCGATCGTCCGCTGCCCCTGCGGTGTGCGGCTGAACTGCTTGATCTTTGCCAGTAGTCCGGACATGAGCCCTCCTGGTGTGACCGTGTGGTGCTACGCCGTGTGCCCCGGGACCCCCGCTCCAAACAGCGGGGGGCGCCCACGGCCCGCGGCGCCCGGCAGTGCCGTCGGTCGACGGCACTGCCGGGCCCGAGGGGCACGATCCGGAAGGGACGGCCTAGTTGACCGCGGGGCCGGAATCGTTCAGCCAGCCCCACTCCGACCAGGTGGCGAAGCCGGTCTGCCACCGGTGGAAGACGCCGGCGCGGCTGGTGGCGAACACCTCGATGCGGCCGTCGGCGTTGTTGCCGGCCCCTATCTCGGTGCCGCCGCCGCCGAAGGTCTCCCACTCCGAGTACGGCGCGTTCGGACGGGTCTGCCAGGCGTGGCTCGCGGCGTTGGCGTTGATCGCGAACACCTCGACCCGCCCGTCGGCCGAACGCGAGACGCTCAGTTCGGCGTTGGGGATCCCGCCCATGCCGGCCCATTCCGACCACGAGCTCGGACTGGTCTGCCAGCGGTGGAAGACCCCGTTGGCGTTCGACGCGAACACCTCCAGCCTGCCGTCCTGGTTGTGGCCGGTGGCCAGGTCGCGTCCACCCCCGCCGAAGTTCTCCCAGGCGGACCAGCCGCCGTTGACCCCCGTCTGGTACAGGTGCTCGAACGTCGCGTCCGACAGCGCGAACACCTCGAGGCGCCCGTCGGGTGCGCTCTCCATGGCGAGCCGGGCGTTGGCCGGCCCGCCGCCGGCCCCCTCCCACTCGGCCCAGCCGCCGCTGGGCGCGGTCTGCCAGCGGTGGAACACGCCGTCGGCGTTGGACGCGAACACCTCGATGCGCCCGTCGGCGTTGTTCCCCGCGGCCAGCCGGTACCCGCCGCCGCCGAAGTTCGCCCAGGCGGACCAGCTCCCGGCGGGCGCGGTCTGCCACATGTGGTCGAAGGTGCTGCCCGACAGCGCGAACACCTCCAGCCGGCCGTCCGCGTTGGACGCCACGGCCAGCTGCGCGTCGCGCGGCCCGCCCTCGAACCGCCACGACGACCAGCCGCCGTTCACCGCCGTCTGCCACGAGTGGTACACGCCCTCGGAGCCGGCCGCGAAGGCCTCCAGCCGCCCGTCCGCGGACCGCCCCGACACCACCCGGCCCGAGCCGTACGGATGCCTGGGGCCGCCGCCCCGTACCGGACCACAGCGCGTTGGCGATGACGAACGCGTCGTCGGCCTCGACCGCGTACAGACCGCGCAGGTCCTCCCTCGGCTGCTGGACGTGCCAGCACACCTCGCCGATCGCCTCGTTGTTCCACGAGCCGCCCGGATACAGCTGGTCCACCCGGTCGAAGAAGGCGTTGGTGGCGTAGGTCGGGTTCAGCCGCTGCTCCCGGCTGCCCCACCAGTCCTGCTGCTGGAACAGTCCGAGGCTGGTGTGGTCGACGGCCTGGGAGTAGTTGTTGAGGCTGGTCTCCACGATGACCGTGGCGATGGCGATGGCCGCGGCCCGCTGGTTGAGCCCCCGGTCCTTCACCGCCTGGGTGACCATCCGCGCGCACGACACCTTGTACGCGTTCATGTAGCCGGCCATCTTCGCGTGCAACTGCGGGTTGAGCTGGTCGGCCATGATGGCGTCGGCGGCCGACGGCCCGGCCGGATCACACGGCACGGTGGGGATGGCGAGACCCTGCGGGCCGCCGAAGTAGTGGGAGACGCCGAACCGGTCGTCGCCCGGGCCCGGAACGGGCGGGTGCGCGGCGAGGGCGACCGGGGCGGTCATGCCGATGACCAACGCCCATGTACCGGCCACGAAAGCCAGTCTTGCGAACGCGCGACGTAAACCATCCATCGCCATTGTCTTCCCTTCTGTCGTGGAGCACTTCGATGAAAGGGCGACGGAACCGGCATGTCACTCCGGATCGTTCCGGATGCCCTGCCCGGTGGACCCGGTCCTAACGTGACGACGGTGTCGGCCGGACCGGCAGGCCGGTCCGAGATCGCCGACGCATCGTCAGACTCCCGACCAGGAGGTCACATTGAGCGCGCAGCACCCCAGCCGCAGGAGCATCCTCAAGACCGCCGGAGGCCTCTCGGCCGCGCTGGCCGTGGGCGGCGCAGGTGTCCTCGCCGCCGCGTCGCCCGCCTCGGCCGTCGGCGACGGCTTCGGCCTGCACATCGTCGAGCGCGGCGAGGTCGACGCCCGCATGTGGTACTACCGGTTCCAGACGGGTGCGATCGGCTGGAATCCGGCCGTCAACGTGCTGCTCCCCGACGACTACCACTGGAGCGGACGCACGTACCCGGTGCTCTACCTCTTCCACGGGGGCGGCACCGACCAGGACTTCATCACCTTCGACCGGGAGGGGATCCGCGCCTGGACGGCGGGCAAGCCGCTCATCGTCGTGATGCCCGACGGCGGCCACGCGGGCTGGTACTCCAACCCGGTGAACTCCAACGCCGGCCCGCGCAACTGGGAGCACTTCCACATCGAGCAGCTGATCCCGTGGGTCGACGCGAACTTCCGCACGTACGCGGAGTACGACGGCCGGGCCGTGTCCGGATTCTCGATGGGCGGCTTCGGCGCCCTGAAGTACGCCGCCAAGTACTGGGGCCACTTCGCCTCGGTCAGCGCCCACTCCGGCCCGGCGAGCCTGCGCCGCGACAACGGCCTCGTGGTCCACTGGGCCAACGCCTCCTCCGCCCTCCTGGACCTGAACGGCGGCACCGTCTACGGGGCGCCGCTGTGGGACGAGGCCCGGGTGAACGCGGACAACCCGGTGCAGCGCATCGAGAGCTACCGCAACAAGCGGGTCTTCCTCGTCGCCGGCACCAGCCCCGATCCCGTCAACTGGTTCGACCGGGCCAACGAGACGCAGGTGCTCGCGGGCCAGCGGGAGTTCCGTTCCCTCCTCGGGAACGCGGGGATCCCGCACGAGTGGTACGAGCTGCCCGGCGGCCACTTCATCCGCCACGACATGATGCAGCGCGACATCGACGGCATCGTCGACCGGCTGCGCAAGGCGTGAGCGGCGTGCTCCCCCGACTCTCCCGACGCGCGCTGACCTGCGTCCTCGCCGCCACGGCCGCCCTGCTGGCGTCCCTGGCGGCCCCGATGCCCGCCGCGGCCCGGACCACGGGCCTCCCGCCCGCCGCGTGCCCGGCCGGCGGCATCGTGTCGCAGCACTTCCACAGCGGCCACAACGGCGTGGACATCGCCAACGCCGTCGGTACGCCGATCTACGCCGTCGGCGACGGCGAGGTGACGATCTCCGGGTACACCGGCGACTACGGCCAGTGGATCCGTGTCCTGCACCCCGACGGCAGGATCTCCGAATACGGGCACATGTCCCGGCGGGACGTCGTCGTCGGCGACCACGTCGCGGCCGGCCAGCAGATCGCCCTCATGGGCGCCGAGGGCAACTCCACCGGCCCCCACCTCCATCTGCGGATCTGGGGGGACCGGTCCACCTCGTACGGCATCGACCCCGAGGCCTATCTCGCGGAGCGCGGCGTCGTGCTGCCCTGCGTCCCGGGCAGCGGTCCGCGGCCCAAGCCGCCGGTGTATCCGGCGGAGTCGGGCCGGGTGGTGTCGGCCCGGTCCGCGGACGGACGCCTGGAGGTGTTCGCAGGCGGCGCCGACGGCGTGCACCACGCCTGGCAGCAGGAGGTGAACGGCAACTGGTCCGCCTGGGAACCGCTCGGCGGTCCGGGCAACGCCGAGCTGGCGATCGCACCCAACGCCGACGGCCGGCTGGAGATGTTCGCCCTGAGCGGCGCCACCTTCCAGCACCGCTGGCAGCTCTCGCCCTCCGGCGGCTGGTCGAACTGGGAGGACTTCGGCGGCGGCGGGCGCGACACCGCGGCCGGTGTGAACGCCGACGGCCGCATCGAGGTGTACGCCTCCGGCCCGGCCGGCCTCTTCCACCGCTACCAGATCGCCCCCAGCGGCGGGTGGTCGCCATGGGTACCCACCGGCGGCGGCCCCGCCGACAGCCGCGTGGAGATGGAGAAGTCGCCTGACGGACGCCTGGAGGTCTTCGCCCTCGGCCGGGACGGCTTCCAGCACAAATACCAGACGGACCCCAACGGCGGCTGGTCCCCGTGGGACACCTTCGGCGGGGGCGGCCGTGACCTCACCGCCGCCCACAACGCCGACGGCCGCCTGGAGGTCTTCGCATCCGGCCCGGCCGGTGTGTTCCACAAGTACCAGACCGGTCCCGGCAGCTGGTCCGAGTGGGAACCGACCGGCGGGCCCGCGGACGCGCAGCTCACCAGCGAGCACACCCCGGACGGCCGGGTCGAGGTCTTCGCCGTCAACGGCACCACGGCGATGCACATGTGGCAGCGCGCCGTCAACGCGCCCTACGGCGAATGGTCCGCCTTCGGCGGTGGCGGGACCGAGGTCACCGCGACCGCCAACGCCGACGGGCGCATCGAGATCTTCGGCACGAGCCGCGCCGGCGTCCACCACAAGTGGCAGACCGGTTTCTCCACCTGGTCCGAGTGGGGCTGGCTGAGCGACACCGCCGGACCCGGCCTCGACTGACCCGCCTCCCGACCGCCCCCACCCGATCCGTGGTCGGCCGTGCCCGCAGGGGCACGGCCGGCGCCACGGTCCCCTCTGGAGAGACCCATGCCTCCGATCAGCCGACGGAACCTGCTGAAAGGTGCCGCCGGGGCGGGCGCGCTCCCGTTCCTGGGCGCCGGCCGGGCCGCGGCCGGCGCCGCCGACGCGCCGCCGCCCGCTCGGTGGGTCGGCGCGGGGCCCTTCGCGTACGTCTACGACCCGTCCACCGCCGACGGCCCGCGCTACCTCAACGACCACACCCTGATCAACGCCCGCGGCCGCTGGCACCTGTTCAGCATCGTCGGGGACAGCGCGCCGCGCGGCGAGTCCCCGGACAGCGCGGGGGAGACCTCCTTCGCGCACGCCTCCGCGCCGAGCCCGAACGGGCCGTGGACCACCCACGCCGACGCGCTCACCCTCGACCCGTCCTACTTCGGCGAGGATCACCTGTGGGCGCCCCACGTCGTCGAGGCGGGCGGCAGGTTCTGGATGTTCTACGCGGCGGGCGGCCGCACCGGCGCCGCGATCTGTCTGGCCACCTCCTTCGACCTGTTCACCTGGACGCGCGAGCCGTCCGGCCCACTGTTCCGCGGGCTCGCGGCGCGCGACCCGATGGTGCTGCGGGTCGGCGACGAGTGGGTCATGTACTACACCGAACTGTCGGGCGCGGGCGGCCACCACGTCGTGGCCCACCGGCGGTCCGCCGACCTGCTGCACTGGAGCGAGCCGGGCGTCGCCTTCACCGACGCGACGACGGACACGACCGTCTCGGTCACCGAATCGCCGTACGTCGTCGAACGGGACGGCTGGTACTACCTGTTCATCGGGCCCCGCAACGGCTACGAGGGCACGGACGTGCTGGCGTCCCGGGACCCCTTCCGCTTCGACCTCGCCGGCTACGCGGGCCACGTGGCCGGTCACGCCGTGGAGGTGGTCGCCGACGGCGAGGCGTGGTACGCCAGCGCCGCGGGCTGGTTCCGCAACGGCCTGCACGTGGCGCCCCTGCACTGGCGCGACACCCCGCCGCCGTGGCAGAGCCCGGACAACCCGGTGGCCGCACTCGACGTCGGCGGCCGCCTCACGGTGTTCGCGCTCGACGCCGCCGACCGCTCGATGCTGCGGCGCGTCCAGCTCGACCCGGACACCGACACCTGGTCGCCGTGGGAGGCCTTCGGAGGGCCGGCCGGCACGGTCCCCACGCTCGGCCGCAACGCGGGCGGCAGGCTGGAGGTCTTCTCGCTCGCCCCGGAGGGCGTCAACCTGCACCACCGGGTGCAGCGGCCGGATGGAGGCTGGTACGACTGGGAGGAGTTCGGCGGCCCGGCCGGCGCGGCACCCGCCGTCGCCCGCGACGCCGGCGGCCGACTGGAGGCGTTCGCCCTCAGCCCCGGCGGCGCCTCCTTCGCCCGGCGCCGGCAGGGTGCACCGGGATCCCTGGCCTGGGACCCGTGGGAGCCCCGCTTCGGCCCGGCCGCGGGGGCTCCGCCGGTGGTCGCGGCCAACGCCGACGGCCGGCTGGAGGTGTTCGCCCTCTCGCCCGGCGGCGCGGGGATCCACCACCGGTGGCAGGAGAGCCCGGGCGGTGCCTGGACCGCCGGCTGGCAGCGCTTCGGTACCGCGGCCGGCGCCGCACCGCGGGTCGCCGTGGACGGCAGCGGCCGGCTCACCGTCGCCGCGATCGGACCCTCGGGCACGGGGACCTTCTCCCGGCGGCAGTCGGTGCCGAACGGCGGCTGGGACGAGTGGCTGCCCCTGTTCGGCTGGAGCGCCGCCGCCCCGGCGTTCGCGGCCAACGCCGACGGCCGGCTGGAGGCGTTCTCCCTCTCGCCCGGCGGCGCCCGGCTCAGCCACCGCTGGCAGACCACCCCGGGCGGAGGCTGGGCTCCCGGCGGGGAGTTCGGCGAGCCGGGCGTCAGACTCGCCGGCCCGGCCACGGCCGCGCTCGACTCCACCGGGCGCACGCACGTCTTCGCCGTCACGGCCGAAGGCCGCGTGCGCACCCGCGTCCAGGACCGGCCGAGCGGCGGGTGGCGGCCGTGGACGGCCTTCGGCGACCGCCCGGTCGCCCCCGTGGTGCCGGGCGCTCCCGCTCTCTGAACGGGGTGCGGATCTCGCCAGGGCGACCCCGCCCGAAGTGGCCGAAGTGCACCGCTGAACTCCCTCGGGAGATGAGTATTGTTCCACTCGTCGGACCGGTAGACGCGTGGAACAGGGGGCGCGGTGAGCGGCGTAGTCGTCCATCTGCCGCAGGGATGTGGTGGCACCGACGGCGGCGAACCGTACGGGGAGGCGGTGACGTTGCGCCTCGGACCGGGCGGGGTCGCCCGCTTCGGACGGGGTTCGGCGACGACCCCCGTCGAGCTCCGCCTCGCCGACCCGGCGATCTCCCGGCTCGCCGGGGAGATCCGCGTGACCGACGACCACTGGCAGTTGACGAACCACAGCACCACCCACAGCTACCTGGTGGAGAACCCGGAGGGAGCGGGGGAGTACCTGAGGGTCGCGCCGAGACGGGTCGGCGCGCCGGTCCCGTTCGAGTTCTCGCGCGTGGTGCTGCCCACCCGCGGCGACGTCGGCGTGTCCTTCCAGGTGTTCGCGCCCGACCACGTCTACCTGGACCCGGACGCCGTCGGCGCCCCCTGGGGCCGCCTCACGGTCACCGCGTACTCCCTGGACGAGACGGCCGCGTACTTCCTCGTCCTCGTCGCGCTCTGCGAACCGCGCCTGCGCGACCAGTCCCGCGTCGCGGTCCCCACGACGCCCCAGATCGTCGAGCGGCTCAGGGGGCACGTCACCGGCGGCACGCTGACCGCGCGGGCGATCAGCTCCCACATCGACTACCTAGCCGAGGAGAAACTGCGCATCGGGGGACCGGACCTCCGCGAACCCGGGAAGAGCGACCGCCGCAACGGCAAACGGGAGGAGATCGTCGGGCTCGCGCTGCGGTTCGGGCTCGTACGGGAGGAGCACCTCACGCTGCTGCCGCCCCTGACGGGGGCCGGCGGGCGGGAGCGGCAGAGCGCGCGATGACGCCGCCGCACGGCCTGCGCGACAGCACCGCGTGCGAACGCGGGGAGCTGCTCCCGCCCGGCTACCGGGTGCGGGGCTGGACGATCACCGACGTGATCGGCGCCGGAGGCTGGTCCACGGTCTACGCGGCACGGCCGGCCGACGGCCGCTCGGACCGCGGCGGCGGAGACCCCGCGGGCCGGGCCGCGGGACCCGCCGAGGTCGCGCTCAAGATCATGCCGACCGCCGGGTTCGCACCGCGCCAGGCACGCAGGATCGTGGAATCGGCCCGCCGCGAGGTCGAACTCGGACGCAGGGCGGGCCATCCCCGGCTGATCGGCCTGCTGGACTCCTTCGTCCTCGCCGCACCGGACCGACCCTCCCTGGACGGCGCGATCGTGCTGGTCATGGAGCGGGCCGCGGGCAGCCTGCGGGAACTCCTCGACGCGGGGGTGGCCGAGGCCGACCGGGCCCGGCTGATCACCGGCATCTGCGAGGGACTCGCCCATCTCCACCGGTCGGGATGGGTCCACGCCGATCTCAAGCCGGAGAACGTCCTGCTGGGCGCCGACCGCTCCGTGCGGCTCTCGGACTTCGGGCTCGCCACCGAGATGACCGGCACGCACGGCTACGCGCCCCCCATGGGCACCCTGGACTACCTCCCGCCCGAGCGCTGGCGGGCGCCCCTCGGGGAACTCGGCGTGCAGATCCGGCCGAGCGCCGACATCTGGGCCCTGGGCATCGTCATCCACGAGGTCTTCGCCTCCGGTGCCTCCCCCTTCGTCGGGGCCACCCCCACGGCGCGGGGAGCCGCCGTCCAGGAGTACGGCGAGGGGCGCGCGCCGCTGCGCATGGACCACGCCGTGCCGCCGTTCTGGCGGGAGCTGGCCGCCGACTGCCTCGCCCCGACCCACGCGGCGCGCGCCCCGCACACCGCCGAGAGCCTGCTCGCCCGCATCGCCGCCGCACAGGACACGCCAGGGGCAACGGGGGCGGGGCGGCCGCGGGGCCGCCGGGCGCGCGCCGTCGTCCTCGCCACCGCGCTGTGCGCGATCGCCGGCGCGACCTTGTGGTCGGACGCGGTACGGGAGGGCTCGTCCGCCCTGCTCGGCCGGGCGGGGGCGACCGCGGGCACGGTCCGGGTGTTCAACGCGGAACGGGGCTGCCAGGAGCGGGTCGACCGCGACCCGCAGTGCAGCCTGGGGCTGGCGGTCGATCCCCTGCGGCCGTACGCGGCGGACAACG
The DNA here is from genome assembly GCF_042871845.1 of Streptomyces sp. NPDC005533. Taxonomy (NCBI): domain Bacteria; kingdom Bacillati; phylum Actinomycetota; class Actinomycetes; order Kitasatosporales; family Streptomycetaceae; genus Streptomyces; species Streptomyces sp. NPDC005533. The sequence continues at coordinate 121,588 of NZ_JBIAJH010000018.1, read as the reverse complement.
TCGTACCGACCCGGGTGTGGCACGGCGACGTCCTCGCCGCCGAGTGTCAGCTGCCCGACGGGCAGCCCGTCGTCAACGAGGAGGACCTGCAGTCGACCCGCTGGTTCCGGGTCCGCCTGCCGCGCGGGTCCCAACCTCCCACGGCCTGGCTGCCCGTCGTCCGCACGAAGGACCGGCCGCAGCTCCCGGGATGCCCGCACCCCACGGCGGGACGCTGACGCCGGGCCGCCGCCGCGGAGGTCAGCGGTACAGCACGACGAGCGAGGCGAGGAGGAGTACGGCCGCGGCCGCGAGCCCGGGGGCCCGGTAGCGGCCCCACGCGGTCAGTGCGAGGCTGCCCGCCCACGCCCCGCCCGCGAGGGCGGAGGCCCACCAGCCGAAGTCGGCCCGGGCGGCGGCCAGCGGGAACACCGCGAGCAGGACCGTCGGCGTGACGATGGCGGCCCGGTGGCCGATGCCCAGCCGTTTGTAGACGGCCATCAGGACGATCAGGGCGGTGGTCACGGCGAGGGGGACGGCCGCCCAGTCCCACCAGGTCCAGCAGAGGCCGTCCGACGTCGCGCACGCCCGGGCGTTCTGCCGCTCGACCCAGGAGAAGAAGCGCACGGCGCCGTAGGCCAGAACCGCCCCGGTGACGGCCGCTGCCGGCGCTCCCGGTACGACGGGCCGGGGCTCCGTGGTGTGTGTGTTCATGCCGACAGCCTTTCCTCATGGACGGCCGGGGGCCTGAGTACACGTACTCAGGCCCCCGTATCAGTTACGTGTCACTTTCCGTTGAGGGTCTGTTCCAGGGTGTCCGCGTAGATGCGAGCACCCGCGGGCTTGGGGTGGAAGGACTGCATGGACGGGTTGGGGAGGTCGGCGTCCGCCTGCTCCCGGCCGGTCGCCACGATCCCGTGAATGGTCTCGGGGCTACCGCAGATGGCCTTGGTGTCGAAGTTCTTCCGCGGGTCGGAGAAGACCGTCCACGTTCCGGCGTCCTGGGTCGCCCCCTTCATCTCGTCCGCGAGGGTGTCGGCCACCGTGCGGATCCAGTCGGCTTCGCCGTCCTCGTAGGCACCGGGAAGACAGCCGTGGTCCTTCTCCACCAGGCGCGGGTAGCCCATGAGGACGACCTTCGCGTTCGGAGCCTTGCTGTGAATGGCGTTCAGCGTCCTGACGATCTGCGGACGCACCGAGTCGTGCAGCCACTTCGGTGCCCAGGCCCGCAGAGCACCCGTGGAACCGCCCGTCTTGGCTCCGGTGGCGGGATCGATGTTCTCCAGTTCCGCGGCCGGGCACGTGGACAGGGCCGGGACCGGGATGTCGATGCACTTCTTCATGATGTCGACGAAGCGAGCGTCGTTGCCGCCGATGCTCAGGGTCACCAGGCTGGTGTTCTGGTCCAGGTAACCGGCGTTGATCTGTGCCACCTCGCTGGACTGGCCGTCGGAGAGGATGTTGAAGGTGCGCGCTCCGGAACACGCGACGAAGTGGTAGTCCATCTGCGCGTCGAGCCCGTCGGCCATGGCTCCGATCGAGCTCGCGTACCCCGGGAGCTTCGCCTGCCGCGACCATGCCAGCTTGGACCGGTGGCACTTGTCGATGCCGTTCGCGTTCAGCTTGTCGAAGCGGTCGGTCTCCGGGTACAGGTCCGCGCCGCCCGGCGCGGTGGCCCCTTCACCCGAGGAGTAGGAGTCGCCCATCGCGGTGACCGAGTTGGCCGGCTTGCCCCCGAGGGGCTGGAAGGCGACCGCGCCCCAGGCGATGTCCTCGTCGGCCTTGCCGTCCGACGTCGTGTTCGACAGTTCGACCTGCGGGGTCCCGGTGAAGTGGAACACGCCGAGGCTGACCCATCCACCGGCCCGCTGGAGCACGACCCGCTGCTTGCTGGTGCTGTCCGAGCCCTGCACCGTGTAGGTGGCCTGCCGGGTCTGGGCGCCGGTGTCGGGCAGGTGGACCAGGACGCGCGCCCAGTTGAGGCTCTGGCCGAGGGTCCACGTGCCGTTGATGGTCATGTAACCGCCGGGACCCCCGAAATGGGCCGCGTCACGGGTGTGGGTGTACCAGTAGTGGCCGCCGTAGCCGCCGCCCACCTGGTGCAGGTCGGCCTTCGCCTGGTAGCGGCCCTCCGTGCCGGGGTTGAACCCGAACCGGAAGCTGCCCGCCGACGAGATCTTCCCGCAGTCTCCCCACGATTCGGTGCCGTCGGGGACGGAGGCGACGATCTTGGCTCCGGACGGAGCCTGGTCGCAGACCGGCTGAACGGACTTGAGACGGTAGCCGCGCCCCGGCTCCGTGACGAGGGTCTGGTACTTGATGGACTCGTGGCCGCAACTGGTGGCGCAGTCGTCCTTCCACGTCGTGTTGGGCTGGTTCCACCAGTACTGCGCGTAGCACTCCGCGTCCGGGCAGTTGGGCGGGGTGTTCGGGTTGCAGTTGTTCTTGCTGTTGCAGAAGGTGTCGAGCGGCGGCGAGACGGCGGCGCGGCTCAGGATGCTGTTCCACCAGGCCGGCCGGAATCCGGCCGAGGAGAACCCGGACTCGCCGGGCCAGTCCTGACGGCCCGAGGTGGCGTAGGAGAAGCCGGTGTCGACGGACCAGGCGGCCCAGCCCATCACCTTCGCCTCGTACGGCCAGTCCTGTGGATGCGCCGCGTCCTTGTTCGCCTCCGTACCGTCCACGTCGGTGTTCATGAACGGGTGGCCCCAGCTCTTCTTGTAGAGCGGGTTGGCCGGGTTGTTGTACCAGCCGAGGCCCCAGTGGCCGCCGTGCTTCGACGCTTCCGACGGCGGGTTGAAGCCGAGGTTGTAGTTCCACACGGCCGTGAACCAGTTCTCCACCAGGGACGGGTCGTCATTGTTGACGGTGACCCTCTGTCCGTCCGTGTGGACCTCGTTCCACTTGTCGGCGAGGATCTTCATCGAGGCGGCCACGTTGGACGCGTAGTCGACCGCGACGAGCTTCTGGAGGGCCGGGGAGAGGCTGGTCTCCTTGTCCTTCGGGTGGTCGGGCAGCCGCATGCCGTCGGTGACCTGGCCGACGCCGTAGCCGCAGTCCGACTTGTCCCAGTTGATCTGCCAGTACGCGGCCGGGTTGTTCGGGTCGGCCTTGTGGCCGTAGTAGCCGTCCACCGCGGCCAGCGGGCTGCCCATCTGGCCGGGGATCGCACCCGACTCGGCCTGCCACAGGTTCGACTCCTGGGCCATGATGCCGAGGAGCACGTTGGCGGGGATCTTGCCCCCGCCGTTCAGCGCCGGCGGCGGGAACAGGCCCTGCGGGTCGACGCTGAGCAGGCCGGCCTGGTTGCGGTAGCCGCCCTGTCGGATGTAGTTCGCGCGCAGGTTGCCGCGCACGGCCATGTCGACGGCCCATTCGACCTGGTTCGGGGTCGGCTGCAGCGCCTGCACCTTCACGTCGTTGCGGGAGACCGAGCACCAGCGGTCGCCGTCCGTGGGGTCGTTCGCTCCCCCCGCCGCGGCCGCGGCATCGCGCGCCGACTGGCTCTGGGCCCCGCCGGCGGTACCGGGGGACGCGGCGGCCTTGGCCGGCGCGCCGGCGGCTGCGCCGAGGGACGGGGACGACGTGGTCCCCGAACCGTCGGCGGACTCCTGGCGCACGCTCTGCGTGAGCTTCGTCCCCGTGGCGGTCGCGGTACTGGTGACCGTCACCGGCTGGTCGCCGGGGGTCGCGGCGGTGTGCGGAAGGGGTTCCTCGGCCTTGGTGAAGTCCTTGCCGGCGTTCTTGACGCGGTCCAGGCCGGCACGGATGCCGGCGGTCAGGACCGGTTCGACGGCCAGCCGGCCGTGGGAGGACACGTCGGTGTCGGCCGGGGCGTCGACGCGGGTGACCCCGGTGCCGGCCGTGGCGGGGGTGTCGGTGGGATGGCCGGTGAGGAACACCCGGCCCGCCTCGCCCTGCATGAGGTCGAGGTCGCCGAGCTTGCCCGAGGCGATGGCGGCCGGCTTGCCCTGACCGGTGAACACCTTGGCGCTCAGCGTGGAGTCGTCCTTGCGGTCGACGAAGGCGATCTTCCCGTCGGCGGCGGGCCGGATGTCGAACGGGACGCTGTCCGCGTCGGCGAGGTTCTTCACCGTGCCCGAGCCGTCGAGGTGGACCAGGTGGCTGCCGAGTGCGGCGACCGTGCCGTCCTGCACCGGAACCGCGCTGGTTATCTGCCCCTTCGCCGCGGTCGTGGCCGTGGTCTTCCCGGAGGTGTCCACGGTGAGCACGCGCGTGCGGGTGCTCTCGGGGTCGTTCATGTCCCGGAAGGCGGTGAACGCGGCCGTGTGGGTCGTCGTGTTGCAGGACGGGTCGAAGTAGGCGAGTGACGCGGTGAACGGCAGCTTCGTCACCTGCCCCGTGGCCAGGTTGACGATGGCGGTGAACGCGCCGCCCTGCATCAGGTCGGGCTTGTTCGTGAAGCCACGGGGCGCGTAGACGACGGCGGCGTGCTCGTGGTCCATCACGCACTGGTTGCCGATCCACGAATCCGCAGGCACGGCCGGTTCGGACAGGGTGGCCACGGTCTTCCAGGCGTACGCCTGGTTGCTGTCGGCGACGAGGACGCGCAGGCCCGCGGTGTCCGCCGCGGCGGTCACCGCGCGGTCGGGACTGGCCTTCCAGTCGTTGCCGAGCTTCTTGCCCGGATCCTCTACGGGGCCGGGAGCCGCCGGTGGCGCGGTGGAGCCGGGTTTCGGCTTCGGTGCGGCGATCGCGGGTGTGGCCTGGAGCAGTCCGCCCGTCAGGGCGGCGCAGGCCACGACGGCCGCCAGGGACGAGCGTGTTCGTCTTGCGTGTTTCAAGAGAGGGGTCCCCGAATGTTCGTTGAGCGGTTTCGAGCCGTACCGGGGAGCCTCGAAGAAGGGGGCGTCGTCAAGCACGGGACGGGAATCGCCCGCGGGTGAGACGTCACTGATCTGCCCCCTGGACGCATTCAGTGGAAGCGGCAACCCGTATGGGACCGAGAGGAATTGACGCATGACAAAAGCGTCGGACGCGCTCGCCGAGACGGCCGCTCAAGCGGCATGGCGAAGCACGTCACCCCAAAGTCTTCGGACCGAGGTCCGAACTCCCCCTGAACGCGCGGTATTCATCGCTGCCCCCCGTGCCGACGGTCAATCGGCAGAAGCGATTTCGCTTCATGACAGCTAGATCATTAAAGCACCCGCGCTTTTTGACAAACCGGATATTTTCCCCGTTACTGGACGGTCAAGATTTGTTATAGACGGTGCGGGAGGGGCGGTTGCTCAGTGGGCGCCCCAGCCGCCGTCGACCGGGATCGACGCGCCCGTGACGTAACCGGTGAGCGGACCGCAGAGCCACACCGCCACCGCTGCCACCTCCTCCGGCTCGATCAGCCGCTTGATCGCGGCCCGTTCCAGCAGTACGTCCGTGACCACGTCCTCGGGCGCGATGCCGTGGGCGGCGGCCTGCGAGGTGATCTGGTGCTCGACCAGAGGGGTGCGTACGTAGCCGGGGTTGACGCAGTTGCTGGTGACCCCGTGCGGGGCGCCTTCGAGGGCGGCCACCTTGCTCAGTCCCTCCAGGCCGTGCTTGGCCGCGACGTAGGCGGACTTGAAGGGGCTGGCGCGCAGGCCGTGCACGCTGGAGATGTTCACCACGCGCCCCCAGCCGGCCCCGTACATGTACGGCAGGCACTGCCGGATCAGCAGGAACGGCGCGGTCACCATCACCTTCTGGATCAGTTCGAAGCGCGCCGGCGGGAAGTCCTCGAGGGCCGCCACGTGCTGCAGCCCGGCACTGTTGACGAGGATGTCTACCTCGTCCGGGAGCGTGCGCACCGCCTCGGCGTCGGCGAGGTCCACGCCGTGCGGGCGGCCGCCGACCGACTCGGCCACGGCGCCGGCCGCCGCCGAGTCGAGGTCCACCACGTGCACCAGGGCGCCGGCGTCCGCCAGCGCCCGCGCGCAGGCCCGTCCGATACCGCTGCCGCCACCGGTCACCATCGCCGTGCGCCCCGAAAGGTCCACGCCGCCGGCGCCGTGCGCGAAGGATCCGGGAGCTGCGTGAGATTGGCTCGTCATGGCCGGAACGCTAGAGACGCCCCGCCGGACATCCCATGTCCACGCTCACCACAGTGGACCGCGGTGAGGTGTGGGCCGACGCCATACCGGCCCCCGGACCGGCAGGACACTTCTAGCGGTAGCCGGTGGTGTCCGCGGGGCGGCCGGGGTCCTGGACCTCGACCATGTAGCGCCAGCAGTCCGGCCGGCTGCCGTCGAGGTCGGTGAAGCCGTACTCCCGGGCGAGCTGCCCGCTGGACAGGGACCGGCCGTTCCAGCGCGCGACCTCCGGGTCCGCGGCGAGGGCCGCGACGGCCCGGCCCACGTACGACGGGGTCTCGGAGATGGCGAAGTGCGGGACCTTCGCCAGCGCGTCCCGCCAGTTCTCCTCCGTCACCCCGAAGTTGTCGAGCATCATCTCCGAGCGCAGCCAGCCCGGCGTCAGCGCCACCGCCGTCGCCCCGCGCGGTCCCAGCTCGTGCCCCAGCGCGAACGCCATGCGCAGGACCGCCGACTTGGCGATGTCGTAGAAGAACGAGACCCGGTAGTGGGACGCGTTGTACTCGGCGGTGCCGTCCGTCATCTCCACCACCAGGCCGCCCGGTTCCCGCAGCATCAACGGCAGCGCGAAATGGCTGGTGACGGCATGGGTCTCCACCGCGAGGCGCAGCAGTCGCAGTCCCTTGTCCAGGTCGTGCTCCCAGACCGTGCCGTCCCACTCGAAGAGCCGCTCGCCGCCCCAGATGTCGTTCACCAGGACGTCGAGACGCCCCTGCTCGGCGTCGATCCGGCCCACCAGGGCCTCGACCTCGGCCGGCACCAGGTGGTCCGCCACCACGGCGATCCCGCGGCCGCCCGCCGCGGTCACCAGCTCGGCGGTCTCCTCGATGGTCTCGGGCCGGTCGTACTCCGAGCGCCTGCCACGGGTGCTCCGCCCGGACACGTACACCGTCGCGCCCCGGGCGCCCAGTTGGACCGCGACGCCGCGGCCCGCTCCCCGTGTCGCCCCGGCCACGAGGGCCACCCTGCCTTCGAGAGTCCGCTGTGTTCCCGGCATGGACCGACCCTACGACGACCGCCCCGCCCTCAGCCCGCCGGACACGGCGACCGCCGCCAGGGACACCAGCAGCCCGCCCGCCGCGAGGCCCAGGGCCCGGCCCGGCCCCCACAGGGTCCAGGCCGCGCCGAAGAGCAGGGAACCCGCGAACCGGGCCAGCGCCTGCGCGGTCTGCAGCGCCGCGAGCCCCGTGGTGCGCAGCTCGGCCGGCAGCAGCGGCCCGGCGGCGGCCATCAGTACGCCGTCGGTGGCCGCGTAGAACAGACCCAGCAGGGCGAGCACGCCGACGACCAGCGGCGCCCCGGCCGGCACCGGGGCGAGGAGCAGCAGGCAGGCGCCGAGCAGCAGCGCGTGCCCGCCGAGGAAGACCCGGCGGCGGCCCAGCCGGTCGGCGAGCCGGCCCACGGGCAGCGCGGCCAGCAGGAACACGGCGGCCGTGCCCACGGGCAGCAGCGGGAAGTACGCGGCCGACAGGTCGAGCCGGCGCTGGAGGAGCAGGTAGAGGAAGGCGTCGCCGACGGTGAACAGGCCGAGCACGGCGGCGGTCAGGCACAGCCGCCGCAGGCCGGGGAGGCGCAGCAGGGTGCGTACGGGGGGCAGCGGAGCCCGGGGTGAAGCCGCGGCCGGGACGGGGGCGGGCGCGGGGGCCTCCCGTACGAAGAGCGCCAGCATCACCACCCCCAGCACGGCGGTGCAGCAGCTCACGGTGAACACGGCCTCGTACCCGTCCACCGCCACCCACAGCACCCCGAACGCGGCCAGCGGCCCCAGCAGCGCGCCCGCCGTGTCCAGCGCGCGGTGCACCCCGAAGGCACGCCCCTGCTCCTGCGGCGGAACGGACAGCGAGATCAGCGCGTCGCGCGGGGCGGTGCGCAGCCCCTTGCCGGTCCGGTCGGCGGCCAGCACCGCCGCGACCGACCAGGGGGTGGTGACGGCGAGCAGGGCCGCCTTGCAGACGGCGGAGAGCGCGTAGCCGGTGCCCGCGACGAGCTTGCGGCGGTGGGTGCGGTCGGCGATCCGGCCGCCGACGAGGCGCAGCAGCGCGGTGGCGCCCTGGTGGAGCCCGTCCAGGGCGCCGAAAGCGAGCGGCGACATGCCGAGCCCGGCCATCAGGTACAGCGGCAGGACGGCCGTGACCATCTCCGCGGAGACGTCCGTGACCAGGCTGACCAGTCCGAGCGCGAACACCGTGCCGGGGACGGCCCGCAGGGGGCCCTTCGGCGCCGGGGTGTCCCCGGCGATGTCCGCGGCCCGGCTGGTCGACAGGTACACGCATGCCTCCTAGGGAGCGGCCGGGTCGTCTGCCCCGGCCTAGAACCAGTTGACGGTGAGCGGGAACGCGGCCGTGACGGTGGCGCCGGTGGAGTCGGTGGCCGTCGCCGTGATCTGGACCGTGCCGCTGCCCCAGGGCTTGCCGGAGACGCGTCCCGAGCCGGCGTCGACGGACAGGCCCCAGGGGAGGCCGGTGGCCGCGTACCGGTAGGCGGGCTTGCCGCCGGTGGCGGTCAGCTGGATGGTGCAGGACTGGTTGAACTTGCAGGTCTGCGGGCCGGGGTTGGCCAGCTTCAGATCACCCGGCGTGGGGGTCGGGGTCGGGGTGGGTGTGGGAGTGGGGGTCGGCGTCGGGGTCGGGGTCGGGGTGGGAGTGGGCGTCGGGGTGGGCTCCGTCGAGGTGTCGAACACCTCGCTGATCGGTTGCACGTTGGCCGCGTTGCCCGCGTGCGTCGCCGTGCCGAAGAGGTCCTCGAAGGTCCGCAGCAGGTGGTGGTGGTTGAAGGCCGTGGCGTATTTGCCGGTCTTGACCTTCGCGCCGTGGAAGACGGTGGCGATCTGGTTCGAGCCGAGGTAGTTGTCCTCGTCCCAAGTGAGCACCAGCAGGCTGTTGTTGGCCTTCGCCCACTGCGCGTAGGCGTCGATGTTGTTCCGCGTCCAGGTGTCCCCGGTGCTCACCGAGCACGAGTGCATGTCGTTGCACTGGTTGGGGACCACGAAGGAGAGGTGCGGCAGCGCCGCGAAGTTGTTCTGCGGGAACTGCGTCCAGGTCTTCCCGGTGTTCAGCGGCACGTTCTTGAAGGCGAACCACGGGTTGTGCTTCTGCGCGTACTGGCCGTTCGTGCAGGCCGTGGACCCCTCGCTCGGCAGGTCCTCGTTGTACGTCGCGAAGGTCTTGCCCGCGGCGATCAGCTCCTGGCCGAGGTTGGGCGCCGTCATCGACTGCGGGGTGTAGCAGCCGTCGCCCGTGATGCCCTGCGTGGCACCGGAGAAGAGGTTGAAGTAGTTCGGCTGGCTGGGGTGGGTGAGCGCCTTCATGCCGGTCAGGCTCGCGCCGCCGTCGGCCAGCTGGTTGACGTACGGGGCGTTCGCGCTGCCGATGATCTCCCCGTACTGCTTGTTCTCGTACACGACGACGACCACGTGGTCGTAGGTCGGCAGCGCGGCCGCGGCCGCCGCCGCAGGAGCGGCCGCACCGCTCTCCGCGGCCTGGGAGTTGGCCACGGTGAAGGCACCCAGCAGGCCGAGCGCGCCGAGCCCGGCCACGAGCGCCGACCAGCGGGCCCGGCGTCTGAGCTCGGCCCTGGGTGAGGGTGAGGGGGTGGGCATGGGTGTTCCTCCCTGTCGTGGGTCCGGCGACCCGGTGTCATTCCTCGCGCCGCGCCGCACCGGCCACGGCGATGTTCAGGAAGCGCGGTACGGGCATGCCGCGGGCGCGGAAGTCCTCCGCGACCGCGGCCCGTACCGCCGTCAGTCGTGCCCGGGGCAGCAGGACCAGCACGCTCCGCCCCGGGCGCGGCCCGGGCTGCCACGCGCTGAGCGCACCGGCCCGCCGGGCGCAGGCCACGGCCCGGGCCAGCTCCCGCGGCCGGTCCGCGGCCTCGCCGCGCACGGCGACCAGCACCAGCCGGTCTCCCGACGCCGCCGGGTCGAAGGTCACGTACCGCTGCCGCCGGCGGGGCTCCGGACCCACATGCAGGGCCCGGCCGGGCCGGGCGAAGAGCACCGCCCGGCGCAGCCCGTCGTCCCCGTCCGGCAGCGCGCCGGCCAGCATCCCGGCCAGTTCCGCACGGTCCGGGCCCACACCCGCCGCCGTGTGTACGTCGGCCACCGCCAGCGCCACCGCGCACTCGACGGGTTCCGCCGTGGCCAGCCCGGCGGCCCCCGTGAGCGAGCCCTGCACGTGCAGGTCCGACCCGCCGCGGCCGTGGCCGGCGCGGGCCAGCGCCCGCAGCACCGCGTACGGCCGCACCGCCCAGTCGGGGGCGGCGGGCGGCGGCCCGGACAGCGTCAGCGGCAGATCGCAGCTCTCCGCCGGGTGGGCGAGGGAGCTGAGCCGCACCAGGCCGTCGGAGCGCGGGGCCGCGGCGGCGGCCGTCGGCCAGCCGGCCGCCGCGACGAGCCCGGGGGAGCCCAGGTGGAAGGCGTACGGGGCGCTCCACACGGCGCCGGGCGGCCGGCCGTGCGCGGCCTCCAAGGCGTACGCGACGAGCCGGAACAACGGATCCACGGTGGCCCGCCGAGCCAGGTCGCCTCCCGCGGGGCCGACGGGCTCCCCGCTGGCGGGGCCGACGGAATTGACTGCGGCCCGGTCCGTGCCGGGCCCGGTGTCCGGCTCGCCCGCCCCGGTGCGCGGCCCCGGCGCCTCCGCGCGCTTCACGACACGTCCTTGCGGGCCAGCATCCGGAAGGCGTTGCCGCCGTCCGTGCGGTGGGCCGCCGCCGTGCGCAGGGCGTCGAGTACCGCCGCGCCCGCGAAGGCCGGCAGGGCGGCCAGCCGAACGGCGTGGGCGCGGGCCCGCGCGCCGGCCGTGGCCGGGGGACCCCACGGCCGGTCCGGGTCCGGGGCCAGCCCCGTCGCCGCGAGCGCCACCGCGCCGAAGAAGTCGTTCCCCTGGTGGGCCGGTCCGTGCTCCTCGGCGAGGACGGTGAACCCCCGGTCGGCCAGCGCCTCGCGCAGGTTCGCGGCGGGCATCAGGTGCTGGTGCTGGGGCTGGAACCAGGGCAGCCACAGCGGGCCGAGCAGCCGCGCCATCCGTGACTCCGGGTCGGGCAGCTCGATGGTCAGGAATCCGCCGGGGGCCAGCACGGCGGCCGCCGCGTCCAGTTCCGCGAGCGGATCCCGGGTGTGCTCCAGGTAGTGGTACATGCTGACCACCTCGTACTGGCCCGCCAGCTTCGCCGCGAACTCCGGGAACTGCCCCTGGTATCCGGTCTCCATCCAGCCGCGGCGCTCCGCCCCGCGGACCCCGTCGCCCATGTCCAGTCCGTCGAACCGGGTCCGCGGCCAGACGGCCCGCGCCGCGTTGCAGAAGTGCCCGTGCCCGGTGCCGACATCGAGCCAGGACTCCGGATCGGCGTGCGGGAGGAGCATCTCGGCGCGCCCCCGGTAGGCGGCGCCCAGCCTTCCGAAGACCGTGCCCGCGCCCTCGCCGCCGCGCCCGTCGTAGAAGTCGCGGTAGTAGAAGTCCAGCCCTTCCAGGGTCAGTCGGGGGTTCTGGAAGACGTGCCCGCAGGCCCCGCACTGCTCCAGCGTGAACAGGCCGGGCTTGCCCTGGAGCAGGTCGGGCACCCTGACCCGGACGGTGAGGCGGCCGGAGCCGCACCACGGGCAGTCCGGGCGGCGCGGTTCGAGGAACCGCGCCGCACCCGAGGCCAGTTCGGCCCGGTAGGCGGCGGCGCGGGCGGTGTCCCGCGCGCGGTCCTCGCCCGATCCGCCCCCGCCGGCGGCCGCTGCCGTACGCAGGGCCGCGCCGAGGGAGCGCAACGGCCGGGCCGCGGTGGCCCGGGCCAGACCGGCGGGCCGCAGCGGGGAGCCGGGACCGCCCAGGGCGAGGTACGGCTGGAGCCAGTACAGCCCGGCCGCGGCCGCCCCCCACCGGCCCTGGCGCAGCGCGGCCCCCGCCAGCAGGGCCAGCCCGCCGAGCTGCGCGGCGGCCAGCGCCCCCGGCGGCAGCCCCTGGGCCCGCAGCTCGGCGACCCGCGCGGGCCCCCCGGGCTCAGCGGGTCCGCCGCAGCTCAGGCCGGGGGCGATGGCCAGGCCCGTCGCGTCGGCGGCGTACTCCTTCAACCGGCGCGTCAGAGCCAGGAGTTCCGCCGGATCCGGGCGCGGCCCGACCGGATCCACCTCGGCCCGCGCCAGCACGTCCTCGGCGACGAGCACGGCGAAGCCGGCCCCTCGCCCCTCGCCGAGCCGGTCCCACCGGTACCGGGCGGGGTCGACCAGCCGCAGCAGCCCCAGGGCCCGCTCGGCGGGCAGGTCCGCGGGCAGCAGGTCCAGCACCCGCAGACCCTCCGCTTCGGCGTGGGCGCAGGCGGCGAGGAAGGTGGCCGCGTCGGGCTCGACACCGCGGGCGGTGAGCAGCCGCCACCCGGCGGGCCGCGGTATGCCGGCCGCCGCGGGCGGGGTCACGGGCAGCACCGGGATGGCCCGCAATCGGCGCCCGGCGCGCACGGTGCCGGCGGCAAGCGCGGTCAGCAACAGCGCGGAGGTCCACCGGACCCGGGGGATCGGGGGTGGCGTCATGGCAGCTTCTCCAACCGGTCGGCCGCGGCGGCGGCCCCGCCCGCCGCGGCGAATGAGGCCTGGATCCGCCGGGCGGCCCGGCGGGGGCCGGGGTCGTCCAGCACGGCCGTGAGGGCGTCGCGCAGTTCCTCGGCCCGGGTCCTGCCGAACCGCACCCGGATTCCGGCTCCGGCACCGACCACCTGCTCGGCCACGATCGGCTGGTCGTCCCGGATCGGGGCGACGACGAGCGGCAGCCCGTGCGCCAGGGCCTCGCAGACGGTGTTGTGACCGGCGTGGCAGACGACCGCGTCCAGGTGCGGCAGCAGCTCCAGCTGCGGGACGCTCTCCTGGAGCAGCACGTGGCCGGGCACCGGCCCGATCAGCGCCGCAGGCGCCGCCAGCACGAACTGGACCTCCTCGGCGAGCCGTTCGGCGGCTCCCAGCACCGCGCCGTAGAAGCGGGCGCCGGCCTCCTGGTTGAGGGTGCCCAGCGACACCAGCACCCGCCGCCGCGCCGGGTCCAGCCGCTGCCAGGGGAATCCGGGGGAGGCCGGCCGGGCCCCGAAGGCCGGCCCGACGTAGGCGTGGTGCGCCGGGAAGTCCCCGGCCGTTCCCACGAGTTCGGGCGTGGAGAAGACCAGGACCAGCCGCTCCGAGAACCGCGGGTCCCAGCCGGCCGACTCCGTCGCCGCGTCACCGAACTCCGCGAGCAGGCCGGAGATCTGCCCGGCCACCCACTCACCGATCTTCGGGAAGTCCGCGAAGGGTCTGGTGAGTTCGGCCGAGGTGCTCGCGGAGGTCACCCACGGGACGCCGAGCCGCCGGGCGACCAGGGGGCCGGCCAGCGCCTGCTGGTCGGCGACCAGCACGTCCGGCCCGAAGGCGCGGACGGCCCGTTCCACCCCCGGCACCATCGCCCGGGCCAGCGGCACCAGCGCCTCCTCCCACAGGAACCGCAGCGCCCCCACCCCGCGCAGGTCGCGCCAGCGCTCGTGCAGCGCCGCGTACCCGCCGCCCGCCTCCTCGCCGGCCGGCAGGATCCGGGCCTGCGCCGGCAGCAGCCGGGTCAGCGCCGAGGCCGGCCCCGCCCAGGCGATCTCGTGCCCGCGGGCGGCCAGTTCGGCCCCGACGGCCACGGTCGGATTGACGTGCCCGGCCAGCGGGGGCACGGTGAACAGCACCTTCACCGGACCAGCGCTCCCGCCCGCGGCGGCGCCGCAGCCTCCGCTGCCGTGGCCTGCGCGGCCTGCGCTGCCGTCGCGTCGAGATGGGTCAGGACGGACTCCCGCAGGACCCCGCTGCTCTCCTTGAGCACGTCGTGTCCCAGGCCCGGCAGGATCCGCAGCGAGCCCCGCGGGGCGTGGCGGGCCAGCTCCCGCGCGCCCGGCACCAGTTCGGAGTGCTCGCCGCAGACGGTCAGGACCGGGCAGCGCAGCCGGGCGTAGTCGGCCGGGGTGAAGGTGCGGCTCGCGGCGATGTCGTCGATGAGCGAGGTGCGGTTGAGGAGGGCGTCGGCGATGGCCGTCAGGTTGGCGGCCTTGCGCAGGCGCAGGGTGAGCAGTTCGGCGGGGACCGGGCTGTCCTCCAGGCCGAGCGCGGCCGCCGACAGGGTGTCGACCATGTTCTCCACCCACGCCCCGCCGAGCGGCGGTTCGAGGAGGGTGAGCCCGGCGACGAGGTCGGGCCGGGCCAGGGCGGCGTGCAGGGCCAGGGTCCCGCCGTAGCTGTTGCCGACCAGATGGACCGGGCGCTGCCCGAGGCCCAGCGCGCCGAGCAGCGCGAAGAGGTCCCGTACGGCGGTGCGGCTGTCGTAGCCGGCGGCCGGGCGCTCGGTCCGGCCGTGGCCGCGCAGGTCGTAGAGGACGGCCTCGTGCCCGGACCGGGCCACCGGTACGGCCAGCGGGCAGTAGAAGGAGGAGAGGTTGTCGACGACCAGCCCGTGCAGGAACACCACGACGGGGCGGTCCGGGGCGTCGGCTCCGTCGGCGGCCGGGAGCCGCTGGACGTGGAAGCGCAGGGAGTTGGCGAGGACGACGGCCATGGCGGGCTCAGCCGGCCGACGCGGGCGAGGTCCCCGCCGAGGCCCGGGCCAGGGAGGCGTGCGTGATCCGGCCGATGTGGGTGACGAGCTCACCCACGGACATGGCCAGGATCGCGTCCATGTCCTTCTCCGCCAGGAAGCCCATCAGGTCCACCTCGGCGCCGTAGCGGTGGTGGAGCAGCTCGGCGAGGGCCACGAACTCGATGCTCTCCAGGGCCAGGTCCTCGTTGAACGTCGTCTTCATCGTGACCTCCTCCGCGAGGAGGTGTTCGTCGCCGACGATCTCCACGAGCATGCCCGTGATCTCGGCGAGGATGTCAGTTGCCATGACGGTTCTCCGTGAGGTGGAAGGGGACGGGGGAGGGGGCGGTCGGGTGGGCGGTCCAGGCGACGACGTGGTCGGGCGGCGGCCCGGCGGACGGGTCGGCCGACGGGATGCCGGTGAACGCGGGGCCGAGCAGGGTCGTACGGACCGGGTACGCGCGCCCGTCCGGGGACGTCACGAGCAGGCCGCCGGAATCCGGGTCGCCGGCCACCCGCCAGTCCCGCGGCCGGCCGCCCAGCCCGCTGCCCTCGGCCTTGGCGGCGGCCTCCTTGGCGCACCACAGGGCGGTCAGCGCGGCCGGCAGCCCCGCGCCTCCGCGGGCGGCCAGCCCTTCGGCGAGGCGGAGTTCCTCCGGCCGGAGGGCGATCCGGAGCAGCGCGTCCGGGTCGGCGGTCACCGGCTCCACGTCGATGCCGACCTCCCGCGCCGGGTCGGCGAGGGCGACCGCGATCCGGTCCTTGTGGGCGATCGACAGCCGGTGTCCCCGGGCCAGCGGGCCCTCGGCGAGGGGCCGGCCGGCCGCGTCGTTCCCGATGGGCACCTCCGCCGGGAACACCGGCCCGGCTCCGCCGTCCCACAGGAGCCCGCGCAGCGCGTCCTTGGCGGCGATCCGGCCCAGCAGCCAGGGCGCGCGGGCCCGCGGCGAGAGCCGCTCGTAGGCGGCCCGCTCGGCGGCGCCCAGGTAGCGGCGCATCACCAGCTCCTGCGAGGCGGGGTCCGTCCAGCGGCGCCGGGCCAGGCACCAGCCCTCGGGTCGGGGTTCGCCGATCCCGCAGACCTCCGGGGTGAACTTCATCGGCCAGACCCGCTCGTCGGCGCCGAACCGGCGGTACGTCCACCCGTCGATCCGGGCCCACACCCCGCCGGAGGCCCGGCGCAGTTCGAGGTCACCGCGCACGGTGACGTCGCGCACCTCGCGGATCCGGGCGGTGGCGGTGACCAGCTCCCGCGGCTGCGGCGGCGGCCCGAAGAACCGGACGCGGTCCACGGTGGCCGGGAAGACCAGCCGGTCCACGGGGAGCCGCAGCTGCATCCAATGCCCGAAGAGCTGCCCGGCGGCGTCGAGGAGCGCCCCCTGGTCGGGCAGGGCGCGCAGCACGCCGTGGATGCCGTCCGAGCCGACCGTCCGCACCTCGTGCACCCCGGCGAAGCGCGGCCCGTGGAACATCCACCGGTCCCGGTAGAGGGCCGCGGCGCTGACGGGCGCGGGCCCGGGGTCGCGCAGCGGAGTGTCGTCGGGTGCGGGCGGCTCCCCGTACCGCTCGCCGAGCAGCACGACCACCGAGGCGTACGCGCCGAGGGCGACGTGCGAGCGGCCGGGCCCGTCGCCGCGCACGCGGACCTCGACGTCGACGGCCGGCTCGACGGCGAGCCACCGCAGGGCCCGTACGTCCTCGTAGCCGACGACGGCGAGACCCGGCGGGGCGTGCCGCAGCGCGGCGTCGGCGGCCAGCTCCAGCATGGTGGTCATGGGCACGACGGGGAACCGGTCGGAGTCCTCCGGCCACCCGTCGGGCTGCAGGTACACGCAGTGGTCGCGTACGGAGGGCAGCGCGGCGAGCGAGAGCCGCAGGAGCTCCTTGCCCGTGGCCCCTCCCGGACCCGGAGCGCCGTGGCCGGGCGCCTCGGCACGGGACGACCAGGCGTCGGTGACGGCCCTGGCGGCCGAGCCGGCATCGGCCAGCACCGCGTCCAGGGCGGACAGCAGCACCGGCCGGACCGCTCCCGCCGCCGGGCCGGCGGGCGGCGCCGGGGCGGCGCCCGGGGTGACGGCCGGGGCGACGGTCGGGGTGAGGAGGCCGGTCAGCGAGGTACGGGCCGCCTCGCCCAGGCGGACCAGCGCGGACCCGAGGTCCAGCGGCACGCGGAGCCCCGGTCCGGCGGCTGCCGGCCGCGGCGCGGCCCGGCCGGGGCGCGGCGTCGAACCGGCCGCCGGGGCCGCGTCGGCCAGGAGCCCCCAGCGGGGGGCGTGGCCCTCGGCCCAGAGCGCCGCGCAGGTGCGGCTCAGCGCCGCCAGGCCGGCCAGGCGGGGGGAGGAGGTGGAGACCGAGAGATGGGGACGCTCGCGCAGGGTGTCCTCGACGAAGCCGGGCAGGCTGCCCGGCCCCAGCGTGACGAAGGTGCGCACGCCCTCGTCCTCGTACAGCCGCAGCGTCAACTCGCGGAATCGGACCGGCTCCAGCAGGTGCCGGACCACCAGCTCCCGCACCTCCCGCGGCGCGGACGGGAACGGCGCGCACGTCGTCGCCGACCACACGGGGAGGGAGCCGGCCCGCAGCGGCAGCCGGCCGAAGGCGGCGCGGACCTGGCCGAGGTACGGCTCCCACATGGGGGTGTGGAAGCCCGAACGGAACGGCAGCTCCTGGCCGAGCACCCCGTCGGAGCGCAACCGCTCCACCACCGCGGCCACCTGGTCCGGATCGCCGCAGACCACCGACTGGTGCGGGCAGTTGTCGTGGCTGACCACCACCGCGTCCAGGCCGTGCAGCGCGGCCTCGGCCCGCCGGGCACCGCAGCCCAGCGCCGCGTACACGAGGTCCGGCACCCGTAGGTCGTCCGGGCGCAGCGAGTCGAGAAAGGCGTCGGCGGCCTCCTGCGGATACATTCCGGCGGCCACCATCGCCGCCCACTCGCCCAGGCTGTGGCCCGCCAGCACATCGGCCTCGATGCCGAGCCCGGGCAGCACCTCGGCGAAGAAGCGGCCCGTCGCGATCGCGTCCAGGGCCCGTTCCACGAGGGTCGCGCCCCGGGTGAGCCGGGGCGGCTCCAGCGCGAGCCGGTCCGCCACGTCGTCGACCACGGGCGCGAACTCCGGCTCCAGGCCCGGGAACAGGAACGCCACCCGGCCGCCCAGCGGCTCCGGTGTGAACCACACGTCGCCGCGCCCCCGCCACGGCCGGCCCCGCGCGACCACCTTCGCGGCGAGCGCGAGCCGCTGCGGCGTCGGCCCGACCACCGCGACCCGGCAGGGGCCGTCGCCGCCCGAGGCCGGGGAAGCGGAGGCCGCCGAAGCGGACGCCAGCCGGGCCGACAGCTCCGCCGGTGTGTCCGCGCCGATCAGCAGTACGTCGGCGCGCGCGGCCGGCCCCACCGGCGCGGCCGCGGCCCCCAGCGGCAGGAACCGCCGCACCGGAAGCGGCGGGCGCGCGGCCGCCGGAGCCTCCTCCAGGACCACGTGCGCGTTGATCCCGCCGAACCCGAACGCGTTGACCCCGGCCCGGCGCGGCTGCGGCCCGCGCTCCCACGGCTCCGCCTCCCGCACCGGCCGCATCCGGGTCCGGGCCAGGTCCGCGTGCGGCTCTTCCAGGTGCAGCGTCGGCGGCAGCACCCCTTCGTGCACGGCCAGCGCGGCCTTGATCAGCCCGGCCATGCCCGAGGCCTGCATGGTGTGCCCGAGCATCGACTTCACCGAACCGAAGCCGATGCCGCGCCCGCCGCCCGGCCGCGGCGGCCCGAACACCTGTGCCAGGGTGTCCAGTTCGGCCGCGTCGCCGACCGGGGTGCCCGTCCCGTGCGCCTCCAGCAGGCCCAGCGCTCCCGGCGCCCGCGGATCCAGCCCCGCCTCGCGCCAGGCCCGCTCCAGGGCCTGCACCTGGCCCGCGACCAGGGGGCTCATCAGGCTCGCCGCCCGGCCGTCGCCGGCCACGCCCGTCCCGCGGATCACCGCGTACACGCGGTCGCCGTCCCGCTGCGCGTCCGCCAGCCGCTTCAGCAGCACCACCCCGGTCCCCTCGGACAGCAGGGTCCCGTCGGCCCGGCGGTCGAAGGGCCGGATCCGCTCGCTCGGGCTGAGCGCCCGCAGCTGCGTGAACACGCTCCACAGCGTCGCGATGTGGCAGTGGTGCACCGCCCCCGCGACCACCGCGTCGCAGCGGTCCGTCGCCAGCAGCCCCACCGCCTGGTCCACCGCCAGCAGGGAGGAGGCGCAGGCCGCGTCGAGCGTGTAGGCGGGGCCGCGGAAGTCCAGCCGGTTCGCGGTCCGGGCGGCCGTGAAGCTCGGCACCAGCCCGATCGAGGCGTCCGGCCGCTCCGGCCCCAGCGCGTCCTGGAAGGCCGAGCGCACCGCCGCGATCCGCCGCTCGTCCAGCTCCGGCGCCAGCTCCCGCAGGGTCTGCGCCAACTGGTGTGCGGTGCGCACCCGCTGGTCGAGGCGTGCGGTGGCCACGCCCATGAAGCCGCCGCGCCCCAGCACCACCCCGATCCGCGAACGGTCGGCCGGCAGCCGGTCCTCGCCGCCCGCGTCGGCGATCGCCTCCGCCGTGGCGTGCAGGGCCAGCATCTGATCCGGCTCGGCGCCCTCCACGGCGGCCGGCATGATCCCGAAACGGGTCGGGTCGAAGGCGGCGAGGCCGTCGACGAAGCCGCCCCTGCGGCAGTAGAAGCGGTCACCGGCGGGAGGTCCGCCGGCGGGTCCCCCGGCAGCGGGGTCGTAGTACACCTCGGGGTCCCAGCGGCCCGGCGGCACCTCGCCGATGGAGTCCGTACCGGCGAGGAGGTTGCGGCGGTACGCGGCCAGGTCGGGGGCGCCCGGGAAGACCGCGCCCATGCCGACGATGGCGGCGTCGGTGGGGCGGGGGGCGGTGTCGCGGCGGCTACTCATCGCCTCCGTCCTCCCGTGCCGTCGCCGTCTCAGCCGTCCCCGCCGTTCCGGTCGGTTCCGCTGCCATGAGGACCACCTGTACGTCGGTCCCGTGCGACAGTTCGGCCAGGAACGCGGCGGTGCCGGCCGCCGGATCGATCAGCGGGATGCCCCGCCGGGCGTACGCACGCTCCAGTTCGGGGGTGACCATCCCGCCCGCCTCCGCGGCCCAGGGGCCCCAGTCGACCGACAGCACCCGGCCCGGGAAGGACTCCGCCCAGGTGTGCGCGAGGCCGTCGAGGGCGTCGTTGGCGGCGGCGTAGTCGGTCTGGCCGCGGTTGCCGTAGACCCCGGCCACGCTCCCGAACAGGGCCAGGAAGCGGGGGGCGGGCACCGGGCCGTGCTCGGCAGCCGCGGCGGCCAGGTGCCGGGCTCCGGACACCTTCGTGGTGAACACGTCCGTGAAGTCGGCCGGTTGCTTGTCGGCCAGCAGCCCGTCGCGCAGGACGCCGGCGCCGTGCACGATGCCGTCGAGCCGGCCGTGGCGCTCCCGTACGTCGGCCACGACGGCCCGGACGGCCCGCTCGTCGGTGACGTCCGCGCAGTGGTAGCGGACGGAGGCGGCCGCCGCGGTGAGCGCGGACAGGGTGGCGCGCACCTCGCGCCCGGCGAGGATCCGCGAGGCCGCGGCCTCGATCTCGGCCGGGGTACGGAGCCCCGCGGCGATCAGGGCGGCGCGGAGGGCGACGCGGTCCTGGGCCTGGGCGAACTCGTCCGGGGCGGGGTCGGGTTCGGGGGTGCGGCCCACGAGTTCGATGTGGCATCCCGTGGTCCGGGCCAGGGCCAGGGCGGTGCGGGCGGTGATGCCGCGGGCTCCACCGGTGAGCAGGACCACGGAGTCGGCGCCGAGGGGCCGCGCGGTGCCCTCGGTCGCCGGGAGCGGGGCCGGGACCGGTGTGCGGGTGGTGCGGGCGCCCTCGGGGGTGTAGCCGACGGACGAGTGGGATGTGTCGCAGCACAGTTCCGCCAGGAGCTGCGCGGCGATCTGCTCGGGAGCCTCCTTGGGGTGGACGTCCACCGCGCGGACGAGTGCGCCGGGGAATTCGAGGGCGGCGCTGCGGGCGAATCCGTGCAGGCCGGCAGCGGGGGTGCCGGGTGCGGTGACGAGCAGCAGCCGGGGCGTCCCGCCCGTCAGGGTGCGGCGCAGGGCGGGGAAGAGCTGGGGCAGGACGGGCTCCGAGCCGGCCCGCAGGGCGGTCAGGTCGACGATGCCGTCGAATCCGGGCTCGGGTTCGGTGAGGGGCTGCGGCGCGGCCCCGTACGCCCGCAGCGCCGTGGACAGCGCTCCCGCGAGGCCCTGGCCGTCGTCGACCACACCGATCCGCAGGCCGTGGAGGGCCTCCGGGTCGGGGGCGGGGGTGGGTACGGGGGCGGGTGCCGTCTCCACACGGAGGCGGGTGAGTGACGGTGGGGGTGTGGGTGTGGGTGTGGGTGTCGGGGGTTCGGGGGTCGGGTGCGGGTGCGCGTGTGGGGCCGGCTGAGGGGTGGTGTGCGCGGTGATCCAGTCGACTATGGCGCGCAGGGTCTTGATCCGGGACAGCTCCTCGACCGCGGACTCGGCCGAGCCGCCCGGGTCCTGGGGGAGGCCGATCCGGTCGGCCAGGGCGCCGATGATCTCCACGCGCTTGATGGAGTCGATGGAGAGGTCCGCCTCCAGGTCCAGGCCGGGGTCGAGCATGTCCAGGGGATAGCCGGTCCGGGTGTGGACGATCTCCAGGACGACCTGCATGACCGCCTCGGGGGACCGGTCGGGGGCGGCTTCGGCGGGGGCGGTGGGAGTGGTGGGGGCGGGCGCGCGCCCGGGGGGGGCCGCCGGCGCCGCCCCGGGGGGGGGGGGGGCCCCCGCCGCGGGCGGGGCGTTGCACCCCCGCGGGGCTCCCCCCCCCACCCACCCCCCC
>NZ_JBIAJH010000018.1:0-100114 GCF_042871845.1 Streptomyces sp. NPDC005533 | reverse complement strand
GCGGGCCCCCCGCCCCCCCCGCGGGGGGGGGCGGGGGGGGGGGGGTGGGGGGGGGGGGGGGGGGGTGGGGGGGGGCCGGGCGCGCGCCGGGACGTCTCCTCGGACGCCGAACGTGTCGGGGGGTCGGAGAGCTGGGCGGAAGTGCGTTCGGCGCCCTGCGGGGATCGCCCCGGCACACTCCCGGCCCCGGTGGAACCGGCTGCCGGCAGGCCCAGGTAGCTCAGCAGGACGTCCCGCTGGGCCGCGACCAGCTCGCGGGTGCCGCGGAGGTACTCCAGGATCGTCTCCTCGGTACCTGCCGTCCGACTCGTGGTCATGCCCGTGCCTCCATTCGCGGTCGTGTGCGGATCCACGGCTCCAGCGGGCGCCGCCACGCGCTGCGCCGGACGCAGACCGCCGGGGACCGGGGCGCCGGACGCGGTGCGGACCAGGTGGCCGTCGACCAGCCAGCCCGGCCGGCGCGGGGCGTGTGCGGGGAGGCGGCTGGCGCGGCCGCGGAACAGGGCCTCCGGCGCCACCGGCACGCCGGCCGCCGTCAGTTCCGCCAGCGCCGTGACCAGCCGGACCAGGCCGTGCTCGCCGGGTACGTCCAGCGGGATCACCGTGTGCGGGCGGTCGGCCAGGATCCGGCCGACGAGGGCGGTGAGGACCCGGCCGGGGCCCGCCTCCACGAAGGTGCGGACGCCTGCCGCGTACATCGCCTCCACCTCGTCGACGAACCGGACCGGCTCCGCCACCTGGCGGCCCAGGAGGGTCCGGATCTCCTCGGGCGAGGTGGGGTACCGGTCGGCTGTGGTGTTCGACCAGACGGGGAGGGCCGGGGCGGTCATCGGGGTGTCCGCGAGGGCCGTGGCGAGGGCCTCCGACGCCTCCGCCACCACCTTGCTGTGGAAGGCGCAGGCCACCGGGAGGGGCTCGGCCGAGAGTCCCGCCCCGCGGAGTGCGGACACCGCCTCCTCGACGGAGGGCGTGGGGCCCGAGATGACGCACTGGCGGGGGGCGTTGTGGTTCGCGATGGTGCAGTCGGTGTGTGCGGCGACCTCGTCCGGCGTCGCCGACACCGCCGCCATCGCGCCCGGATCCGCGCCGGCGGCGTCGAGGATCGCCTCGGCGCGGTCGGCGCTCAGCCGCAGCAGGCTCCCGGTGTCGTAGACCCCGGCCGCCCACAGCGCGGTGAGCTCCCCGTACGAGTGCCCGGCCACGCAGTCCGGCCGTACGCCGAGCTCGCCGAGCAGCAGATGGGCCGCTGCCCCGGCCAGTCCCAGGGCGGGCTGGGCCACGCGGGTGTCGGTGACCGCCGTTCTCTGGGCCGCCCGCCCCTCGGCGGTGAACGCCGCAGGTGGGAACATCGCGGCCACGACCGGGGGCGGAGCCGAGTCCAGGAGGGCGCGCAGGGCGGGGAACGCCGTGAACAACTCGCCCAGGATGCGCGGGCGTTGGCTGTGCTGCCCGGGGAAGAGGAAGGCGGTCAGGCCGGCGTTCTCCCGGGTGATGTGGATGCCCGTGCCGTGGTTGAAGGTGCGGGCCTGTTCGAGGCGGGCCGTCAGTTCGTCGAGGTCGGCGGCCACGATCGCCACCTGGACCGGGCCGGAGCCGCCGGCGGTCTCCGCCGCGAGGTCGCGCAGCGGCCAGGGCCGTCCGGCCGTGTCGTTCTCCTCCAGGCGGGC
The DNA here is from genome assembly GCF_042871845.1 of Streptomyces sp. NPDC005533. Taxonomy (NCBI): domain Bacteria; kingdom Bacillati; phylum Actinomycetota; class Actinomycetes; order Kitasatosporales; family Streptomycetaceae; genus Streptomyces; species Streptomyces sp. NPDC005533. The sequence goes on along the minus strand of NZ_JBIAJH010000018.1, from coordinate 98,447 downwards.
CGCGAGCCGTGCCATCGCCCGGCCGGCCGCCTTCCGGTCCGTGCCGCGGAAGCAGAACAGCTCGGCGGGCCACTCCTCCAGGCCGTGCCGGGGCTCCTCGGCGCCGCCGTAACCGGCCAGCACCGCGTGGTAGTTGGTGCCGCCGAAGCCGAAGGCGCTCACCCCGGCGATCCGCCGCTCGACGGGCACGGCCCAGGGGCGGGCCTCGGTGTCGAAGGAGAAGGGGCTGGTCTCCGCCCGCCAGGCCGGGTTCGGGGTCTCGATGTGCAGCGTCGGCGGCCGTACGCCCGCGTGGACGGCCCGTGCGGCCTTGATGAGCCCGGCGAGCCCCGCGGCGCACTTGGTGTGGCCGAGCTGGGACTTCACGGAGCCCAGGGCGCAGGATCCGGCGGCGGCCCCGGACGCGGTGAACAGCTCGCTGAGCACGGACAGTTCGGTGCTGTCCCCGACCACCGTACCGGTGCCGTGCGCCTCGACCAGGCCCACCTCGGCCGGGGCGATCCCGGCCCGTGCGTAGGCCCGCTCCAGGGCCCGCCGCTGTCCTTCCGGGCGGGGTGCGGTCAGGCCGAGGGACCGGCCGTCGCTGGCCGAGCCCACCGCCTTGATCACCGCGTACACCCGGTCGCCGTCCCGCTCCGCGTCCGCGAGCCGCTTCAGGACGAGCGCCCCCACCCCCTCGCCGAGGGCGATCCCGTCGGCGGCCGCGTCGAACGGCCGGCAGCGGCCGCCCGGCGAGAGGGCGCGGACGGAGGCGAACATCAGGTAGTCGTTGATCCCGTTGTGCACGTCGGCGCCCCCGCACAGCACCATGTCGCTGTCGCCGTCGCGCAGTTGGCGGCAGGCCAGGTCCAGGGCGGCGAGGGAGGAGGCGCAGGCGGCGTCGACGGTGCAGTTCGCGCCGCCCAGATCCAGCCGGTTGGCGACCCGGCCCGCGATGACGTTGGCGAGGATCCCGGGGAAGGAGTCCTCCGTGAGCCTCGGCAGCTGTTCGTCCAGGGCGGGGGGCAGCTCGCCCAGGTAGGCGGGAAGGAGGGCGCGCAGCCCGTACGCGCCCGCCAGTTCGGTACCGGCCTCCGCGCCGAAGACCACCGAGGTCCGCGAGCGGTCGAAGGCGCGCTCCCGGCCGTATCCGGCGTCGCCGAGGGCCCGCGCCGAGATCTCCAGGGCCAGCAGCTGCACCGGCTCGATCCCGGCCAGGGAGGCGGGCGGGATGCCGTGCGCGAGGGCGTCGAAGGGCACCGGGCCGAGGAAGCCGCCCCAGCGGGACGGTGTGCGCTCCCCGGCCCGGGCCGGGTCGGCGTCGTAGTAGAGCTCCGGGTCCCAACGCTCCGCCGGTACTTCGGTCACGGCGTCCCTCCCGGCGAGGACCATCGCCCAGTAGGCGGCGAGGTCCGGCGCGCCGGGGTAGGCGCAGGCCATGCCGACGATGGCGATGTCGAGGGGGTCGGCCGCCTGGGGTGCCTCCTCGGCGAAGTCCCGGGCCCGGCGCTCCAGCAGCGCCGCGGCCCCCTCGGTGACCTGCGCGTGCAGTGCGGCGATCGTGGTGGTCGCGGTGCGCAGGGTCGCGGCCTGACCGAGCATGAACAGCCCCTCCGCGTACTGCTGTTCCTCGTCGACGGCCTCCAGTCGGTCCGCCGCGCGCCGCAGCCCCTTGCTGGCGATCCGCAGCCGCCCCAGGTTGAGCCGTTCCAGCTCCTCCCAGACCTCGCGCGCTTCCACGCCGCTCTCCGCGAGCCGTCGCCGGGTCGCCTCGAAGGTCTCGGCGTACGGAGTGTCCGCGCAGCGGGTCGCGTGCCCGGGCGCGGTGCGCAGCAGTACGGTGTCCGCGCACTCCACCGCCGCCCGCTGGAAGCCCGGCAGTACCGCCCCCGCCGCCACGGCCTCCTCGGTGAACAGGTAGGCGGTGCCCATCAGCACCCCGATCCTGGCGCCGCGCGCGGCCAGCGGGGCCGCGGCCGCCACCGCCATGGCGGCGGACCGTTCGTCGTGGATCCCGCCCGCGAACAGCAGGTCCAGGGCCTCCGGTTCGGGGCAGGACAGCAGCAGCTCGATCTGCTCCTCCCACAGCGGGAACGAGGCGCGCGGCCCGACGTGGCCCCCGCACTCCAGCCCATCGAAGACGAACCGCCGCGCCCCCTCGGCGAGGTACCGCTCCAGCAGGGCGGGCGAGGGCACGTGCAGGTGGGTGCGGATCCCGGCGGCCTCCAGCGGGGCCGCCTGCGCGGGGGTGCCCCCGGCGATGATCGCGTGCGGTGGGCGGGCCTCGGTCACGGCCGCCAGCTGGGCCCGCCGCAGCTCCGGCGGGGCGAAGCCGAGCAGGCCCACGCCCCAGGGGCGCTCGCCGAGCCGTTCGGCCGTGTCGGCGAGGAGCCGGCGTACGTCCGGGCCCTCCATCACGGCGAGCGCCAGGTACGGGACGCCGTCCGCGGCGGCCACCGCCTCGGCGAAGGCCGCCTGATCGCTCACCCGGGTCATGGGCCCCTGCGCGACGGCCGGCGGCCGGGTCCGGGCCGCGGCCGCCAGATGCCCGCCGATGGCCGCCCGTACGGCGAGGAGCACACCGCCGGTGGTTCGGTGCCGCTCGGCGAGCCGGGCCGCCGACGCGCCGTCCTGCCCGACCGGCAGCAGCCGGGTCCGCAGGTCCCGGGCGCCGAGCAGCAGGTGGGCCGGACCCTCGGGCGGGGTGAGGTCGGGGCGTGCGAACACCCGGTGCCCGTCGGCCAGCCGGGTCTCGGAGCCGTCCATCGCCCGCAGGGCGGCGGCCACCTCCGCCGGCAGCGCGGCCTCCCCCTCGACGGTCAGGGCCAGTTGTACGTCGAGCAGCACCCCGGCGGCCCCGCCCGCGACGGCCGCGGCGGCCGTGTGCGGCCCGATCCCGCCGCAGGCCCGTACGGGTACCCGGATCGCGGGGTCCCCGAGCAGCTGCTGGAGCAGGACGAAGGTGGTGGCCGCGCCGACCCGGCCGCCGCCCTCGTGGCCCTTGGCGACGAGCGAGTCCGCCCCCGCGGCCACGGCGGCCGTGGCCTCCGCCAGGCTGGTGACCTCGGCCCACACGCGGGGCCGGCCGGCCGCCGCCGTCCACGCGGCCACCCGCTCCGGGGTGTGCCACGCGGGGTCGGCGAGCAGCACGGTGTCGACGTCCGCCGGAAGTTCCTCCGGTCCGAGCGGGCAGCCCGCGGGCACCCGCACCCCGTACCTGCCGCTGCTGCCGAGCCGGCGGCCCGACTCCGCCAGTCCGCTCCGCGCGGCGTCCGCGTCCCGGCCGAGGTCGAGCAGTCCGAGGGCCCCGGCGCGTTCGGCGGCGGTCACGACGGCCGGGCAGGGCTCCTCGAAGGGACTGACCGCGACGACCAGATCGCGGGTGGCGGCGGACTGTGGGGAGTGGGGGGTCACGGGCGCTCCTCTTCCAGTGCTGTGTGACATGGCGGAGTCCAGGACGGCGGTGCGGCGGAAGGGCGGCAACGGCTGAGGGGAGAGCGGAGAGCGGAGAGCGGGGAACGCGACAGAGCGCGAGGAGGGGAGTGCGGCGGTCTCGCACGTCTGCCGGAGTGCGGCAGGCTTGAACAATGGTCAAACACCCTCATGCCGCGTTGCATCGTGCGGTGGTCTCCGCGCACTGTCAACAGCCATGCGGAGTACGGTGTTTCGCTCCGGCGGCGCCCGCGGACCACCCGGCGCGGCCCCCGCGCGGACCCGCGGACCGCCCCGGCCGAGCCGTGGCCTGCGGTGTTGCCGCGCCCGGCTCGGCCGCCCCCGCGGCGCGGTCCGGGCCACCGCGTCCCCCGGGGCATGCCGCACCGGCATGCCTAACCGCCGCCCGGGCATGAAGGCAAACCGGCCACCCCGGAGTTGTTCACCCGACGAGCCCTTACAGGTACAGCCCCGCGAGGTTACCGTCCGGTCATGACCCCCACGCTGGCGCAGCTCCGCTACCTCGTCGCCGTCGCCGACTGCCGGTCCATCACCGGCGCGGCCGCCTCGGTCTTCGTCGCCCAGTCCGCCCTGTCCCGGGCCGTCCAGGCCATGGAACGCGATCTGGGCGTCGAGCTCCTCGCCCGCCGGGGAAGGGGGGTGGACCTCACGCCGGAGGGGGCCCGGGTCGTCCGGCTGGCCCGCACCGTGCTCAACGCGGTGGAGGCCATCGACGACATCGGGACCCCCCACGGCAGGGACACCCGGGCCGTCCTGACCCTCGTCACCACCCCCACCCTCGCCCTCGACCTGGCCACCGACCTGGTCGGGGCCTTCACCGCGCGCCACCCGACGATCGACGTCCGGCTCCAGCAGCACGGCAGCAGGGAGGTCCTCGTCGAGGAACTGGCCCAGGGGCGCGCGGAGCTGGCCCTGGTGGACCTGCCCGTCGACAAGGAGCTCTCCACCCACTTCATCCAGGAGCGCGAGGTCGTGCTGATCTCCCCGCTCGGCTCCCGACTGCCCCACCCGATGCCGCTGCGCATGCTCGACGGGCTGCCGATGGTCCTGCCCACCCCGGGGACCGGCCGGCGTACCGAGATGGAGGCCATGTTCAGCTGTCTCGGGGTACGACCCGTCCCCTCCCTGGAGGTCGACGAACGCCTCGCCTGGGTGACCGGTGTGACGGACGGCCGCGGCTCCCTCATCTGGTACCGCGACGTGGTGCTGAGGGCGTTCGGGAGCCGGGCCGAGATCCGCTCCTTCACGCCGCCGCTGCTGCGCCCGGTGGGCATCGCCCACGCCCGTCGGCCGCTGAGCCGCGCGGCCCGCGCGTTCATAGCGCAGGCCGGACACAAGGGACCGGTACGGGAGCCGGTGCGCTGACGGTGTGCCGACGGTGCGCCGAGGGTGCGCCGACGGGACATGCCCCCTCGGCATTGAACGATGCTCGAACGGGAGGGGACCGGGCCTGGCACACCGGCTGATGTCCCCTCACATTGTGCGCATGTCCCGACTCCTGACATCCCCACGGGCCGCCGCCCTCGCGACCGCGGCCCTCGCCACGATCCTGCCCGCGGTCGCCTGGACGGCCAGCGCCACCGCCTCCCCGGCCCCCTCCGCCACACCGGCCGTGTCCGGCACCGGAACACTGGCGCCGGAGAAGAAGTGCACCCTCCCCGGCGGCCTGGCCGAGTTCAGCGGTCTCGCCATGAGCCGCAAACACCCCGGCGTGTTCTACGCCGTCAACGACAGCGGGAACACCAACCAGGTCTTCGCCGTCGACTGCAACGGCGCCACCGGCCGGCTGCTGGCCACCTTCACCCTCTCCGGCGTCGGCAACACCGACTGGGAGGCCCTCGCCCTCGGGAAGGACGCCTCGGGCGGCCCGGCGATCCTGGTCGGGGACATCGGCGACAACTTCGGCGGCCGCGCGGAGATCACCGTGCACGCTTTCGCGGAGCCCGACCAGCTGGGGAACGCCACGGTCACCCCGGTGACGTACCGCTTCTCCTACGCCGACGGCAGGCACGACGCGGAGTCCCTGCTCGCCGACCCGGTGAGCGGGCGGCTCTACGTCGCGAGCAAGGTCATCGGAGCGGCCGGCCAGCTGTACCAGGCCCCGCTGCCGCCCGTGACCGGGCAGGTCAACACCCTCACGGCGGTCCGGCCCGGCCCGGTGTTCGCCACCGACGGCGCGTTCTCCCCGTCGGGCGCCTCGTACGCCCTGCGCAGCGGCGGGCCGCTGGGCGCCAACACGGCCTCCGTGTACGACACCGCGGGGGTCAAGCTCGCGGACGTCGCGCTCCCGGCCCAGTCGCAGGGCGAGACCGTGACGTACGCCGACTGCACCAGCCTGCTCGTCGGGTCGGAGAACGACACCCAGGTCTGGCGGGTCCCGCTGCCGCCGGAGGCCACCCCGGGCTGCGGCGCCACTCCGACCCCGACGCCCACTCCGACCCCGACCCCCACTCCCACCCCGACCCCCACTCCCACCCCGACCCCGACGCCCACCCCCGGTGACCTGAGGCTCACCAACCCCGGTCCGCAGACGTGCAAGTTCAACCAGTCCTGCACCATCCAGCTCACCGCCACCGGCGGAAAGCCCCCCGTCCGGTACGCCGCCACCGGCCTGCCCTGGGGTCTGACCCTCGACGCCGCCTCCGGTCGGATCACCGGCAAGCCCTGGGGCAGCGGCACGGTCCAGGTCACCGCCACCGCGACCGACTCCACCGGAGCCACCGCCGGCACCGCCTTCGCCCTCGGCCTCACCTGGTTCTGAGACGCGACGAGGACGGTCTTGTCCAACCCGCCCCCGAGGCGGCACTGTTGACCGAGTTCCATTCATCAGGTCAGGAGAGCCGGCTTGTCGTCCCCGATTTCACCCGCCCCGTCCACCCCGGACGCCCCGGACGCCCCGCACGTCATCGACCCCGCCGGGGGCTGCCCGCACGCCCTCAACGCCCGGCTGCGCGCCGCGCACGGCCCGGTGGCGCAGGTCGTGCTCCCCGGCGGGGTGCCCGGAGCGGTCGTCCTGGGCCACGACGCTCTGAAGGAGTTCCTCGGCCACCCCGAGGTGGCCAAGGACGCCCGGCACTTCCCGGCCCTGCACGACGGCACCATCCCCCGCGACTGGCCGCTGCGGGCCTTCGCCAACGCCCAGGGCATGCACACCGCCGACGACGCGGACCACCGCCGCCTCCGCGCCCTCGTCGGCAGGGCCTTCACGGCCCGCCAGGTGGAAAGGCTGCGCCCGCGCGTCGAGGAGCTGACCGCGGAGCTCCTCGACGACCTGGCCCGGGCCGCGGCCGAGGCCCCCGACGGGGTCGCCGACCTGCGCGAGCACTTCGCGCTGCCGCTCCCGATGAGCGTCATCTGCGAGCTGCTCGGGGTGGACCCCGAGCACCGGGGACGGCTGCACCACCTGTCCAACAAGGTGATCATCGCCACCGACACCACCCCCGCCGAGGCGATGGCCGCCGTACGGGAGCTGGTCGAGCTGATGGGCACGATCGCCGCCACCCGCCGGGAGGCCCCGGGCGAGGACCTCACCAGCGCCCTGATCGCCGCCCGCGAGGACGACGGCGACCAGCTCAGCGAGGCCGAACTCACCGGCACCATGCGGCTGATGCTCGTCGCGGGCCACGAGACCACCCTCAACCTCATCAGCAACGCCGTCCGGGCCCTGTGCACCCACCGCGACCAGCTCGCCCTCGTCCTGGAGGGGAAGGCGACCTGGTCGGACGTGGTGGACGAGACCCTGCGCTGGGACGGACCGGTCAGCTGGTTCCCCTTCCGCTACCCCACGCGCGACCTGACCCTGGACGGCACCGTCATCCCGCAGGGCACCCCCGTGCTCGCCGGTTACACCGCCGCCGGCCGTGACGAGGCCTTCCACGGCCCGGACGCCGACCGCTTCGACCTCACCCGCCCCACCGCCGCCCGCAGCCTCTCCTTCGGGCACGGCGCGCACTACTGCGTGGGCGCCCCGCTCGCCCGCCTGGAGGCCACGACCGCCCTGGAGCGCCTCTTCACCCGCTTCCCCGACCTCGACCTCGCCACCCCCGAGGCGCAACTCCCGCACCAGCGCAGCTTCATCGGCAACAGCGTCGAGTCGCTGCCGGTGCGCCTGACCCGGAACTGAGACGTCCGCCGCCCGCCGGGACCGCTCCCGACGGGCGGCGCACCGTCACCCCAGCGTGAGGGGCCGCTCCGGGGCCAGGTGACCGGCGATCGCCTGCAAGACGAGGGAGCTGGCGTTCTGGACGGTGCTGCCGAGACCCTGCGTCGCCACCGTCGCGATGGCGATCTTCTTGGACGGGAGATAGGCGACGGTGCCCGCGTAGCCGGCGAAGGACGGGTTCTGGACGATCCAGGTGTTCTGCACGGGCAGGCCGAGCGCGTACCAGGTGTCCCCCTTGACCCTGACGACGCCGGTGAGCTGGGCCTTGTGCGACTCGGGCGTCAGCAGTCTTCCCTCACCGATCGCGGCGAAGGACTTCGCCGCGTCCTCCAGCGTGCCCGTCATGACCGATCCCGGCGCCAGCGTCCACGAGGGGTTCCAGTAGGTGGCGTCCTCGAACACGCCCCGTTCGTTGTCGTAGGAGTGCAGCACCGGCTCGGGGATGTCCGCCTTGGAGGAGATGGCCGTGTGGCTCAGGCCGAGCGGCTTGAGGACGTCCTGGACCATCACCTCTTCGAGGGGCTTGCGCCTCACCTTCGCGATGATGTCGCCCAGGATGACCCAGTTGGCGTGCGAGTAGGCGAAACCCGAACCGGGGGCCAGCACCAGGGGCTTGGAGACGGAGATCCGCACGCGCTCCTCCGCCGTCCAGGTCCGGAAGGGGTTCTTGTAGAGCGCGTCGACGAAGCCCTTGTCCGTGACGTAGTCCGCGTACCCGGAGGAGGTCGACGCCAGCATCTTCAGCGTGATCTCGTCCGCGTGCGGAAGGTCCGGGCGCCACCGGGAGATCTTGTCGTCGAGCGCGACCTCGCCCTCGTCGACGAGTTTGAGCAGCGCGGTCGTCAGATAGGGGATCGCGACCGCCCCGATGCGAAAGCGCATGTCCGGCGTCGCGGGGAAGCCCGTCATCGTCTCCCCGGCCGCGGACGTCGCCACGCGTTCCCCGTCGACCCACACCTCGGCCATCGCCGCCGTCAGCTTGTACTTCGCGAGGGCCTCGGTGACCTGCCGCGCGGTGAAGTCCTCCTTATCGCCCGGCAGGCACGTGCCGCCCCGCGAGACCTGGCCGGCCGCGCAGTCCTGCGCGGCGCTCTCGGCGCGGCTCAGGGTGCACCCGCCCGCCAGCGAGGCGCCCAGCAGCAGGTGCAGACAGGTGAGGGCCAGGATCCTGGAACGGCGCACGGTGGTGCCTCCCTGCGGGTCGAAGGCGAAGGTCCCCCACCTCGCGGTTGCAGGCCTCGACACGCACGCTAACCGGGGGTCCCGCCCGGTGCACTCCGGAGGCACCGCGCGGGTGACGCGGCCGGCTCCGTCGACGGCGCGCGCCGCGCAGCACCCGCCGGTGCAGATGCCCGTCAGCCCCCGACCGCTCGGGGCGGGCAGCGTACGGGAGGGCCCGTCCGGGCGTCAGCCGAGGGCCTTCACCTGCACCTCCACCGCGTGCCATCCGGTCGCCCCGTCCGGCACGGTCCCGGCGCGCTCCCCCGTCTGGACCGCACCCGTCCCGTCCGTCGCACGGACCTCCAGCCTGTGCCGCCCGGGCGTCGCCTCCCACGGCCACACCCACTGCCGCCAGGTGTCCGCCCCGTCCGCGGCCCCGAGCCGCGCCCGCTGCCAGGGGCCGCCGTCCACCCGTACCTCGACCCCCTCGATCCCGCGGTGCTGCGCCCACGCCACCCCGGCGACCGCCACCCGGCCCGGCGCCAGGTCGGCGTACGGGCGCGGGGTGTCGATCCGCGACTGCGTCTTGACCGGGGCCTGCTGCGCCCAGGACCGCCGCACCCAGTACGCGTCGTACGCGCCGAAGGTGGTCAGCCGCAGCTCGGTCAGCCATTTGCACGCGGAGACGTACCCGTACAGGCCCGGTACGACCATCCGGACCGGGAAGCCGTGCGCGAAGGGCAGCGGCTCGCCGTTCATGCCGACGGCCAGCAGCGCCTCCCGGCCGTCCATGACCGCCTCGACGGGCGTGCCGATCGTCATGCCGTCCACCGAACGCGACACCAGCTGGTCGGCCGGCCCGCCCCGGGACGGCGGGCGCACCCCGGCCTCGCGGAGCAGGTCGGCGAGGCGTACGCCGAGCCAGCGGGCGTTGCCCGCGTACGGGCCCCCGACCTCGTTCGACACGCAGGTGAGGGTGATGTCGTGCTCGACCAGGGGCCGGCTGAGCAGCTCCCGCAGATCGAGGGTGAGGGGCCGCGTGACGCCCTCGCCGTGGATGCGCAGCCGCCAGGTGTCCGCGTCCACGCGGGGGACGACCAGCGCGGTGTCCACCCGGTAGAAGTCGCGGTCGGGGGTGAGGAAGGGCGACAGCCCCGGCACCCGCAGGTCCGCGCCCGTGGGCACCGGCGGTGCGGGCACGGTGGGCGGCGGGAGGACGAAGCGGGCCCGGGAGGCGGTGGCGCCGGCCGAGCCGTGGGCGCTCAGGCGCCGCCCGGCGTAGCCGGCCACGACCGAGGCCGTCAGGACGCCGGTGACCAGCCGGCCGAAGCCGCGCCGGTCCATGGCCCGGCTCCCGCCGGGTGGCGCGCCCGCCGGCCGGGGCCGCGTCGCCGCCGCGACCAGCAGGTACAGCACCCCGGCCGCGGTCAGCCCGCCCAGCAGCGAGGGCAGCGCGTCCCGCCAGGAGGCCTCCGGACGGCTGAGCGCGGCCGCCGCCCCGAGCAGCCCGAACCCGCCGGCGACCGCGATCCCGGCGGGCAGGTGGCATACGGACAGCAGCCCGGCCAGGGCCGCGACCACGGTCAGGACGGCGACGATGCCCAGCGTCAGCACCAGCTTGTCCGCGGTGCCGAACAGCCTGATGGCCCACTCCCGGACGGCCACCGGGGTCAGGTCGACGGCCGCCCCGCCGACGGCGGTCACCGGCGAGGACTCGGGCCGCACGGCGGCCGCGGCCAGCTGCGCGAACGCCAGCCCGCCGACGGCCGCGACGATCCCGCTGACGGCGCCCATCACGCGCCGCGGCCACACGGACCGGTTGGGGTCTGCCTCCACACCGCAAGTGTGCACCGGCCCCCGGGGCGGCGCGGCGCCGCCACGGGGGAGTGCCGCCGGTCAGTGCACGGGCGCCGGCGGCACCCAGCGCCCGGTGCGCGGCGCCTTCACCCCGTACTCGCTCTTCAGCTCCGCGGGGATGGCATGGTGCATGACCCTGCCCCGGGTCAGGGAGGCCAGCTCGAAGCCGGAGAGCAGCGAGCCCGCCTTGTCGAGCGCCCACTCCGCGTACGGGCTGCTGTCCTCGATCGTCTCCAGCAGCCCGAGGAACACCGGCACCGCCTTCGCGGCCGTGTCCCAGGCGGTGCGCGGGATCTCCAGCCAGTCGCCGATGGTGTCGCCGACGAGGAACCGGACGGTGGCGGGCACCATCGGGTCGAAGAGGGTGCCCGGGACCACGTCCTCGTACATGCGCATCAGCTGGGCGTTGAGGCGGACCCCCTCGGGGGAGGGGCCGAGGTTGCGCAGGAGGTAGAGGTCGCAGTAGTCGCGGGCCTCGGTGAGGTTCTGCGGCACCGCCGACATGTCGCAGCCGAGCATGGCGCCCACGACCCGCCAGGCGTAGAAGTAGGCCTCGGCGCCGTCCTCGCTCATGTGGATGCCGAGCCGGTGCATCGCGTCGAGGACCAGCAGCGAGAAGCAGATCTGCCCCCCGATCATGTCCTCCTGGCAGATGGGCACTCCGTCCTTCTCGACGTCCCAGTGGCCGCCGTGCCGCAGGTGGTGGCGGACCGCCGCGTGCAGCAGGCGCACCTTCTGTGCGGCGGGGATGAACTTGCTGCCCTCCGCGAACGCGTTCGTCTGCATGAGGTAGGTGACGAACTGCCCGGTGTTGGCCATCCGCCGCGAGGGGTACGCCATGGAGTGCGTCGAGGCCAGCAGCCGGGAGAGCCGGGGGACGGCGTAGGTCGCGGGCATGGCCGCGAAGGAGAGGCCGGTGTTGATGTGGGCCGCGTTGTCCATGAAGAACAGCCTGGCCTGCTCCATCACGTCCCAGTCCACCCAGCTCGGCGGCATCGCGGTGGCCTCGAAGTAGGCGCGCGCGGAGGCCGGGAGCTGCTCGGGGAGCGTGTCGCCGGCGGTGGTGAAGAACCGCATGAGGGTGTTGAGGTCGCCGACCTCCTTGCGGCGGAACATCTCGGCGACGGTCTCGTCGGCGAGCGGATCGCCCTGCGTGCTCAGGGCGTCGAGTGCGGCGTGGTCGTAACGGGGGCGCGCCGGGGCGGCCTTGGGTGCGTCGGTCTTCACGTCGGTCGTCCTTGTCGTCTCTTCGGGTACGGGAGCCGTCGTCGGCCGGCCCGGGCCGGCGTCGCGGGAGAAGGGCGCGGTAGGGAGGGCGCGGCGGGGAGGGCGGCCCCGCCGCTACAGGGAGCGGTCGGCGGCGGTCGCGGCCAGCCCCCGCAGGGCAGCCCGGGCCTCCGCGGGCATCGCGGCGAGGTCCAGCGCGGCCTCGGCCCGGCCGATGCGCTCGCGGATCATGTCCTCGACCTGCCGCTGGGCCCCGCACCGCTCCATCAGCGCGCGCACCGACGAGGCCTCTTCCTCGCCCAGCTCCGGGTTGCCGACCAGTTTCGCGAGCAGCCGGCGGTCGTCGGGGCCGGCCGCGGCCACGGTCAGCGCGAGCAACGCCGTCGGCTTCCCGTCCCGCAGGTCGTCCAGGTTCGACTTGCCGGTCCGTGCGGGGTCGCCGAAGGTCCCCAGCAGGTCGTCGCGCAGCTGGAAGGCCTCGCCGAGCGGGAGGCCGTAGCCGGAGAAGGCGTCCAGCAGGGCGCGGGAACCGCCGCCGAGGGTGGCTCCGAGGTGCAGCGGCCGTTCCACCGTGTACTTGGCCGTCTTGAAGCGGGCGACCTCCAGCGACTCCGCGACCAGGGGTTCGCGGTCCGGTGACGCGTCGGTGCGCAGCACCTCCAGGAACTCGCCCGCCATCGTCTCGCGGAGCAGGGTGGACCAGAGCGGGACGGTCCGGGCCAGGTAGGCGCCGGGCAGCCCGCAGGAGGTGAAGACGTGCCCGGCGTACCCCATCAGCAGGTCGCCGAGGATCATCGCGAGGGCGGTGGAGCGCTGCCCGTTCGCCGCGAAGGCGGCGTGCGCGGTGAGCTGGCCGTGCCGCATCCGGCTGTCGTCGATGATGTCGTCGTGCGTGCAGGCCGCCGCGTGGACGAGCTCCATCGCGGCCGCGGCCCGGATCGCCCCTTCGCAGTCCGGCTGGCCCGCCGCCCGCCACCCCCAGTACAGGAAAGCGGCCCGGAGCCGCTTGCCGCGCGCCAGCGACCGGCGTAACTGCTCGCAGAGCGGACTGAGTTCGGCGTGCAGGCCGAGCAGGGCCAGCTCCTCCTCGTCGGCCAGCCGGACCAGCACCTCGTCGATGCGTTCCTTGAAGCCGGTGTGGTCATGCACAGGGGCGGCCCTCGGACGTGATCCGCTCCGAGGCACGCCGGGCCATGGTCTCCAGGTAGTTCTCGTGGCCCATGCCCGCCCGGCGGGTGGCCAGTTCGCCGCGCTTGCGCAGCTCCACCACTCCGTCGGTGAGCAGTTCGGGCAGGTCGTGGCGGCGCATCGCGTCCTGCGCGCGGTCGACGGTCTGCCGCAGCTGGTCCAGGGCCAGGTCGGCCACCCCGGCGGCGAGCAGCGTCAGCAGCTCCAGGGAGGCGGCGGCGGAGCCGGCGCCCGCGGCCCGCTCCTGCTTCTGCCGCTCCTGTCCCTGCGAGTGCGGGGGCTGGTCGTGTTCGGTCTGGGACATGCTCGGGTGCACTCCTGGTCGTGTCGCGCCTCGTGGCATCGGAAGGGGCGGCCACCGGATCGCTCCGGCGTCCGCCCCTGGCCTCTTCCGGGCCAGTCAACCGACTGCCGGCCCCGCGCGACGAACCACGGCGGAGGATCTCCCCCGCAGGAGCGTCGACTTTCCTCCGGGAGGGTGACGATCACCGCATCGGGAGATCGCCACCGCTGCCGGTGGTGTAGGTCAGCCGGCGGACGCCGGCGGCAGGGCCGCCGCGACCGCGGCGGCCAGGCGGTACGGGTCCCCGCTCGGCCGGTCCGGGTGCCGGGTGGTCCGACCGGCCCACTCCTCCTCGAAGGCGGGCCAGTCGATCGCCCGCGGCGCGGTCCGCCGCACCAGCGCCTCCTCCAGCGAGTCGAAGTAGAGCGCCCACCGCCGCGCGTACAGCTCCGAGACCAGGCCGCTCCATTCGCGGTTCGCGTAGTCGTGCAGGAAGCCGCCCTCGCTGGTGCTGCGGCGGCCCCACACGCTGAGCAGGGAGCGGGTGTCGTACTCGTACCGGTCCTGCTCGGCCCGGTCGGCGCCCCAGGCGCGGGCCCCGGCGAGCCGGCTGCCGAGGAGGAAGTTCGGGTCGGAGCCGGTCACCGCGTCCAGCTTCGCCTCGTCCTCCCGCCATTCGGCCGTGAGCCTGCGGAAGAGGGGCAGGTCCTTGGCCTCGTACGCCGCCTTGATCCTCGGCAGCAGCACCCGCGAGTGGTTGGCGAGGGCCTGCCGGGCGGTGTCCACCAGGTCGAAGAGGTAGGCGCTGGAGCCGCGCAGCTCCGGGGCCACCTTCAGCAGCTGGTCCAGTGCCCTGCGGACCGAACCGGCGGGATAGCGCATGGACTTGGGGCTCCAGTACGCCGCCCCGGCCGCGGTCAGGGCGGGCCGGGCGGTGAACAGGCTGTCCTGCGACTCCGACCACAGTCCCGAGGAGGTGCTGTACGGCCCCTTGCGCAGCTCCTCCCAGGCCGCGGCGGCGGCGGCGTCGGGCCGGCCGTAGCGGCGGGCCGCGAAATCGGCGAACCACTGCCGCTGGTCGATGACCCCCGGCTCCCAGGCCAGGTCCGTGAACAGGTCGAAGGCCGCCGGGTTGGTCCCGGTGGCCTCCGGCAGGTAGGCGATCCCGGCGAGCGCGCTGTCGTCCTTGGCGCGCCAGGGGCCGAACCGTTCGAGCCACACGGAGGTGTTCGCGCCGATCGTGGTGTGCCCGCCGAAGTTGTAGATGGTGCCCATCGCGTACGGGGCGCCGCCCCAACGGGCCTCGCGGTCCAGCCGGTTGTACCGGTCCGAGAGCCCGTCCAGGATCAGCAGCCGCGAGGTGTCCACCCCGGCCAGCAGCTCGGGGGTCGGGTCGTCCTGCCAGCCCAGCACCGCCCACAGCGCGCCCGGGTGGGCGGCGTGCAGCGCCTCCTGGATGGCGCCCGCCGCGGCGCCGACGTCCACGGACCCGGTCTGTCCGCCCTCGTGCAGCGGGCTCATCCGGTACATCGAGCTGTCACCGAAGACCGCGCGCTGCTCCGCGTAGTACGCGGCGGCCAGCTTCCGGAAGGCGGGCGAGGCGGGGTCCAGCCAGTCGGGGCGGTCGAAGCCGGCCCAGTCGCCCTGGGCCACCGTGGCCGCTCCGGGGTTGCGCGCGGCGAACTCCGGGGGCACGGTGCCGAAGTAGCCGGGCAGCACCGGGGTCATGCCGAGCCCGCGCAGCTGCTCGGCGATCCGCCCGCCCAGTGCGGCCCGCTCCCGCATCAGCCGCTCGGTGACCGGGCCGCCGAAACCGCTCAGGTTCTGCAGCAGCCACCAGCTCTGGTGGGCGGGGCCGGGGATCCACTGCCGCAGCTCCTCGGCGGAGTAGCCGAAGTCCTGGAGTGCCCGGTAGTACGGGTACTCCGCTCCCACCTGCACGAACACCTCGTTGATGCCGTGCAGGGCGAGCAGGTCGATCTGCCGTTGGTGTTCCTCGAAGGTGCGGTACGGGCCGGAGTACCCGTCGTCGGTGTCGTTGAGCGCGTACCGGTGCGGTACCTGTGCGCCGCGGGTCACCGGCGCGGGGACGGCCGGCAGCCGGGCGGGCAGCAGGTCGATGCTGTCGCCGGGCCAGCCGATGTCGGCTCCGGCGACGTGCTGGAGGTACCAGCCGACGCCGGTGAGCAGGGTGGCGCCGGTGCTGCCGCGCACGGTGATCGCCCCGGCGGTCCCGGACACGGTGAAGGTGTCGGCGCCGGCGGCCGTGTCGGGCACCAGGGTGAACTGGCCGTGGTGGCGCGGGAGCAGCCGCTCCAGGGCGGCCCGTGCGGGCGCGGTGTCGAAGCTCCGCTTCCCTGGCGCGCCCGCGCGCGCGGGTACGGTGACCCGCGCATCAGGCCGTACGTGGGCAGGTGCGGGCGCCCCCGCCCCCGGGGCCGTGGCCCCGGGGGCGGGCCCCGCCGAGATCAGCGCCAGCAACGCCGCGGGAAGAGCGGCGAGGGTGAGCGGGCGGGGGCCGGGCAGTCGGCGCCCGCCCCGCGGCATCGGGTTCCTCATCGTCGGGCTCGGGCCGTCAGACCGGCAGGGCCCAGGTCTGGTCGACCCGGTGGTCGCCGCAGGCCGTCAGCCGCAGTCGCGCGGCCGGGGCGTCCGGGGTCGCGGCGGCGGCCGGCGCGGTCAGGCACATCCCGCTCTCCTGCTCCACGAGGGCTCCGCCGCGCAGGTGCGTCCAGCTCTGGCCCGGCCGGCGGTCCTGCGGGGGCGCGCAGTCGGCCAGCTCCACGAGGCCGTCGTCGCCCGCGGAGAGGCACTCGCCGGCCAGCCGCAGGCTCGCGTCGTCGCGCAGGGTCCACCGCTGGTCGGGGGCCCCGGTGCAGGCGGCCATCACGACGGCGCCGACGCCGGTGGTGTTGGCGCCGTCGGCGCACCGGGCGCCGTCACCGACGACCTGCCCGGTCGGCGTGGCCGCGGCGCAGCCGCGCGGGCTGAGCCGCCAGACCGCGGTGTCGTGGCCGGCCAGTGTCCCGGTCAGCGCGTCCGAGACCTCGCGGCGGGACCCGTTCCACAGGTCCTGCGCGTCGGCCGTGCAGTCGCTCAGGCCGATCTCGTCGAGCGGCACCCGGATGTCGCGGGTGGTGGCCGAGCGGTTGAGCACGGCCACCGCGCGGTCGCCGTTCGCGAGCGGCCGGGTGAGGATCTCGAAGGTGGCGTTGGAGGAGACCACCGCGCCCTGACGGCCCATCGGGTCCTGGTCCAGCTCGATCATGCGGGTGTTCCCGAGGGCCGCGAGCCCCTGGGAGGTCAGCTGGGAGACGTCGGAGGACAGGATGAACGGGGAGGCCATCATGGCCCAGAGGGCGACCTGGCTGCGGCTCTCGGCCGCCGTGAGCCCGGGGGCGCCCGCGATCAGGAAGTCGGGGTCGTTCCAGTTGCCGGGGCCCGCGTACCGGCCGAGCCAGCGGTTGTAGCCGTAGTTGCCCAGGACCGAACTCCACCGTGAGGTGGCGGGCGTGGCCGGGTTGTAGACCTTGATGTCCTTGCCCTCGCGCCACAGCTGGCCGGTCTCGCCGACCCAGCCGAGGACCTTGTGCCAGTCGGCGCCGCCCCACTCGCCCTGCTGGAAGTAGGCGGGCGCGGACGCCGACAGGACCATGTCCCGGCCGCTCTCCCGCAGTGCCTTCGCCACGGCGTTGTAGGCGTCCCGGTAGGCCTGCTCCTTGGTCTGCCCCGGCGGCACCCACAGGTTGCAGCCGTCCATCTTCACGTAGTCGACGTTCCAGGAGGCGAACTGCCTGGCGTCCTGCGCGTAGTGGTCCGCCCCGCCGCCCTGGGGCGCGCCGCTGCCGGGGTACTTCTCACAGGTGAGGGAGCCGGCGTCCTGGTAGATGCCGAACTTCAGGCCCTTGGCGTGCAGGTGCTCGCCGAGCCAGGCCATGCCGTGCGGGAACTTCGCCGTGTCGACGACCAGAGCGCCCCGCGCGTCCCGGCTCCTGGTCATCCAGCAGTCGTCGACCGTCACCGTGTCGTAGCCCTTGGCGGCGAGCCCGCTCGCCACGAGCGCGTTGGCGTTGGCGACGACCTCGGCCTCGTCGATGTCGCACATGTAGTGCGCCCAGTTGTTCCACCCCATGGGCGGGGTGAGCGCGAGCGGGGTGTCCGAGGTCGCCCGGGGCTCGGCCGCCACCGGGGCGGGGGAGAGGGCGAGGGCGAACAGGGCGGCCGCGGTCAGGCAGGGGAGCGACGCACGCAGGCGAGGCGGCACTGAGTCTCCTTGACGTGGGGGCAGGCGTGCGCCCAGTGCAGCGATGCGATTACCCACTGTCAACAAAAGGCGTTGCTTGTCGGCCAATGACCAGCAATATGGCGGCAATCGATGTCACACGAAAGAGTCGATACACCGTATGTTACGGTGTATCTCATGCCGCGCCGATCAGACGCCCTGGACCGGGCGACCCCCGAGGCCATCGCCGTTGCCGCCCTGCGGATCCTCGACGAGGAAGGGCCGGGACGCCTCAGCTTCCGCACCCTCGCCGACCGGCTCGACGTCTCCCACGCCACCGTCCAGCGCCGCTGCACCGACCTCGCCGGACTGCTCGACCTGTGCACCGAGCACCTGGCCGCGCAGCTCCCGGAGATCCCCGTCGGCACGGACTGGGCGCAGGCCACCGAGCAGCGGTTCCGCGCGCTCTACCTGCTGCTCACCGCCCACCCCGGACTGCTGGTGCTGCGCGGCGGCCGGCCCTGGCTCGGCCGCCAGCTCCTCGCCCGGCTCGTCGAGCCCGCCCTCGCCGACAGCATGGCCGCCGGGATGACCGCCGCCGAGGCGATGACCGTCTACCGCCGCATGTACCTGCTCACCCTGGGCAGCGCGGCCTTCGTCGACCACCGCGACCCGGCCGCGGCCACCGCCGCCTCGCGGGCCGCCCTGGCCGCGCTGGATCCGGCGGAGTTCCCCGTGCTCTGCGGCGGACTGGCCGACGTACTGCCGCCCCTGACGGACCACGAGGTGTACTACGGCGCCCTGCGCCAGCTGATCGAGGCCGCCCGGCCCACCCACTGACAGGGGAGACAGCCCATGCACGCAGCACCCGCCCAGCGGCTCGACCACGCCGCCGTACGCGCCGCCGCCGACCGCATCGCCGGCGCGGTACGACCCGTCGCGGTGGCCCCCGCCGCCGACGAGGGGGTCTGGTACGCGCTGGAGTACCTCCAGCACACCGGCAGCTTCAAGGCGCGCGGCGCCCGCAACTTCCTCGCCGCCCACCACGAGGCCGGCGCCCTCCCGGCGGCGGGCGTCACCATCGCCTCCGGCGGCAACGCCGGTCTCGCCTGCGCCTGGGCGGCCCGCGCGCTGCACGTGCCCGCGACCGTGTTCCTGCCCGCCAACGCCCCGCGCGTCAAGGTGGACCGGCTGCGCGGATACGGGGCCGAGGTCCGGCTCGTCGGCGAGCGGTACGCCGAAGCACTCGCCGCCTGCGAGGAGTTCGCCGCCACGAGCGGGGCGCTGAGCAGCCACGCCTACGACCATCCGCTGATCGCCGCGGGCGCCGGGACGCTGCTCGACGAGATCCGGGGCGCCCTGCCCGGGCTGGACACCGTGGTCGTCGCGGTCGGCGGCGGCGGACTGTTCGCCGGCGTCGCCACCGCCGCGCGCGAGCACGGCGTACGGGTGATCGCGGCCGAGCCGGAGAACTGCCGGGCCCTGAACGCGGCCTTGGCGGCGGGCCGGGTCGTGGACGTGGCCGTGGACTCGGTCGCCGCCGACTCCCTGGGGGCCACCCGGGTCTCGGCGGACGCGCTCGCCGCCGCCCAGGAGGAGCACGTGACCTCGGTGCTCGTGCCCGACGCGGCGATCACCGCGGCCCGGCGCGCCCTCTGGGAGGAGCACCGGATCGTGGTGGAGGCGGGCGCGGCCACCGCCCTGGCGGCGCTGCGCGGGGCGCCGGAACCCCTCGGCGAGCGGGTCGCCGTCATCCTGTGCGGGGCCAACACGGACCCCCGGGACCTGGTGACCCCCGCGGCCTGAGCCCAGGGCCGGCCGGCGGCGCCTTCAGTCCTCGTCGGCGCCCTCGCGGACGACCACGACGGTGCCGGCGGCGTACTGCACGACCTGCTGGCTCACCGACCCGAGCAGGGCGCCCTTGAAGCCGCCGTACCCGCGGGTGCCGACCACCGTCAGGTCCGCCTCCTTCGAGGCGTCCACCAGGACCTGCGCCGGGGAGCCCTGCTCGACGCGGCGGAACACCGGCACGCCGGGCGAGGCGCCGACGGCCGTCTTGACGGTGTCCGCCAGTTTCCGGCGGGCCGCCTCCTCGACCGTCACCACCTCGGCGTCGAAGACCTCGGCGGCCACCGGAGCGAGGGCGAACGGATTGCGGTTCCACTCCCAGGCCATGACGGCGTGCACCCGGCCACCCGTCATCCCGGCCTGCGCGACGGCCCAGCGCAGCGCCTCCTTGGAGTGGTTCGAACCGTCCACGCCGACGACGATCAGAGGCTCGACGGTGTCCTGCTCGCTCACGGTGCTTCCTCTCGTTCTGCCCGAATGGTCGATCTCCTCCCTGTATACCCGGAAGAGTCGCCCGACCTCGAACGACGATCGTTGTGACGGCCGACGACTTTCGAGGACAGCCCGGAGCCGCCGTCCCTTGCGAGGGTGTGAGTGTCCAGGCGACCACCGCCGGACACGGAGACTTGGAGGAACGGGCGTGGCTCAGCGCAAGGGTTGTCTGATCGGGTGCGGCGTGGCGCTGGTGCTGGGTGTGGGTCTCCTCGTGGCCGTGGTCTTCGGCATGGGGAAGGTCCTCGACATGGCCGACAAGACCCTCGTCGACCCGACGGTCTACGCGTCCGTGCAGACCGGCGACGCGGAGAGCGAGGTCCGCGGCAGGCTTCCGTCGGGCGAGAGCTTCGTCAAGAGCGCCCTCAAGGAGGGCGGACCGGTCGAGCCCGAGGGCAGCACCTGCTCCTGGTACCTCTCCAGCGGTGACACCGAGAACGGCAAGGAGACCGTGCTCCGCTTCTGCTTCAAGGACGGAAAGCTCGCCGAGAAGACGCGGTACCCGATGCGGTAGGTGCCGCACCGCACCCACCCCCCGCGGATGCCCCTGACCGGACCGGACCGGTCAGGGGCATCCGCGGCGATGTGTCCCGACCCCGCTACGGCAGGTCCTGCCCCGACCTGTTCTTCACCAGCTGGACGTCGTCGAGGAACAACTGGAAGAGCAGCTGGCTCGCACCGAGCTCCCTGCCGTTCTTGCCGTTCGCCCCCTGCGCGATGCCCAGGCTGTAGGGCTCCTTGTCCTCGGCCTTCACGCCGATGTACCCACCCAGGGTCCCCTCGTTCGCGCTCGCGTTCTTGTAGGTCCCGCCGCCCTCGTTCGCCTTGCGGATCAGGTCGTTCTTGTAGCCCGGACCGAGAGCCATGTGGTCCTGGTTGAAGAGGAGTTCGTGGGCCCCGGGCTTGAGCGTGAACTTCAGCTGGACGGCGTAGGGAGCACCCAGGGTGTTGTAGTACCCGTCGGCCTGCCCCTGGTCGCCGAGGTGGGCTCCTACCGTCAGCCCCCCGAACCCCTGCTCCCTGAAGTCCTTCGCCGAGCCCTCACCGGACGCCACGTACGCCGCCAGTGCCTCGCGCGAGGCGGCGTCGCCCCAGTAGGTCAGGGCGCTGTGGGCCTCCTCGAAACTCATGGACCTGTAGAGCTCCATCCGCCCGGAGTCCGCCCCCATCAGCGCCAGATCGGCCAGGAGCTTGGGGCCGACGGTCTTGACGATCTCGTCGATCGTGCGCGGAGGCTTGTGGGCCTTGAACTTCTTCGCGTTGGCCTTGGACGCGGCGATCTGCTTGCTGCGGTCCTTCGCGGCGCTGCTGCTGGATGCGCCCAGTCCCGCCTTGTCCTCCCAGTACTCGACCGTCATCCGGTCCTGGGGGTTCTCGACGCGCTGTACGGCGGGGCCGCTGTCGGAGACGGGTGAAGGTGCCGCGGTGCGCTGCACGTGCGCGGCGGCGTGCGAGCCGCCCGCCATGACGCGCCTGGCGTTCGCTTCGGCCTCGCGCTCGAAGCGGTCCGACGGGTCGGAGACCTTCAGTCCCGTTCCGTTGTCGGTGCCCGCGACCGGGCCCTGGCGTTGCTGGATGACGTGGGTGAGTTCGTGCGCGAGGGTGTGCTTGTCGTGGCCGCCGTCGCCTATGACGACGTGGCTGCCGGACGTGTAGGCGCGGGCGCCGACCTCGGCGGCGGACGCCTTGGCGGCGCTGTCGTTGTGGATGCGGACGTCGGAGAAGTCCGCGCCGAGCCGGGCTTCCATGTCGGTGCGGGTGGCGTTGTCCATGGGACGCCCGGGGGTGCGCAGGACGTCGTGGACGGCGGACCGCTGCACCGCGGGCCGCTCGCTCGGCCCGTGTCCGCATCCGTCGGTGTGCTGGTGCTCGTCCCGGGTCCCGGCGTGAGCGGCACGACGGAGCATCTGCACGACCGCGGCGTTGCCCGCACCGGCTTGGAGTCCCATCAGCCCCACCGGCGGCGTCGCCGCCCGCTGCGGAGTCGCGGCAGAGCGGGAGGACTGCAGTAATTGGTCGTCGTTCTTCTGCGCCGGGCGGGGGTGCTTGGGGCTCACGCGGTCGCCTTCCACTACGTCGGGGCAGCCGCTTCGCGGGCTGCCGGCCACACCCCCGAAGGAGCGGTCACCAGTCGTGACCAGGGGGTCTGAGCATTATCAGCCCGCTCGCCGCCGGGAAGCCAACCTCGGGACGCGCGCGCCGGCCGCGCCGGCCCGTCCCTGAACCTGCTCGGTCAGCGCGCTGCGCTCCGCGAGAGGGGTGCTTCGGCGCTAAAGGGCTTTCGCGGGCCGCGGATAAAGCGCATTAGTGCACGTCCTCCCGAACCGGCCATAAACAGAGCGGAGTTGACGTCGGGTCGGGCTCCGTTGTCGAATCGACAACACCCTCACCCGGCTTTGCACTAAAGCGCATCAGCCCAGTTCGGGCCCGTCGCGCTGAGGTCATCTGGCGTCCACCGCAGACCTGTTGGGGGATTCACCACCCGCGTGTCCCCGGCCAATGGCGGCTCCGCCTCATTGACGGGGTCCCGACTTCGGGCGACGGTGGGCACCGCCTCCGGCGAAGAGGCCGGACTTCTGCAAAGGCGGCGACGATGACCCGTTCGAACCCGACCCGTATTGCCGTGGCCACGCTGGTGACCGGCGCCCTCCTCTCGACCGCCGCCTGCGGCCTCGATGGTGGCGCCGGCGAAGCGAAGGAGGCCGAGCGGACGGGCAGGGTGGCCGGGGAGATCACCTTCCGGACCCTCCAGCTGAAGCCCACCTTCACGGCCTACGTGCAGGGCGTCATCGACGCCTTCGAGCGGAAGTACCCCGAGGCGAAGGTCACATGGGAGGACGTCCCCGGCGACGGCTACAACGAGAAGCTCGTCGCGGACGCCCAGGCCGGGGCCCTCCCCGACGTGGTCAACCTCTCCACCGACTCCTTCCAGCTCCTCGCCGACCGCGGCATGCTCGCCGATGTCGTCAAGCTCGACGGGGCCGTCGCCCAGGAGTACGTGCCCGGCGCCTGGGAGCAGTTCAAGCTGCCCGGCAAGGGGGCCGGCGTGTACGCGTACCCGTGGTACGTGACGCCCGAGATCCTCACCTACAACAGAGAGCTCTTCGAGAAGGCAGGCCTGGACCCGGCCAAGCCGCCGACCAGCGTGGAGCAGTTCTTCGACTACGCCGAACAGATCGCCGCCTCGTCCGGGGGCCGGTACGCCGCCTTCATGGCCGATCCCAAGGGCCGCCTGCCCGGCGACTGGCAGAAGATGGGCGTACCGATCCTCGCCGAGAAGCAGGACCGGTTCACCTTCGACACCGACCAGGCCGTCGCCTGGGTGGAGCGGATGAAGGACCTCTACGCCAAGGGCGCCATGCCCAAGGAGTCCCTGCTCAAGTCCGACGACATCAACCAGCTCTACGGCGGCGGCAAGCTCGTGTTCGGCCCGGGCTCCCCGGGCTTCGTCAAGGACATCAAACAGAACGCCCCGCAGGTCTACGCGAAGACCCGCGTCGCGGGAGCCGTCACGGGCACGCTCGGCCACATCGGCATCTACGCCCAGTCCCTCGGCATCAGGAAGGACACCAAGCACCCCGACGCGGCGGCCGAGTTCGCGAAGTGGGTGACCAACGGCCCCAACCAGGTGGAGTTCTCCAGGAAGGCCACCATCTACCCGTCCAACGCCCAGGGCCTGGCCGACCCCTTCTTCTCGGACGAGGGAGACGGCAAGGACGCGGAGACCCTGGCCCGGGCGGTCGGCGCCGAGCAGCTGAAGAGCGCCGCGCTCGACGCCAACACCCCCGTCCAGTGGACCAACCAGGTGGGCGACGCCGTCGTACGCGAGGTGCAGAAGGCGATCACCGGGGAGCAGGACCCGAGGACGGCGGTGAAGAAGGCCGAGGAAGCGGCGAACAGGCTCCTCACCGCCGCGGCCGACCAGTGACGGCCGTGGACGGGCGCGTCGGCGCGGGCCCCGACGCCGCAGAACCGGGCCCGGGCGCAGCGGAGCCGCGAGCCGACGCCGCAAAGCCGGGCCCGGGCGCCGCAGAGTCGGGCGGCCGCACCCGGGAGCCGGGCGGCGGCGCCCCGGAGCCGCGCGGCGGCGCACGCGCGCGCAGGCGCCGCCGCCGGGCCGCACAGCGTGCCATGGAGGCCGACACGGGCCTGGTCCACCGCAGGTGGTGGACCCCCTACCTGTTCCTCGCCCCCGGTCTGACGATGGTGGCGCTGTTCAGCCTCTGGCCCTTCGTCAACACCGTCGTCCTCTCCTTCACCGACGCCCGGATCCTGCGCGGCGGCACCTTCGTCGGCGTCGACAACTACCGGCGCGCCTTCGCCGATCCCGACTTCTGGGTCGCCACCGGCAACAGCGTGCTGTACCTGGCGGTCGTCGTCCCCTGCCTGGTCTTCCTCCCGCTCGCCCTCGCCGTGCTCGTCCAGGCCGGGCTCCCCGGCATCGGGTTCTTCCGGTCCGCCTTCTACACCCCGGTGATCGCCTCGGCCGTGGTCGTCGGGCTGATCTGGCAGTGGGTGCTGCGCAGCGACGGCCTCGTCAACACCGTCTTCGAGCGGCTGCACCTGATCTCCGAGCCGATCCCGTTCCTGACGGACAGCACGATGCTGCTGGTCTCGGCCATGCTCGTGACCGTGTGGAAGGGCCTCGGCTACTACATGGTCTTCTACCTGGCGGCCCTCGGGAACGTCCCCGCCTCCCTCCACGAGGCGGCCGCCATCGACGGCGCCGGCCCCGTCCGCCGCTTCCTCAGCATCACCGTCCCCCAGGTGAAGCCGATGATGCTGCTCGTCGGCACCCTCTCCGCCATCTCCGCGCTGCGCGTCTTCACCGAGATCTACATCCTCGGCGGTGAGAGCGGCGGCCCCGGCGGCGGCGCCCGCACCCTGCCGTTCCTCATCCGGCAGGTCGGCCTCGGCTTCTCCGGCGAGACCGGCTACGCCTGCGCCGTCTCCATCCAGCTGTTCCTCTTGACCCTGGTCTTCAGCCTGCTGGGCCGCCGCCTGTCGAAGGGAGACGAGAGGTGAGCACCCCGCCCTTCCCGGGAGGCGTCCCACCGCGGCGGGCCGGCGCCGCCGGCCGCCGGCGCCGGTGGGCCGGTCCGGCCGCCCGCTACGCCACACTCGTGATGATGCTCGTCGTCATGCTGGGCCCGATCGTGTGGCAGTTCCTCACCTCGATCCGCGGCCGCACCGAGAACGTGTACGACGGCGTGCTGCCCTCGCGGCCCACCCTCGACAACTACCTTCGGGTCGCCGAGTCCTTCCCGCTGCTCCAGTACGTCGGCAACACGCTCACCGTCGCGGCCCTGGCGGTCACGTCGAACCTGCTCTTCGCGTCGATGGGCGGCTACGCCCTCTCGCGGGCCGCCTGGAAGGGCCGCCGGGCCGTCTTCACCGTGCTCGTGGCGACCCTGATGTTCCCCTTCGAGTCCGTGATGATCTCGATGTTCCTCACGGTCCGCGAGATGGGGCTGGTCGACACCCTCATCGGTGTCTGGCTCCCCGGCGCGGTCTCCGTGCTCAACATCATGATCATGCGGGCGGCCTTCCTCGCCGTGCCCAAGGAGGTCGAGGAGGCCGCCGTCCTGGACGGGGCCGGCGAATGGACCCGCTTCACCCGGGTCTTCCTCCCCGCCGCCAAGGGCGCCCTGGCCGTCGTCTGCATCACCAGCTTCATGGGGGCCTGGGACGACTTCCTCTGGCCCCTGCTGGTCCTCACGAACAGCGACCACTACACCCTGCAGCTCGGCCTGAAGACCCTGGCCGGTGCCACCACCGTCAACGACCAGCGGCTCGTCGCGGCCGGTGCGATGGCCGCGCTCCTGCCGATGATGCTCCTCTTCTTCGCCCTCCAGCGTTTCTTCTTCAAGGGCGTGGGCGAGGGAGCGGTCAAGACCTGAGCCGGCCCGCCGCACTGTCCGTACCGACCACCCAGTCCCTGGAGCAGCCGTCATGCACGACGACCGCAGCATCACCGAGCACCGTCTCCGCCGGGTCCTGAAAGAGCGGATCAAGCCCGCCGTCCACTCCCGCCCCGTCCCGCTGACCGTCGAGCGCTGGGAGGCGCCGGGCGAGCCCGTTCCCGTCGCCGAGGGCCTGGCGGCGCCTTACGGGCCCTGCGCGATCGGCGATCCGTGGGGCCCGGCCTGGGGCACCACCTGGTTCAAGGTCACCGGCACAGTCCCGGCCGACTGGGCCGGCCGCACCGTCGAGGCCGTCCTCGACCTGGGCTTCGACCGGATGATGCCCGGCTTCCAGTGCGAGGGTCTGGTCCACCGGGCCGACGGCGGTGAGATCAAGGCGCTCAACCCGTACAACGACTGGGTCCGGGTGGCCGACCGCGCCGAGGGCGGCGAGCGCGTCGAGTGGTACGTCGAGGCCGCCTCCAACCCGGTCCTGGTCGACCACGCCGCCACGTACGAGGGCGACCGGCTGACCAGCGGCGACCAGCCGCTCTACCGGCTCGCCCGGATGGACCTCACCGTCTTCGAGACTGAGGTGTGGGAGCTGGTCCAGGACCTGGAGGTGCTCTACGACCTGATGATCCAGCTCGACACCCGCGAGGCCAGGCGCCACGAGATCCTGCGGGCCATCGGCTCCGCCCTGGACGCGGTGGACCTGACGGACGTCCCCGGTACGGCGGCCGCGGCCCGCGCCCAGCTCGCCGGGGTGCTGGCCGCCCCCGCCGGCGCCTCCGCACACCGGATCAGCGCCGTCGGCCACGCCCACATCGACTCCGCCTGGCTGTGGCCGCTGCGCGAGACGGTCCGCAAGGTCGCGCGCACCGCGTCCAACATGGTCGACCTGATGGACGAGCACCCCGAGTTCGTCTTCGCGATGTCCCAGGCCCAGCAGCTGGACTGGATCAAGACCCACCGGCCCGAGCTCTTCGAGCGGGTCAAGAAGAAGATCGCGGACGGGCAGTTCGTCCCGGTCGGCGGGATGTGGGTGGAGTCCGACACCAACATGGTCGGCGGCGAGGCCATGGCCCGGCAGTTCCTCTACGGCAAGAAGTTCTTCCTCGACGAGTTCGGCATCGAGACGAACAACGTCTGGCTCCCCGACTCCTTCGGCTACACCGCCGCGATGCCGCAGATCGTCAAGCTGTCCGGCTCCCGCTGGTTCCTCACCCAGAAGATCTCCTGGTCCCAGGTCAACACCTTCCCCCACCACACCTTCTGGTGGGAGGGCATCGACGGCACCCGTGTCTTCACGCACTTCCCGCCCGTCGACACCTACAACGGCGACCTCGGCGGCGCCCAGCTGGCCCACGCCGCCCGCAACTACCGTGAGAAGGGCCGTGGTTCGCGGTCGCTGGTCCCCTTCGGCTGGGGCGACGGCGGCGGCGGCCCCACCCGCGAACACCTCGCCCGGGCCCGGCGCCAGCGGGACCTCGAAGGCTCGCCGAAGGTCCGCATCGAGCGCCCGGACGCCTTCTTCGAGAAGGCCCGCGCCGAGTACGAGGACGCTCCCGTGTGGGCGGGCGAGCTCTACCTGGAGCTGCACCGGGGCACCTACACCTCCCAGGCCAAGACCAAGCAGGGCAACCGGCGCAGCGAATCGCTGCTGCGCGAGGCCGAGCTGTGGTCGGCCGGCGCCGCCGTGCGGGTGCCGGGGTACGAGTACCCGTACGAGGACCTGGAGCGGATCTGGAAGACGGTGCTGCTGCACCAGTTCCACGACATCCTGCCGGGTTCCTCCATCGCCTGGGTGCACCGGGAGGCGCGCGAGACGTACGCGCGGCTGAGCGAGGAGCTCCGCGGGATCACCCGCGCCGCGCAGCTCGCGCTCGCCGGGGAGGGCGCCGAGGAACTCGTCTTCAACTGCGCCCCGCACGCCCGGCGAGGCGTCCCGGCGGGCGGGGCGGGGCGCCCGGCCGAGGCCGGGGAGCCGGTCACCGTGGAGGAGCGGCACGGCGGCGGGCACGTGCTGGCCAACGGCCGGCTGCTGGTGGAGATCGACGGCCGCGGGCTGATCGTGTCCGTCTACGACCTGGAGGCGCGCCGCGAGACCCTCGCTCCGGGCGCCGCGGCGAACCTGCTGCAGATCCACCCCGACTTCCCGAACATGTGGGACGCCTGGGACGTCGACGCGTTCTACCGCAACCGGGTCACGGACCTGGTGGACCTGGACGCCATGGAGGTCGCCGAGAGCGGGCCGGCGGCCGTCACCGTCCGGGTGACCCGCTCCTTCGGCTCCTCCACCGCCGTCCAGGCGGTCACGCTGCGGGCCGGGGCCAGGACGGTGGACATCGTCACGGACGTGGACTGGCACGAGACGGAGAAGTTCCTCAAGGCCGCCTTCCCGCTGGACGTGAAAGCCGAACGGACGGCCTCCGAGACGCAGTTCGGGCACGTCTACCGGGCCACGCACACCAACACCTCCTGGGAGGCGGCCAAGTTCGAGATCTGCGCGCACCGCTGGATCCACGCGGAGGAGCCCGGCTCGGGGGTCGCGCTGCTCAACGACTCCACGTACGGGCACGACGTCACCCGTGACGTGCGCCCCGACGGCGGTCAGACCACCACCGTCCGGCTCTCCCTGCTGCGGGCCCCGCGCTACCCCGACCCGGAGACCGACCAGGGGCCCCACACCCTGCGGTTCTCGCTCGCGCCGGGCGCGTCCGTCGGGGACGCGGTCCGCGAGGGGCACGCGCTGAACCTGCCCGAGCGCACCCTGACCGGGGCGGGCCCGGTCACCCCGCTGCTCGCGGTCGACGACGACGCGGTCGTCGTGGAGGCGGTGAAACTGGCCGAGGACCGCAGCGGTGACGTGGTCGTCCGCCTCTACGAGTCCCGCGGGGGGCGTGCGTCGGCGCTCCTGACGGCGGACTTCCCCTTCTCGGCCGCGGTCGAGAGCGACCTCCTGGAACGCCCGCTGGCCGGTTCGGCGGTGGGCGCCCCCACCCCGGCGGGCGCGGTCCCGCTGACCCTGCGCCCGTTCCAGATCGTCACCGTCCGGCTCCACCGGGGCTGACGGGTCCGGACGTACGGATGACCCCGGCCGGCCGGGCCGGGGTCAGCTCGGTCCGTACCGGCCAGGGGGATCCACCGGCGCGTGAGGTCCGACACAGGGGGCGTCGGGGAGGTAGTGCGGCGCCCGCCTCCGGGGGAGGGGGCGCACGAACGCAGTTATGCACTTAGTTGCAAAAGCGGCTTCCCCTCGCTAGAACAGAGTCATCACCCCGCGCGAGGAGGCACATCCCGATGAGTCCGCAGAGTTCCCAGAGCCGGTACCCGCACCTGCTGAGCCCCCTGGACCTCGGCTTCACCACCCTGCCGAACCGCGTGATCATGGGGTCGATGCACACCGGCCTCGAGGAGCACGAGGGCGGCTTCGAGCGCCTCGCCGCCTTCTACGCGGAGCGCGCCCGCGGCGGCGCCGGCCTGATCGTCACCGGCGGCATCGCCCCGAACGACGCCGGACGCCCCTTCGAGGGCGGCTCCCGCCTCACCACGGAGGACGAGGCCGCCGAGCACCGGGTGATCACCGAGGCCGTGCACGCCGAGGGCGGGAAGATCGCGATGCAGATCCTCCACTTCGGCCGCTACGCCTACCACAAGGACCTGGTCGCCCCCAGCGCCCTCCAGGCCCCCATCAGCCCCTTCGTGCCGAACGAGCTCAGCGACATCGAGGTGGAGCGGACCGTCGAGGACTTCGTCCGCGCCGCCCGCCTCGCCAAGCTCGCCGGCTACGACGGCGTCGAGATCATGGGCTCCGAGGGCTACCTGATCAACGAGTTCATCGCCGCCGCCACCAACAAGCGCACCGACCGCTGGGGCGGCGCGTACCACAACCGCGTCCGCTTCCCGCTGGAGATCGTCCGGCGCACCCGCGCGGCCGTCGGCGAGGACTTCATCCTCATCTACCGCCTGTCCATGCTGGACCTCATTCCCGGCGGTTCCACCCTCGACGAGGTCGTCCACCTCGCCAAGGAGATCGAGGCGGCCGGCGCCACCATCATCAACACCGGCATCGGCTGGCACGAGGCCCGCATCCCCACCATCGCCACCTCCGTCCCGCGCGGCGCCTACACCTGGGTCACCAAGCGGCTGATGGGCGCGGTCAGCGTCCCGCTCGTCACCAGCAACCGCATCAACACCCCGGAGATCGCCGAGGAACTGCTCGCCGACGGGCGCGCCGACCTGGTGTCCCTGGCCCGCCCCTTCCTGGCCGACGCCGACTTCGTCGCCAAGGCCGCGGCCGGCCGCTCCGAGACCATCAACACCTGCATCGGCTGCAACCAGGCCTGCCTCGACCACACCTTCAGCGGCAAGATCACCACCTGCCTGGTCAACCCGCGCGCCTGCCACGAGACCGAACTCGTCCTGTCCCCGACGCGCACGAAGAAGAGCGTCGCCGTCGTCGGCGCCGGACCGGCCGGTCTCGCGTGCGCCGTCTCCGCCGCCGGCCGCGGCCACGCCGTCACCCTCTTCGAGGCCTCCGGCCACATCGGCGGCCAGCTCGACGTCGCCCGCCGCATCCCCGGCAAGGAGGAGTTCGAGGAGACCATCCGCTACTTCGGCACCCAGCTCGCGGAGAGCGGTGTGGAGGTCCGCCTGAACACCCGCGCCGACGTGGAGACCCTGTGCGGCTTCGACGAGGTCGTCGTCGCCACCGGCGTCACCCCCCGCACCCCCGACATCGAGGGCGTGGACCACGCCAGCGTCGTCAGCTACCTCGACGTACTGCGCGACGGCGCCCCGGTCGGCGAGCGCGTCGCCGTCATCGGC
The DNA here is from genome assembly GCF_042871845.1 of Streptomyces sp. NPDC005533. Lineage (NCBI taxonomy): Bacteria > Bacillati > Actinomycetota > Actinomycetes > Kitasatosporales > Streptomycetaceae > Streptomyces > Streptomyces sp. NPDC005533. Next base: position 67,842 of record NZ_JBIAJH010000018.1, on the reverse strand, counting down.
GCCGGCGGCATCGGCTTCGACGTCGCCGAGTTCCTCACCGACAGCGGCGAGGGCGCCTCCCAGGACCCCGAGGTGTACTTCCGCCACTGGGGCGTGGACACCGCGTACACCGGCCCCGGCGGGCTCGCGAAGCCCGAGCGCCCCGCGCCGCCGCGCCGCGTCCACCTGCTCCAGCGCAAGGCCACCAAGGTCGGCGCCGGCCTCGGCACCACCACCGGCTGGATCCACCGCGCCGAACTCAAGCACCGCGGCGTCGTCTCCGTCGCCGGGGCGGCGTACGACCGGATCGACGACGAGGGCCTGCACATCACCGTCGACGGGGAGCAGCGCCTCGTGCCCGCCCACACCGTGGTCCTGTGCACGGGCCAGGAGCCGCGCCGCGACCTGTACGAGGCGCTGCGCGCGGCCGGCGTCGAGGCGCACCTGATCGGCGGCGCCGACGTGGCCGCCGAGCTCGACGCCAAGCGGGCCATCCGGCAGGGGACGGAACTGGCCGCCTCGCTCTGACCGGAAGCGTCCGAAAGGGGATTGTGGCGGTCCGGCCGGGCCGCCACAATGCCCCGGTGACGTTCTCTCCCGCAGACGCAGACAAGATCCTCGCCGACCACTTCGCCCCCTGGGTGCTCGCCCTCGGACTGACCGTCCAGGAGACGGGCGAGCGGCATGCCGTGCTGCGCCTGCCCTGGTCCGGGGAGCTGGCCCGCGACGGCGGCGGGCTCTCCGGGCAGGCGATGATGGCCGCCGCCGACACGGCCACCGTCATCGCGATCTCCGCCGCCCGGGGCGGGTACGGGCCGATGACCACCGTCCAGCAGTCGACGAGCTTCCAGCGGCCGGTGGTCGGCGCCGACCTGCTGATCCACGTACGGGTCACCAAGCTCGGCAAGCGGATGGCCTTCGCCGACATCACGCTCACCCCCGAGGGCTCGGAGGAACCGGCCGCGACGGCCTCGACCGTCTACGCGCTCCTCGGCTGAACCGTCGCCCTGCCGGACCAACCGCCCACCGGCAGGCGGCCGTCGGCGCGGCCGACGCACGCTTCGGAGGCCGCTCCGCCGCGACCCGGCGCCCCGCGGACCCGGGCCCTGGCGTCGCAGGGGCCCGCACCCCGGACGACGTAGGGCGGTAGGCGTCGGGATCCCGCAGAGCGGCCGTTCGCCGCGCGCACGGGTGGGCGTTCTGGGATCGTGGATCACAGGACGTCACAGCGAGGAGCCGACATGTCCGGACAGTTCGAGGCGAGCGTCGAGATCGACCGGCCGGTCGAGGAGGTCTTCGCCTACCTCGCCGACGGGCGCAACGATCCGGATTTCAGCCCACGCGTCCAGGAGATCACCAGGATCCCGGACGGCCCGACGGCCCTCGGCACGGTCTTCCGCAGCACGGTCAAGGACGCCGGGATGAAGACCGCCCGCGAGTTCCGCATCGACGGCTTCGACCCGCCGCGTCTGATGCGCTGGACGGAGCAGAGCAAGAACCTGGTCACCGCGGAGGGCGGCTACGACCTCGAAGCGCTCTCCGGCGGCCGCACCCGGGTCCGGATCTTCAACACCCTGCACGGGCACGGCCTCGGCAAGCTGCTCGTCGGCTTCGCGGTCGGCGCCGCGCGCAAGGACGCCCCCGACTTCGGCCGCCGTATCAAGGCGGCCGTGGAGGCGTCCCCCACGAACCGGTAGTCGGCCGCGGCCGGTGTCGGGCCCGAGGTCGGACCGGTGTCAGAACCGCCCGGGTCCGGACGGGACCGGCAGCGGCTTCGACGGGGCCAGGGATCCGCGCTGCCGCGCATCGTTCGGCGGGTTCTGGCACGTCACGTCCTGAGCGGGCAGCACGCCCGTGGTCAGGTACGCCTGTACCGGCGCGTTGGCGCAGGAGGTGGGGTCGGCGAGGTACACCCCGTGGCCCTCACCGCCGGCCGCCAGCACCATCCGCGAGCCCTTGAGGGCGCGGTGCATGCCCTGCCCGCTGACGAGCGGGGTCTGCGAGTCCCACTCGTTCTGCACGGTCAGCACGTTCGCCTTCTTGTTCATCGGAGTCGCGGCCTCCGCCGGCCGGTCCCAGAAGGCGCACGGCTTGATGTTGGACGCGAAGTCCCCGTACAGCGGATACCTGGCCTTGTCCTTCGCCGCGTCCCGCTCGTACTGCTCGGTGTAGCGGGGCCAGGTGCCCGTGTCCCCGCACACCACGGCCCAGAACACGGCGGTGCCGTTGTCCGAGGCGGGCTCGGCCGGCGCGCCGCCGGTCAGCAGCCGCTTCAGCTCCGTCATGGTCATGCCCCCGGGCAGCGGCCTGCCCTCGGCCGCCGTCTTCAGGGCCGCGACCAGGGGACTGGCCTGCGCCGGGTAGAAGAACACCCCGCGTGCGGCACGGATCATGTCCCCGTCGACCTTCAGGCCCTCCAGGTCGATCGGCTCCTTGTCGGCGCGCGCCACCAGCCCCCAGAACGTCTCGGACACGGCCTTCGGGCTGTCGCCGAGACCGTACTCCGCCGACCGCTGCGCCGCCCACCCGGTCCACCGGGCGAAGGCGGGCTCGGCCTCGGTGGCCCAGACCTGGATCATTCCGCGCCAGATCCGCTGCGGGTCCACACCGCTGTCGAGCACGAAACGGTCCGTGCGGTCCGGGAACATCTGCGAGTAGACCGCGCCGAGGTAGGTCCCGTAGGAGTAGCCCAGGTACGACATCTTGCGCTCGCCCAGCACCGCGCGGATCGTGTCCATGTCGCGCGCCGTGTTGCGGGTGGTGATGTATGGGAGCACCGAACCGGCCTTCTCGCGGCACTTGTCGGCGACGGTGCGGGCCCAGGTGACGTCGGAGCCGAAGGTCTCCGGACGGTACGCGCGGTCGAAGTTCTGCTCGGCGTCGTCCAGTCCGCAGGTGATCGGGTCGCTGGCGCCGACCCCGCGCGGATCGAAGCCGATGAGGTCGTACTGGTCCCGGACCTCCTTGGGCATCGCCTCGTTGACCATCAGCGGCAGGTCGAGCCCGGAACCGCCGGGGCCGCCGGGGTTCAGCAGCATGACGCCGTGCCGCTTGGCCGGGTTCTCGCTCTTGAGCCGGGATATCGCGAGGTCGATCGTGCGCCCGTCGGGACGCCGGTAGTCGAGCGGAACCTTGAGCGTGGCGCACTCGTACGAGGCCGGCTGCCCGGGGCTGCAACGGTGCCAGGCGGGCTTCTGCCGCAGGTGGTCCGCGGCGGGCGCGGCCGAGGCCTGGGTCGCCGACAGCAGGGGCACGGTGGAGGCGAGGAGTGCGGTGGCGGCGAGCAGTGGCGCGAAGCGTTTCAGGAGCACGAAGGCGTTCCTTTCGGTGAAGTCGCTCGGGCCTCCACCTTGTTGTACGCGCTGCTGGGGCGAATCATCCCGGAGGGTCGTGCCTTGTGCTCCTCACGAACGAGCTGAAAACAGGACAACTGGCCGACACGCCACGAGGACTCAGGGATGGGTGGAGTGCTCGGCGTGTTCGGCGGGCTCGGGATGCTCGGAGGATCCGGGGTGCTCGGGGGAGCCGGAGTGCTCGGAGGAGCCGGGGTGCTCGGAGGGGCCGGCGTGCTCGGAGGGGCCGGCGTGCGTGTCGCCCTTCTCCAGGGAGCCGCCGAGCCGGCCGCGCACCACGGCCAGGGCGTCCTCCGTCCCCGCGGTGACGACCCACCGGTCCCCGACCAGGTAGAGGCCGCCGTACATCCGGGCCTCGGTCAGCCAGGAGCGCAGCCCCTGCTCGGCGGCGAAGGTGACCATGCGGTAGGGGCCGGCCTGTTCGGTCTGGCAGCCTCCTTGCCGCAACTCGTCCGCCTCCACGCTCACTTCGGCCGTGCAGCCGATGGCCGCGGCGATCTCCTCGACGGAGGTGCCGCGCGGGGAGGTCGAGGTCTGCTGCGCGGAGTTCGAGGTGCGGTGCGCGGCCGTCTGCCCGGCGCCGCAGCCGCCGCACAGGAGGGCCGCGAGGCACAGCGCGGCGACAGTCGCGCGCGGCGGGCCCGTCCGCCGGGTGCGGCGGTCGATGGACAAGGGCATGACGACCTCTCGGGCTGGTCGGGACGGGGGTCGTGGGGGCCGGGGGGGGGGGGGGGGGGGGGGCCCCCCGGGGGGGGGGGGGGGGGGGGGGGGGGGGGGGGGGGGGGGGGGGACTGTGCCGGGTGGGGCCGTCCGCTCCGGTCCTAGCCGGTGACCTTCGCCTTCTTGCCCTTGTCGGTGACGGCGAACCAGAGGCCCTTGTTGTTGTGGCCGCTGATGTCCCCGGGTTCCTTGTCACCGGTGAACGTGTAGACCGGCCAGCAGTCGATCGTCAATTGCTCGGTGCCGTCGGGTCGCTTCACCTTGCCCACCAATTCGGCGGCAATTCCGGTCACATTCGCCTTGTCGACGGGCTTTGCGGGCTTCCAGGTGTCCGTGCAGCCGTCCACACAGCCGATTTTCATGGGCCAGGCGCTGTCCTTGTCGAACCGGTAGAGCGTCCGGCCCTCGGCGTCCGCGATGATGGGGCCGAGCTGGGCATTCTGATTGACGCTGAGTTCGGATTTCTCCTCCGCCGCGCCGCCGCCCTTGCCGCTGTCCGCGCCGCCGCTCTTGGCCGGTGCGGCCGGCTTTCCGTCCGGTCCCAGCACGTGCCAGGTCCCGCCGACCCCCTCGCCGAGCGAGTCGCCCGCCTTGGTGTCCTTCGCGTAGCGGTACACGGGCCATCCCGCGAGCGTGAGCTGCCGGGTTCCGTCGGCCCGGGCGACCGAGCCGAGAAGGCTCTTGTCGATCCCCTCACCTGCCGAGACGTCGTCCGCGGCGACGGCGGGCCAGGCCTTGGCGCAGTCCCCTTCACAGCTGGACTTGGGGGGCTTGGGCGTGTCCTTGTCGAACCGGTAGAGGGTGAATCCCTGGCTGTCGGCCACGCCCGAACCGACCGTCCCGATCTCCTGGACCTTCAGTTCCCCGGCCGGACCGTTCTTGCCGGCCGCGCCCGACGGGTCGGCCCCGGATCCGCTTCCGTAGACGTCGTCGTAACCGTTTCCGACCTGTTTGCTGTCGCCCACCGGCTGGACCGATGTCCCCTTTCCCGAGTAATTGTCCCCGCTGCCGCATGCGGCCGTCAGCATCAGTACCGCGACCGCCGACCCGGCGAATATCTCACGACGCATCCTCTTCACGGTCTCTCCTTCAGGTTCGGTTCCGCGTTTTCTTGCCCCCGGTAATTGATACGGGGCGCCGGGCGGCGAAAGCGGAATTCCCTGGGAATTTGTCAGATCGCGCCAAGATTGAACCCGGCGCAATGGTTCAGTCCTGGATGCGCAGGGCAAGGGCCGGGCAGCGCCGCACCGCGCGCAGCGCCTTCGGCCGCAGCCGCCCCGGCACCGGCATGGAGGCCTGCGCCGGGAAGCCGTCCGCGTCGAGGCGTACGACGTCGGGCAGGATGTCCACGCACAGCCCGTGCCCCCTGCACAGGGTCCAGTCCACGACCAGCCGCTCCGGACTCTCGTCCTCGGGCAGCGGCAGCGCCCCCAGTACCCGCCGGCCGCACCCGCTGCCGAGGGCGTGGTCGCGGAACTCGTCCGGGAACACGCTGAGCGCCGAGGCCACGAAGCGCGAGGTGCCGTCGGGATGGCTGCACGCGCCGCGGCCCAGCACCGCCTTGAGCCGCGCCTCCACCATGTCCAGGGCGGTTCTGCCCCCTCCCCGGATCGCGTCCTCCAGTACGTCGGCCAGTGAGGGCAGCCCCCGCACGCAGGGGCCGCACTGGCCGGCCGACTCGTTCGCCATCCAGCGGGTCACCCGCGCCACCTCCCCGGCCGGGCAGGTGTCCTCGGGCAGCGGCAGCACCGCCCCCGCCCCCAGCCGCGCGCCGAGCGAATCGAGGGACTGCCGGGACACCTCCGCGGCGCGGGCGGACCCCGGATCGAGCCATTTGCCGTGATAGCCGCCGACCAGTACGCCCTGCCCGGGATCGGTGCCGCACAGGTCGAGGATGTACGAGAGCGCGGCCCCGGTCGGCGTCTCGACGACGGTGGTGCCGGCGACGGTCAGCAGGACGGTGCCCGGCTCGCTCGGCAGGCCGGTCGTCCGGTAGTCCAGCGCGCCGAGCCGCGCGGCGACGGCGAGTTGGGCGAAGGTCTCGGTGTTGGACAGCAGGGTGGGCATGCCGCCCAGGCCCCGTTCGCTGGTCCGTACCTTCTGTCCGGACGGCAGCGTGTCACCTCCGTTGAGACCGTTGATGTGGGCGGTGCCCTCCCCGGTGACGAACCGCTCGGGGAGCATGGCCACCCGTACCCGACGGCCGGCCGGGCCGCGTTCCGCGATGGCGGCCCGTACCGACTGCTCCACGTCCGTCCGGGTGACCCCCACCACGACGTCGTCGGCGGAGATCGCGGCGGCGGCCAGCAGGGCGCCGTCGAGCACCAGATGGGGGGCGTGCAGCAGGAGCGCCGTGTCCTTGAGGCAACTCGGTTCGCCCTCACTGCCGTTGACGACGACCGCGGTCTGTCCGTCCCCGCCCCGCGCCGACCGCATGACGGCGCGGAGTTTCCGGGCGAAGGGGAAGCCCGCCCCGCCGCGGCCCCGCAGGTCGATGTTGTCGGACAGGTCGACCAGTTCGTCCGGCCGGTAGCGGGGCAGCGAGCCGTGTGCGGTCAGATGGGCGACACGGTCGAGCCTGGGCGCCTGGTCCAGCCCGGCCAGCAGCCTGGGGGCGCCCACGCAGCCCAGGCTGGGCGTCGGAAGGGCGGTCACAGCCACCGGTCCCCGCCGGCGAGCTGCTCGCCGCTCGCGCCGAGGCCGCCGCCGGCCCGGCTCGGGGCGTACACGGCGGCGCGCGGTGGGTCGTCGGCCCGGGGCGGCGGGGCCGGCCGCTCGATGGCGACCGGCGGCGTACCCCGTCTCGGCCGGGGCACGGACGCCAGTACGACGCGCGGCTGTGGCGCGGTCTGTGGGCCGGCCGGCCGGGACGGCACCTCGTCCATACGGGACTTGAGGCGGAACGCGAGCACTCCGGCGACGCCGGCCAGGCACAGGGCGTAGGCCGCCGTGACCCAGACGTCGGCGGGCCGGCCCGCCTTCAGGCCGTGCACCAGGGACGCGCCCCAGGCGGGATAGGCCCCGAAGTGCAGGGCCCGCCACCACAGGGAGCGGCCCTTGGTGGCGAACGCGCTGCGCACGGCGCCGGAGATCGCCACGGCGAGGAAGAGGTATCCGGCCAGCGAGCCGAGGCCGATCAGGACCGGCTGGCCGACGTCCGTGAACGGCACCACCGCGGAGGCGGCCGTCGTGCGCTGCTCCGCGATCTTGACCCAGATGTGGAGGGCCAGGAAACCCAGCCCGGCCACCGCGAGGCCGCGGTGCACTCCTTGGGCGAGCAGCCGGTGGCCCGATCCCAGCAGGAGCCGGTCGCTGGCCACCAGCCCCCACAGGACGGTGGAGGTGAGCGAGACGAGCGAGAGCACGCCCGCCCCGTAGTCGAGGAAGTCCCACAGCTGGGTCAGGGCGCCCGCGCGGGCGGCCACGACGAGGGAGACGACGGCCGCGCCGACGGCGCTGATCACACCGGGACGCAGTCTGCCCGCGGTGGGAAGGAGGGAGGGCCGCCTGACGGCTCGCCGGCCGGCGGTAGGCGCCGTTGCCGCAGCCGCGTGACGGCTTCTGCGGCGGGCTCTGTGTGAGCGGGACATGTGAGGCTGGGGCAGGGGCATCCAGTTCTCCTGTGCGCCTGGGCTCCGAGCACTCCACCTGGCGCTCGGGCACCCGGGGGTCGTTGTGTCCTCTGTGCCCGGCAGCGCTGTGAAACTCCGCGCCGGCCGAGGGAACTTGGGGCCGGAGTGCAGCAGCATCGTGGAGCTGCACACCAGCTCCACAGGATTTATCGAAACGTGATAATTTCTCGCACCGCGTCTCCGACGCATCGAACAACACCGGAAGATTCCCCTCCAGCGGAGGTTGCGACTGGCCACCGCGCCGCCTGTCACCTACGCGTCCCGGACGGCAAAATCGCTGCAAAATCACGGGACCGTAAGTGGCCGGACCTCTCCAGGAGGGAGTACGAGGGCCGCAACTCCTTTGTCAGACAACGATGTTGACGCAGGGGGCAACCTCGGCGGGCTTGTCGCTCTTCCCCGGACAAGCCTCACCCCGGCACGAACGAGGAAAACGATGTGCGAACTTCTGAACCGCATCTGGTCCCGCCCGCGTGGCGAGTGGACCCGCGTCCTGCGCAAAGAACTGCCCGCGCTGGCCGCCGAGATAGTGGAGGAGCTTCTGCATGGAATTCCGGAATTTTCCGCACTTATCGATGACAACGATGCCATCGATGACGAGTTGCTCAGGCAGTGCGTGGAAGAGGCTCTCCTCACCGCGCTCGGCTACCAGAAGCAAACCCGGGAACAGAAACCGGACGAGGACGAGGACCAGGACCGGGACGAGGACCCGGACGAGGACCCGGACGAGAGCGAGGACGACATCGCGGACACGGACATGGACACGGACATGGACATGGACATGGACACGGCGGGAGTCGAGGCCGAGACCAAGGCCGGGACCAGGGCCCGGATCAAGGCCGGAATCCCGTTCCAGAGGAACGACGAGTGCGAGGTCACGCACGAAGGCCGCTACGAGGTCGTCCGTGAGGGCGTTCGCGAGGGCGCCCGAGAGAGCGCCCGAGCGGGCGGCGGCGCGGGCGACCGCGCACGTGAGGACCTCTTCAACGCCCTCACCGACGACCGCGCCGCTTGCGAGAGTTCCCTCGTCGAACTCGCCGAGGCGGCCGGCTGGCCGCTCCCCCCGGCCGTACGGGCCATCGTGCCGGCCTCGCCCGTCGAGGCCCAGCAGCTCGCCGCCGTACTGGCCGACGCCCTCACCGGCACGTTCGCGGGCCGGCCGTGCCTGCTGGTGCCCAGCCTCGACCCGGACACCCGCGCCCCCCTGGACCAGCTGCTCCGCGGCCGGTTCGCGGCCGTGGGCCACGCGGTCCCGCTCCGGGACACGGCCTCCTCGCTGCGCTGGGCGCTGCGCCTGTTCGCCCTGACCCCCGCCCGCCCGGGCCTGGAGCTCCGGGCCGTGTTCGTGGACGACCACCTCTCGACCCTGCTGCTCCTCCAGGACGAACCGCTCGCCCACGCGCTGGCCGCCCGGTGGCTGCGGCCGCTGGCCGACCTGACCCCGCGCCAGAGCGAGCGCCTGGAGGTGACCCTGCTCGCCTGGCTGGAGGGCGGCGGCGCCCCCGAGGCCGCCAAAGCCCTGAGCGTGCACCCGCAGACCGTGCGCTACCGCATGCGCCAGCTGGAAAAGCTCTTCGGTACCGGCCTGCGCGACCCCCGTACCCGCTTCGAACTGGAGATGGCCCTGCGCAGCCGCCGGCTGATGGCCCAGGTGCGACGCCAGCACTCGCGCGTGAGCCGCAGGGCGGCGCGCGTGATCACCGCCGACTTCACCCCCCTCGTCGTCGGACGCATGGCCCGCGTCAACGGCCTCTGAACAGCCGGCTGACCGACATCCGAATCGACATGCGCGACCACCTCTGAAGCGCGAGCAGCCCGGCCCGGCCCCGTCGTCACGGGGCCGGGCCGGGCTGTTGTGTGCGGTGTTGGCCCGAAGTCGGCTCCGGGCCAACACCTTTCCCGGGACCGGGCGCGGTGGTGGGGGTGAGGAGCGCCCGGCCCCGGGAGCGGAAGGGCCCGTACCGGCCCGGGACCTCAAGGATCCGGACCGGTACGGACCAGGGGGGTCAGCGGCAGGTGCGCCCGTCGTTGATGCAGCTCACGGCCTTGTTCATCAGGCCGTTCGACATCACGTTGATGAAGTCGTCGTGGTCGGTCACCGGCTTGTGCAGCTGCTCGGGGAAGCTGTCCACGGCGAAGCGGGCACCCGGCGCCACCCCGTACGTGAGGCGCATGACCAGCTGCGGAATGGCCTTGAAGCCCTTCTGGCAGCGGCCGTTCTTGTCCGGGAAGGCCACGTGCGTGCGGTGGTTGGCGCTGTCGACGTTCCGGCCGTCCCAGCAGCTCTGGAAGGTGAAGGTGCGCACCACGTCACTGCCCTTGGGGCAGACCGGGTACTTGTCCTTCAACTGGCGGTTCTCGAAACCGGTGCAGCTCCACGAGGCGTTGGCGTTGGCATTGCCGTTGGTGAAGGCCTTGGCGTCACCGGTGATGATGCGCAGGAAGCGGGGCATCGCGGTGACCTTGTCGACGGGGCTGCCCTTGAAGGTGATCGACACCTGCTTCGGCTTGAGGATGGTGCCGACGTTGGCGTCCTGTCCGCCGCCGGGAGCCTTGGCGTCCCGCTCGGCCTTGCCGTCGCGCAGCCGCAGCACGGGCCAGTAGTAGCTCGACTGGTCCCCGTTGCCGCAGGTGGTGCCGGAGGCGGCGAGGCTGTCGTTGGTGGAGAAGGCGTCGGTGGTCTTGTTGCCGACGTAGTCGTGCATGTGGTGGGCGCCGTTGGAGACGCCGGGCGCGACGATCACGTTGTCGGGGTTGAAGTGGCCGTTCTCGTTGCGGCCGCACTGCGAACTGAAGGACCCTTTGGAGGCGTTCCCCGCCGCGGCGGGTGTGCGTACGTTCGGCTTGACCTTGCTGATGTTGACGAAGTCGCTCTTCGCGGGACCGCCCTTCTGCCCGCCGGCGCCGCTCTTGGCGGCGGCGTTCAGGTCGCCTCCGCCGCCTGCCTCGGCGTCGTTCGCGACGGGGGCCTCCTTCATCGTGCAGGCGCCCAACGACTTTATCTCCTGCGGGGGTTGACCGCCGCGACCGATCGCGTCCGCCATGCCGGAGAGGGTCTTGTCCCGCTGCTGCCTGAGCTCGCCGAGGAGGGCGTCGCCCTTCGCCTCGCCGGCGGCGAGGCGCCGGTAGGCGTCGGCCACCTGGTCGTCCAGCTTGGCGAGTCCCTCGTCCACCTCGGTCTTGGCCTGCTCGGGCACCGCGGTGATCTTCTCGCCGACGTCGGGACAGTCGATGGTGGCCGCCAGCTTCGTCGTGCGGTCGCCGTCCTGGCCCGCGGACGCGTTTCCGGCGACGATGGCGACCCCGCCGCCGCCCAGCACGAGGGCGGACACCACAGCCAGAAGCTTGTTCGACAACCGGGGGCGTTTGTGGCCCTTTTGACTCATGCGATCACTTCACTTCGTCGTTCGGACATTGTCGGAGAGCGTGTCGAAGTCGACCAGTCCGCTGTCTTCGAGGACCGTGATGTGGTCCAGGACCGTGGCGTTGGCGGACGTGGCGAGGGCTCGCACCATGGAGTTGCGGGTCTGCGCCCGAATCCCCGCCAGCAGTGCGAAGACCTTTCCGTGCGCTCGGCGCAGCAGTTGGACGAACAGTCGTTCGTACTCGTCCCCCTTGGCGCGGGTCAGCTGGCCCAGCCATTCCTGCTGCTGCGCGGACGGCTGGTTGGGCAGATCGACGCCGAGGGCCTGACCGACCTGGATGACCTGCCGGTCCAGCTCGGTGTGGCCCTCGACGAGGTGCTCCCCGGCCGTGCGGATCGCGGGGCGCGATCCGCGCTGCTGGGCCTGCCGTCCTGCGGGCAGTTCCCACAGGCCGGCGAGTCGTACCTTGCGGACGAAGTCCCGGTCGGCGGCCGTCAGCGGTCCGTAGGCCGTGCTCACCGTCCCGCCGCCGTCGTCGTCGGCCGCGGCCGGACCCGAGGCGGCGGCCGAGGCGGTGCTGCCGAATCGGTCCACGGGTATCAGCAGGGCGATCAGGGTGAGGGCAAGCGCGGTGATGACGACACCGCTTCCGATCGTGTATCTCGTGGCCACTGACAAGCCGCTGAAGGATCTCCGCCGCAATGACAGCACTGTGCCTCCTCGCTCCATGGGCCGGGAAGGTGGCGGGGCAGGAGGGGCCGCACGTGCCGTGCGGTGCACACCCGCATTCCCGGGGGTGTCACGGGACGCTAGTGGCAGGCGTGGCGGGACTGCCGGAGGACATCACCATCGGACAAACATCCCGGCGGTCCCGGGAAAGGCTGCTATCTTGCGGGACTTCCGCCTCGCTCACGCAGGGGGCCGGGGGCGGGGGCGCACGGCCCCGTCCCGGCCGCAGCGGCTCCCGGAGCTTGTGGTGCCGGGGAGCACGCGCTTTAATAAATGAACGAGCATTTACTAACGAGGGGAGTGGCACGGTGGGACGTCCCCGGGGGGTCGAGGACGCGGTGATCCTGCGCGCCGCCGCCCAGGTCATGGGCCGGGTCGGTCCGGCCGGGCTGACACTGGCCGCCGTCGCGCGCGAGGTCGGGCTCGTGCCCGGCACCCTCGTGCAGCGCTTCGGATCGAAGCGCGGTCTGCTCCTGGCCCTCGCCGGCCAGTCCGCGAGGGACGCGGGCGAACGGGCCGAGCGGGTGCGCCGGGAACACGCCTCGGCGCTCGAAGCCCTGGCGGCGCTCACGGCGGAATCGGTGGCCGGGATGGACACGCCGGAGACCTTCGCCCACCACCTGGCGTTCCTGTGCACGGACCTCGCCGATCCCCAGCTCTCCGCGCACGCCCTGGCCGTTCACCAGGCCCAGGGGCGGGCGGTCGAGGCGCTGCTGACGGAGGCGGCGGACGCCGGTGAGCTGCGCGCCGGCACGGACGTCGCGGCGCTGGCCCGCACCGTGCAGGCGATCACCGCCGGAGCGGGCCTGACCTGGGCGCTCGACCGCCGTGGCACCCTCGCGCACCGGCTCCGGCAGGAGCTCGACACCGTACTGCTCCCGCACGTCACGCCCCGCCCCGACCGCGACCCGGAGGAATCACGATGACCGGCACACGCCCACTGGCAGGAAAGGTGGCCCTCGTCGCCGGCGGCACCCGGGGCGGCGGACGGGGCATCGCCGTCGAGCTCGGCGCCGCCGGCGCGACGGTGTACGTCACGGGCCGCAGCGGCGCCGGCGGGCGCTCCGCCATGGACCGCCCGGAGACCATCGAGCAGACCGCCGAGAAGGTCACCGCCGCGGGCGGCCTGGGAATCCCCGCCCGCACCGACCACAGCCGCCCCGACGAGGTGCAGGCCCTCGTCGACCGGATCGCCGCGGAGCAGGACGGGCGGCTCGACGTCCTCGTCAACTCCGTATGGGGCGGAGATCCGCTGACCGACTGGGAACGCCCCTTGTGGGAGCAGGACCTGGAGACGGGGCTCCGGCTGCTGCGGCAGGCGGTGGAGACCCACGTCATCACCAGCCGGTTCGCGCTCCCCCTCATGGTCGCCCGCAGGAGCGGCCTGGTCGTGGAGGTCACCGACGGCAACACCGCCCGCTACCGCGGCACGTTCTTCTACGACCTGGCGAAGTCCGCCGTCATCCGCCTCGCCGTCGCGCAGGCGGCCGAGCTCAAGCCGCACGGCGTCGCGGCCGTGGCCATCACCCCCGGCTTCCTGCGCTCGGAGGCCCTGTTGGAACACTTCGGCGTCACCGAGGCCAACTGGCGTGACGGCGCCGCCCAGGACCCGAACTTCGCCCACTCCGAGACCCCGGCCTACCTCGGCCGGGCGGTCGCCGCGCTGGCGGCCGACCCGCGGATCATGACGAAGACCGGACGCGCCCTCGCCACGTGGGGCCTTTACCAGGAGTACGGATTCACCGACGCCGACGGCACACAACCGGACTTCGCCGCCCACTGGGCCAAGAACCTGGAAGAGGAGTACGGACCCCTGGGCGACCCGCTGTGACCGCGGGGCACGAGGTGGACCACGTCGTGCCGGTGGTGGGCTGTGCGGGATCCGTTGCGCCACCCCAGCACCAACTCGGCAGTGGTGTGGACGAGTTCGTGGCGGGTCCGCAGCCCGAAGCGGACCGCTTCGCCCAGGAGAGCCGGATCAGCCGGCCGGACCTCGTCCGACCGCCGGCCCGAGGGCGCTCGCACCCGCAGGCGCCAGCCGGGCGGGTGGTTCCCGCACGCGGATGCGAGGGGGTCCGTGCGAGCCGGATCACGGGACCCTACGGTCGGTCCCGGGCGGTTCCCTCCGAGCCGCACGACACGTCCACGTAAGAGGTCGAACCTTCATGAGTCTCAGCATCCGCAACCAGATCGCAGGCACCGTCACCGCCGTCACCGTCGGCGAGGCCATGGCGACGGTCAAGGTCCGGCTGGACGGGGGGCAGGAAATCACCGCGGCCATCACCGCCGACGCCGTCAAGGACCTCGGCCTCACCACGGGCTCCGGCGTCAAGGCGCTCGTCAAGGCCACCGAGGTGGCCCTGGCCACCGGCCCGGTCGAGAACATCTCCATCCGCAACCAGCTCACCGGCACGGTCTCCGACGTCGCCACCGGCCCGGCCATGGCCGCCGTGAAGGTGAACGTGAACGGCGGCCACCTGACCGCGGCCGTCACCGCCGACGCGGTCGACGCGCTCGGGCTGTCCGCCGGCTCGCCGGTCGTCGCGCTGATCAAGTCGACCGAGATCTCCCTCGCCACCGCCTGATCCGCGGTCAGCGGTCAGAGGCCAGAGGCCGGCCGGAGTCAGAGGTCCGGGGCCGTCAGGGCGCCGAACCACACGTGCGTGACGGCGCTGACGTAGCGCGCCCCGCACCGGTCCGAGGGGACCACCAACTGCGCCCCCGCCTCGTCGAGGTCCTCCCCGTCGAGGCGGGTGGCGAGCAGTACCGGGCTGTCGCCGAAGTCCTCGTCGAGCTCGGCCCAGGCGAGGCCGGTGTGGTGCCCGTCCCCGCCGCTGACGGCGAGCAGGAACCGCGAGCGGTCCTTGCGCCGCTGCGGGTCGAAGGCGGGGGCCGGCCCCCGCCGGCCACGTCACGCAGCAGCGCCCTTGAAGCTGGCCAGGAAGGCCCGGCAGCGCTGCTCGAAGAGCAGGGCGGCGGTGGTGGGCAGGGTCCGGGCGAACCGCGAGAGCTCGGTGATGGTGCAGGTCGCGGTGATGTCGAGGGAGCCGCCCGGCTGCCAGGACAGGGGCGGCCGGCCCATCCGGGAGAGGTCGACCAGGCGCCGGACGTGCGGCTGCGGCCCGGAGAACAGGTACGTACCGCCGCCGCCGAGCCGGGCGTCGCCGGGACGCCAGGGTTCGCGGCGCCGCGCATCGCGTACGTCGAGCACGGTGTTGAGGTCCAATTCGCGCCACCGGCCTTTTCGGTCAAGGGGGGTTTCAGCCGGTGAAGCAAGGGACCCGAGGGCGGTGCTGTACGAGGACCCGGACATCGCGGGCGACGCGGCGGGCCGGCTCCGCGCGCTCTGGCCGCCGCTGCGGCGGTGCGCGGGCCCGCAGGCGGGCCTCCGGCTCGGCGTGGGCGCCAAGGCGGCGGGAGCGGAGGGCCTGCGCGCCTCGCTCAGCCAGGCCAGGCTGACGGGCGTGCGGATCGCGCCTGCGGAATGCATCAGTCGGATAAGCCTATAAACGAGGAGGATTCTGTTGATGGCGGGAGGCCGCGAGGGCAAAGAAAAAGGCAAGGAGGTCGAACCACTCCTTGCCACTCTCAACTTATAGCGCACCGGGGGGCTTGCGGCAAGGCCCCGGCTGTGGGGCAGACTTCGCGGACCGCGGTCCGACCTGCAGAAACGGGAGATCCACCACGTGTGTGCGCTGTTGTCGAGTTGTCCGTCCTACGACCTCGGATCGGAGCTGATGCCGTGAACCCCCTGGCCACAACCAGCGCGTTCGACCTTCCCGAGCACCTCTCCGGCAAGGCCGACGCGGCGCTGATCGACCGCGACGAGCAGCACTTCGCAGCCATCTCGGAGAGCCTCGCGCAGTCGATCGCCGAACTGTCCGACCGCCTGGAGGCCACCCGCAGGGCACCCGGCGGCATCGGCCGCGAGGCGATGGACCGGGACGCCGAGATCCACCGCCTGACCAGCCGCCTGCGCACCTTGCGCCGCTTCGGCCTGGACCTGTGCCTGGGGCACGTGGTCGGTGCGGACGACGCCGAGCCCGTGTACATCGGACGCCTCGGCCTCACCGACAGCACCGGGCACCGGCTGCTGGTCGACTGGCGTTCTCCCGCGGCCGAGCCGTTCTTCGCGGCGACCCACGGGAACCCGATGGGCTTGGCGAGCCGCCGCAGGTACCGCTGGACCCGCGGCCGGATCAGCGACTACTGGGACGAGGTGTTCACTGCCGACGGGCTGGAAGGGCACGCCGCGCTCGACGACCAGTCCGCCTTCATCGCCAGCCTGGGCACGAACCGCTCGCCGCGGATGCGCGACGTGCTCTCCACCATCCAGGCCGACCAGGACGCCGTCATCCGGGCGGGATCCCGCGGCGCCCTCGTCGTCGACGGCGGTCCGGGCACCGGCAAGACCGTCGTCGCCCTGCACCGGGCCGCGCACCTGCTCTACTCCGACCCCCGCCTCGGCCACCGCCGCGGCGGCGTGCTCTTCGTCGGCCCGCACGAGCCCTACCTGGCGTACGTCGCCGACGTCCTGCCCAGCCTCGGCGAGGAGGGCGTGCAGACCTGTACCCTGCGCCACCTCGTCGCCGAAGGGGCGGCGGCGGTGGTCGAGACCGACGCGGACGTGGCCCGCCTGAAGTCGTCCGCCGCCCTGGTGAAGGCGGTCGAGGCGGCCGTCCGCATCTACGAGGAGCCGCCCACCGAGGGGATGGAGGTCGAGACCCCCTGGTCCGACCTGTGGCTGAGCGCCGACGACTGGGCCGTGGCGTTCGACGCGGTGGAATTCGGCACCCCGCACAACGAGGCGCACGACCAGATCCGCGAGGAGCTGGCCACGATCCTCATGGACAAGGACGACAGCGACGCCCCGCCGCACCTGCTGAGGAGGGCGCTGCTCCAGGACCGGGAGCTGCTCAGGGCCCTCCACCGGGCGTGGCCGATGATCGAGGCGACCGACCTCGTCGCGGACCTCTGGTCGGTCCCCGCCTACCTGCGCAAGTGCGCCCCCTGGCTCGGCCCCGACGAGGTGCGTGCGCTGCAGCGCACGGACCCGCGCGCCTGGACGGTGTCCGACCTGCCGCTCCTGGACGCGGCCCGCCAGCGGCTCGGCGACGCGGAGGCCTCCGTACGCAAGCGCCGGCACGACGCGGCCGTCGCCGCCGAACGCGCGCGCCGGTCCGACGCCATCGACAGCCTGCTGCAGAACGTCGTGATCGACGAGAGCGAGGGCGCGGTGGGGATGCTGCACGGAGCGGACCTCCAGGACACCCTGGTCGACGAGAGCGCGCTGCCGGGCACCGAACCGGACCTCCTGGCGGGCCCGTTCGCCCACATCGTCGTGGACGAGGCGCAGGAACTGACCGACGCGGAGTGGCAGATGCTGCTGCTGCGCTGCCCGTCCCGGAGCTTCACCATCGTCGGCGACCGCGCCCAGGCCCGGAACGGGTTCACGGAGTCGTGGCGGGAACGGCTCGAACGGGTCGGGCTCGACCGGATCGAAGTGGCCTCCCTCAGCGTCAACTACCGCACGCCGGAAGAGGTCATGGCGCACGCCGAGCCGGCGATCCGCGCCGCGCTCCCGGACGCCAACGTGCCGACCTCCATCCGCAGCAGCGGCATCCCCGTCGCGCACGGCTCCGTCGCGGAGCTGGACTCGGTCCTCGACACGTGGCTCGCCGAGCATGCGGAGGGGGTCGCCTGCGTCATCGCCACCGGTGACGCGGGCGTCGGCGCGGTCCGGCCGACGTCACGCGTCCGGTCGCTGACGCCGGAGCTGACGAAGGGGCTCGAATTCGACCTCGTCGTCCTGATCGACCCGGAGACCTTCGGCGAGGGCGTCGAGGGAGCCGTCAGCCGCTACGTCGCGATGACCCGCGCGACCCGGCAGCTCGTGATCCTCACGAGCTCCGAGACGGCCTAGGTGTGCTGTCCCGGGACGTTGGTGACACGCGTGCTGGGTGCTTGAACGGGTGAGGGCCTTCTGGCTCGGTGGGGATTGCGACATCTCGACCGACTCCAGGAGGCCCTCGTGCCCCACCGTAATGCCCCACTGACCGAGACCGGACGACTGCGCCTGGCCCGTTGTGTCGTAGATGACGGCTGGCCGCTTCGGCGGGCGGCAGAGCGTTTCCAGGTCAGCCACACGACCGCGGCCCGCTGGGCATCCCGCTACCGGCTGCTGGGCGTCGCCGGAATGAGTGACCGCTCCAGCCGGCCACACCACCAGCCGGGCAGGAGCCCGGCCGAGGTGGAGGAACACGTCATCCGCCTGCGGCGCGAGCACCGGATCGGACCCCTGAGGCTGGCCGCCCGATGCGGCATCGCGCCCTCGACCGCCCACCGGATCCTCGTCCGGCACGGCCTGCAGCCCCTGGCCGTACTTGACCGGGCCACCGGCGAACCCGTCCGCCGCTACGAACGCGCCCGGCCGGGCGAACTCGTCCACATCGACGTCAAGAAACTCGGCCGGATCCCCGACGGCGGCGGCCACAAGACCCTCGGACGGGCCGAAGGCCGCCGCAACAAGACCGGCACCGGCTGGGCCTACCTCCACACCGCTCTCGACGACCACACCCGCCTGGCCTACACCGAAGACCTCCCGGACGAGACCGCCGCGACCTGCGCCGGATTCCTGGCCCGGGCCACGGCCTGGTTCGCGTCCCTGGGCATCACCGTCGAACGCGTGCTGACCGACAACGCCTGGGCCTACAGCAAGAACACCTGGCGCCAGACCTGCAGCGAGCTGGGCATCAGCCCCCACTGGACCCGGCCCTGGCGGCCGCAGACCAACGGCAAGGTCGAACGCTTCCACCGCACCCTGCTCGACGAATGGGCCTACCACCGGCCCTACACCTCAGACCGGCAACGCCAGGAAGCGTTCACCGACTGGATCGACTGGTACAACTACCACCGACCCCACACCGGCATCCACGGCCAAACACCCGCCAGCCGCGTCACCAACCTGCCCGGACAACACACCTAGGTCGTCTCTTTCGGATTGCCGGTCACGCCCGCGTGGTCCGGTGCCGTGCATCGGCGTGTTGGCGGGGCGCCCTTGTACTGGACGTACTGGGGTGCTCCGCCAACGCGGCGAGGTGCGGTGCCGGGCGGCGCGGGCGAGGCAAGATTCGGAAGAGACGGCCTAGTTCGGTGCCATGTCGTAGGTGACCCACATGGTGCGGGTGGCCACCTGGTCGTACTTCGACCGGGCGCGGTGGTTGTCGTCCGCGGTGATCCAGCGGACCACGCTCCAGCCGCGCTCGGCCGCGAGCTCGCGCAGGGCGCCGAGCAGCCGGTCGGCGGCGCCCGAGCCGCGGTGCTCGGGCGCCACGAACAGGTCGTCGAGGAAGCAGCCGACCGTCGCGGAGAGCGGCCGGGCGAACGGGCGGTAGTGGGCCAGGCCCAGGAGGCGGCCGGAGGCGTCCTCGGCGACCAGGGCGCCGACCTCGTGGCCGGGGTCGGTCACCCAGGACCACACGGTGGCAGCGGCCTCCTCGGTCTGCTCCACCTGGTAGAAGTCGGCGTAGCCGCGGTAGAGGGTGCGCCACTGGGCGAAGTCCTCGGCCCGTACGGCGCGCACGTTGATGTCGGACATGTGGCGGGGCTCCCGTGATCGGTGGAACGCGGCGGTGGAGGGGCGCGGGCGCTCCTCCACCGGTGCGGGGAATCGATCATGCGGCAGCCGGGCGGCGGGGTCAGGTGCCGGGGTGGAGCAAAGCGGGCCGCCGGGGTGCCATCGTGGACGGGTGGCCCGCCGCACGGGGCTGCCAGGTCGCCTCCCGGGAACCGGAGGGGACGGCCCGGGCGCTGTCCGGACCGGGTCCGGCGGCGTGGGTCAGGCGGCCGGCTGGACGATGTTGACCATCCAGATGACGCCGAAGCGGTCCGTGCACATGCCGAAGACGTCGCCCCACATCTGCTTCTCCAACGGGACCGTGACCGAGCCGCCGGCGGAGAGCTTGGACCAGTAGCCGCGCAGTTCCTCGGGCTCGTCGCCGCTCACGCTCACCGCGATGTTGTTCCCTGGCTTGTTCTCCGACCCCGGCGGGTTGTCGGCGCCCATGAGCGTGAAGCCGTTCTCGGTCTCGAGCATGCTGTGCATGATCATGTCGTCGGAGCCCCCGGCCTCCTTGCCGCTGCCGAAGTCACCGTACGTGTTCACCGTCAGGGTGCCGCCGAAGACGTCCTTGTAGAAATCCATGGCCTGCCGGGCGTTGCCGTTGAAGCTGATGTAGGGATTGAGGCGAGAAGGCACGGGATTTCCCCTTCGCTAAGATGCGGCAGTTTTTGCCAGATTAGGGGAAGCCCCACCGAGGGCGCGGCCCGACTCCCCGGCCCTCGCGGCACCCCGTTCGGGAAAACAGATCCCCCTGCCGAGGGGGTGGCCCGTGCGGCCCGCCCCCGCGCAATCACGGCGGCGTCCGCATAATGGGTGGAGGTATCGGCGGGCGGAAGGGGTCGTCTCGTGCCATCGGCTCGGCCGGGGGGCGAGGAGGCTCACGGCCCGTTCTGGTCCGAGCCGGGGACGCTGCTGGAACACGTGCGCGTGGCCGTCTTCGGCATCGACGACCGCGGCCTCGTCTGCTACTGGGGGCCCGGCGCGGGGGAGCTCTTCGGGCACGACGCCGCCTCCATCCTGTCCAAGCCCGCCGCTCTCCTCTTCGCCGACGAGATCGGGGGCGCGTCCGCTTCCGGTGCCCGGCTGGCGGAGAACGGCCGGACCCTGGGGTACTGGAGGGGCCAGCTGGCGGCGCGGCACCGGGACGGCACGGCCTTCGCCTGCGGCTTCCGGGTCTTCCCCGTCACCGGAGCCGGCAGCAGCCCGGTGGTGATGGGCCTGGCGAGCCGCAGTGACGAACTCGACCGGGTCAAGACCAACCTCGCCTTCCTCGACGCCCTCTTCGAGACCTGCCCCATCGGCCTCGTCATGCTCGACCCGGACCTCCGGTACGTCCACCTCAACCAGGTGCTCGCCGACATGGACGGCCTGCCGATCGAGGCGCACCTCGGGCGCCGCATGGACGAGATCATGATCATGTCCGACGGGGGGGAGTACGAGCGCATGCTCCGCGCCGTCGCCCAGGGCGGCGAACCGGTCGTCGGGGCGCTGGTCGGCATGCGCCCGCAGGGGCATCCGGACCGCGACCAGGTGCGTTCGGTGAGCTTCTTCCCCCTGAGCGAGGCGGTCGGCTCCCGCCCCGGGGTGGGCGGACTGATGGTGGACGTCACGGACCGGGAGCAGGCCATCCTGGAAGCCACCGCCAGCCGCCGGCGCCTCGCCCTGCTGGACGGGGCCTCCACGCGCATCGGGACCACCCTCGACGTGAACCAGACGGCCCAGGAGCTGGTCGACGCCTCGATGCCGGACTTCTGCGACGGCGCCGTGGTCGAAATCGTGGAATGGATGGACGAGTCCGAGGACTTCGACCCGGCCCGGCCGCTGTACACCCGCAGGATCGCCTCCGGCACGATCCTCCCCGGGCCAGCGATCGAGCTCGTCAGCGGGGTGGACAAGGTCCGGTACCCGCCCGGCTCCGTCATGCACGACATGTTGGGCACCGGACGCGCCGTCGCCGCCGTGGTGAACGAGGAGTTCCTGGCCCGGACCGTCGCCATCGAGTCGCGCGCGCGGCTCTTCGCCGAGAGCGGCGTGGTCGGCGTCCTCGTCGCCCCGCTCATCGCCCGGGGCACCGTACAGGGCATCGCCATGTTCGGCCGGTCCGCGGGCCGGCCGGCCTTCACCCAGGACGACGTCAACCTCGCCGGCGAGCTCGCCTCGCGCGCCGCGATCTGCCTCGACAACGCCCGGCTGTACTCCCGCGTCCAGGACATCGCCCTCACCCTGCAGCGGGCGCTGCTGCCCACCGCCCTGGCGAGCAGCCCGTACGTGGACGTGGCCCACCGGTACGTGCCCGGCAGCCGGATCACCGAGGTCGGCGGAGACTGGTACGACGTGATCAACCTGGCCGACGGGCGGGTCGCGCTCGTGGTGGGCGACGTGATGGGGCACGGGGTGACGGCCGCCGCCGCCATGGGCCGCCTGCGCATCACCACCCAGGCCCTGTCCCGGCACGACAGCGAGCCCGAGGACCTGCTCACCGAACTCGACGCGTGCGCCCAGGAGTCCGGCATCGAGCTCGCGACGTGCCTGTACATCGTCTACGACCCGCGCACCGGACGCGCCCGCGTCGCCAGCGCCGGCCACCCCCCGCCCCTGGTGCTCCACCCGGACGGCACGGTGCAGACCGTCGACGAGGTCCTCGGCGTACCGCTCGGCGTCGGCGGCTGCCCCTTCCGGGCGACGGACGTCGAACTGCCCAAGGACGCCGTCCTCGTCCTCTACACCGACGGCCTCATCGAAGCGCGCGGCCGGGACATCGAGGCCGGACTCGACGCGCTGCGCACCGAACTGGCTTCAGCGCAGGGCTCGTTGGAGGACATGGCGGACCGCACCCTGGCCGGCCTGCTGTCCGCTCCGCCGACCGACGACACCGTCCTCGTCCTCGCCCGGGTCCACCGCACGCCGTGAACCCGCCCTGCGATCACGGGGCGGCAGGAGCGGCCCGCGCCGCAGCGGGGCAGGTGATCGCGGTCGGTCCCCGTCGCTACTGGAGCTCGGACAGGTCGACCGAGTCGGCGGGGGCGGGGGGCTCGGCCCGGACGGGCTCGTCGAAGGCGGAGAAGGTGGCCTCCACCCGCTCGCCGGACTCGTCGGTGCCCTGGATGCGCAGGAGGTACGGCTCGTCCTCGGTGGAGACCTGGTAAGTGCCCGTCCGCTCGCCCTGCCGGCTGTTGACGGTGATGGCCGGACGGCCGCCGACGGTGGTGCGCGCACCCTTGTCGAGCTGTTCGTTCGCCGGTTTCGAGGTGAACTCCTTCTTGTAGAAGTCGAGGTCGCAGAATTCGGCGAAGTCGCTCAGCATCGGGCTGCTCGTGGTGCCGTGCACGTAGCGGCCGTTGATGAGCGCGATCGCGTCGTCGGCCGCACCACCCGGCACTTGGGCCCGCAGCAGCTTGTCGTCCAGCTTCATCCACACGTCGTCGCCGCGTTTGACGACGTCGACCGTGCCGGAATCGCCGGGAGGGGAGACGGTGCCGACGCAGTTGCCCCGCGCGTCGAACCGCAGGTCCAGCGCGGTGGTGCCCGAAGCGTCGGTCACCTTGGCCGCCATGCGCATGGACGTGAGCCCCGACATGGCCTCGCGGGCGGCCGCGGCGATGGCCGGGGCGCTCTTGTCGGCGATTCCGTTGTCATCGGCCCGCGCGGCGCCCGCGCCGGGGCCCGCGAACATCAACAGAGTGACGGTTCCGGCGGCCGCGCAGCGGGCCGCGGATGCCCGGGGTACAGACATCGGGCATCACCTCCCTCTCGCAGCGTAGGTCCGTGCGGCGGCCGCCGCAGTCCGGGGGGATCCCGCCCTCTCGTGCCGCCCGCGCGATTGCTGCACAGTGGGCGTCCGCACACCACACGACCCAGGGAGTTCCGCCGTGGCCACGACCTCCGAGACAACGGGGACGCCGCCCGCCGAACCGGCTGCCGTCCGGATCGAAAGCGACGGCCCGGTCCGCACGGTGATCCTCAGCCGCCCCGGCGTCCGCAACGCGGTGGACGGGCCGACGGCGGCCCGACTCGCCGATGCCTTCCGTGCGTTCGAGGAGGACGAGGAGGCGTCCGTGGCCGTGCTGTGGGGCGAGGGCGGTACGTTCTGCGCGGGCGCGGACCTCAAGGCCGTCGGCACCGACCGCGGCAACCGGGTCCGGGCCGAGGGCGACGGGCCGATGGGCCCCACGCGGATGCGCCTGACCAAACCCGTGATCGCCGCGATCAGCGGTCACGCGGTGGCGGGCGGGCTCGAACTGGCCCTGTGGTGCGACCTGCGGGTGGCCGAGGACGACGCCACCTTCGGCGTGTTCTGCCGCCGCTGGGGCGTGCCGCTGATCGACGGCGGCACGGTGCGGCTGCCGCGCCTGATCGGCGAGAGCCGCGCGATGGACCTGATCCTCACCGGCCGCCCCGTGACCGCCGCCGAGGCGTACGGGATCGGCCTCGTCAACCGCCTCGTACCGCTCGGGGAAGCCCGCCGGGCGGCGGAGCGGCTGGCCCACGAGATCGCCGGGTTCCCGCAGACGTGCCTGCGGCACGACCGGCTCTCCGTACGGGAACAGCACGGGCTATCCGAGGCGGAGGCCCTGGCCGCCGAGTACCGGCACGGCCTCGTTCCGCTCGCCGCGGGGGAGACGCAGGCGGGGGCCGACCGGTTCGCGGGCGGCGCCGGGCGGCACGGCTCCTTCACCGGCTGAGAGGCAGAGGCCCGGCCCCGGCCGGTGTCCCGGGGGCATCATGGCGGTGTGAACGGGTTCCCGACCACCGGTGGCGGGGCCGGTGCCGGTGCCCCCGGATTCCTCGGGGTGGCTCCGACGCCCCGGACCGCCGTCGCGTGGCTTCCGCCGGCCGGGCTGTGGCCCGCCATCCAGAGCATCCGGGCCGAGCACGACCCCCAGATCCGCCGCTGGCCCCCGCACGTCAACCTGATCTTCGGCTTCGTCCCCGAGGAGGATTTCGCCGCGGCGGCCCCGCTGCTGGCCGCCGCGGCCGGCGGGATCCGGCCGTTCCCCGTCCGCCTGAGCGGAGTGCGCGCCTTCCGGCACCGCGGCTACGCCACCGTGTGGCTGGACCCCGCCGCGGCCGGTCCGGCCCCCTGGACGGCGCTCTGGCAGGCGCTGGTGGAGCCCTTCCCCGCATGCCGGGGCCGGTTCCCCTCCTTCACGCCGCACCTGTCACTGGGGCGAACCCACGACCCGCGGCGGCTGGCCGCGGAGTGCGCGGCCCGCCTGGGCGGCGCGTCGGCGCGGGTCGACGAGATCGTGCTGCTCGCCCGCAGGGGCGAGGAGCCCATGCGGCCCCGCGCCACGATCCGCCTGGGCACGGGCGGACTCCACTGGCACGGCGATCAGCCCTTCGCGGCGTGACCCCGGTCGTGCGGCTCGCCGTGCTGCCCGCCCCGCTCCTCGCCCGCGACGAGGAGTTCCCCCACCGCCTCGCTGAGGACGGCGCGGGCCGGGGCGGGCATGCCCGGGTCGGTCACGAACCAGTCGGCCCGGTCCAGCGCGGCGAAACCGCTGAGCCCGACCACCCCCCACTTGCTGTGGTCGGCCACGACGGCGATCCGGCGGGCCGAGGCGACCAGGGCCCGGTTGGTCTGGGCCTCCGTGAGGTTGGGCGTGGTCAGCCCCGCCTCCTCGGTCACCCCGTGGGCGCCGAGGATCAGCAGGTCCACGTGGAGGGAGCCGATCACCAGGTCGGCGAGGGGGCCGACCAGCGCCGCCGAGGGGGTGGGAGAGCCGCCGGTGAGCAGCAGGGCGGGGGCCGTGCCCGCGCCGTCGCGGTCGGCGGCCCGCACCAGATCGGCCACCGGGAGGGAGTTGGTGACGATCGTGAGCCGCGGGACGTCGAGCAGCCGAGCGGCGACCGCGTACGTCGTGGTGCCGCCCGAGAGGGCGACCACGCTGCCCGGTTCCACCAGGGTCGCTGCCGTGTCCGCGATGGCGTCCTTGGCGGCCGCCTCCCGACCGGACTTGGCGTCGAAGCCGGGCTCGTGCCCGCTGGTCCCGGCGGTGGCGACGGCCCCGCCGTGGACCTTCTCCACGGCGCCGCGCCGGGCCAGGGCGTCCAGGTCCCGGCGGATCGTCATGTCCGAGACGCCGAGCCGTCCGACCAGGTCCGCCACCCGTACCGAGCCGTCGCGCCGGACGGCGTCGAGGATGAACGCGCGTCGCTGGTGGGCCAGCTGCGCAGCCTGCTGTTCGGCCACGAGGTCACTCCCGGGCTCTGCGGAATCCACTCAGAAAGCAACAACATAGCACGGGCTCAACTGTTGATTTGTTTTGGAAACTGTTTAGTCTTGGTGGGTGAAGAAGACCCTCACGAAACTCGCGGACGGCCGCGAACTGATCTACTTCGACCACGACGAGGGCGCCGTGCGCGACGCCCCCGACCGTCGCCCGCTGGAGGGCGTGCGCAGTCTCCCGGAGCTGCGCCGGGACGAGGCGACCGGTGACTGGATCACGATCGCCTCCCACCGGCAGGGCCGCACCTACCATCCGCCGGCCGGGGAGTGCCCGCTCTGCCCCTCCAGGGACGGCCGGCTCGGCGAGATCCCCGCCGCCGACTACGAAGTGGCCGTCTTCGAGAACCGCTTCCCCTCCCTCGCGGGCGAGGCGGGACGCTGCGAGGTCGTGTGCTTCACCCCCGAGCACGAGGCCGGATTCGCCGATCTCACCCCGGCCGCCGCCCGCCTGGTCCTGGACGCCTGGACCGACCGCACCGCCGCACTCTCCGCCCTCCCGGGCGTCGAGCAGGTGTACTGCTTCGAGAACCGGGGCGTCGAGATCGGGGTGACGCTCTCCCACCCGCACGGCCAGATCTACGCCTTCCCCTTCGTCACGCCGCGCACCGCCAAGATGACCGCCGCCGCGGCCGCCCACCGCGCCGCCACCGGACGCAACCTCTTCGAGGACCTGCTCACGGGCGCCCGCGCCGCCACCGAGCGGGTGGTGACCGCCGGGGAGCACTGGACCGCCTTCGTGCCGTACGCCGCCCGCTGGCCGTACGAGGTGCACCTCCACCCGCACCGCCGCGTCCCCGACCTGACCTGCCTCACCGAGGCCGAGCGGGCCGAGTTCCCGGGCATCTACCTGGACCTGCTGCGCCGCTTCGACCGGCTGTTCCCCGTACCCGGGCAGCCGGAGGGGGCGCCGCCCACACCGTACGTCTCCGCCTGGCACCAGGCACCGCGCACCGGGGGCGGGGAACTGGCCCTGCACCTGGAGCTGTTCACCATCCGCAGGTCTCCCGACAAGCTCAAGTTCCTCGCCGGAACGGAGTCCGGAACGGAAGCCTTCGTCAACGACGTGGCCCCCGAGGACGCCGCGCGGCGACTTCGGGAGGCCCTGGCGTGAACGGGACCGTGCAGCGGGACGACGACAGCGCGGCCGAGCGGGTCGCGGACGCCTTCCGGGAGCTCTACGGCGGCTCCCCGGACGGGGTCTGGGCGGCGCCGGGCCGGGTCAACCTGATCGGCGAACACACCGACTACAACGACGGTTTCGCCCTCCCGATGGCCCTCCCGCAGACCACCCTGCTCGCCGCCCGTGCCCGCACCGACGGACGGCTGCGGCTGCACAGCGCGCAGGGCGACGGCCGGATCACCGACCTGGCCGTGGCCGCCCTGGCCCCCGGTGCGGTGAAGGGCTGGACCGGCTACCCGGCCGGTGTGGTCTGGGCCCTCGCCGAGGCGGGACACCCGGTCGGGGGCGCCGACCTCCACTTCGACAGCACGGTGCCCACCGGCGCCGGACTCTCCTCCTCCGCCGCGCTGGAGTGCGCGGTCGCCGTCGCGTACGACGAGCTGTACGGACTGGGGCTGCCCGGACCCGCACTGGCCCGGATCGCCCAGCGCGCGGAGAACGGCTTCGCCGGAGTCCCCTGCGGGATCATGGACCAGATGGCCTCCGTCTGCTGTACCGCCGAGGCCGCCCTCCACCTCGACGCCCGCACCCCGGAGAGCCACGCTCAGGTGCCCTTCGACCTGCGCGGGCAAGGGCTGCGGCTCCTGGTCGTCGACACCCGCGTCACCCACGACCTCGGGGACGGGGCGTACGCCGCCCTGCGCGCCGGCTGTGAACGCGCGGCCGCGCTGCTGGGCCTGCCCGCCCTGCGCGACCTGCCCACCGGGGAACTCGCGCGGGCCCTGGCGGCCCTGCCGACGGAACTCGCCCCGCTGGTCCGCCACGTGGTGACCGAGAACGCCCGGGTCACCGAAGCCGTCTCCCGGCTGCGGGAGGGCAACGCCGCGGCGCTCGGCCCGATCCTCACCGAGGGCCACGCCTCCCTCCGCGACGACTACCGCGTCTCCTGCGCGGAGACCGACCTCGCCGTGAGCGCCGCGCTCGGCGCCGGGGCCCTCGGTGCCCGCATGACCGGAGGCGGCTTCGGAGGCTCCGTCATCGCCCTCGTGGCGGACGGGCGGGAGGGCGTGGTGGCCGAGTCGGTCACCACCGCCTTCGGGTCCGCCGGCCACCGCCTCCCGCGCATCCTGGAGGTCACCCCGGCGGCGGGCGCCCGCCGCCTCGCACCGCCCGACGGGACGCGGTAGCGCGGGGCCGCGGCCGGGCCGGGGCCGCCGGCGCGGGACGCGGGTCCCCGGCCGGCGGCTCCTCACCCCTGCGGCGCGTCCGTCCGGCGCAGGTACGGCAGCCGGGCCAGGGGCGCGTCGATCCGGACCGTGGCCGGGCCCGCGTAGGACCGGCCGTCGTCGGCCAGCCACCTGCCCGGCGGGATCACGACCTCGCGCCCGACCGCGCCCCTGGTCACCACCGGAGCCACCAGCAGGCCGTCGCCCAGCATGAACTGGTCGGTGACCGCCGCGTATCCCCGGTGCGGGAAGGCCCATTCGAGGGGGCGCTGGATCGGCTCGCCCGTGGCCGCGGCGTGCTCCGCGAGCGCGAGCAGCTCCGGGGCGAACACGGTGTGGAGGCGGGCGGCCGCGCGGACGATCGCGAGGCCCTCGGGGGAGAGCACGCGCCACGGCGCCGTGGAGAACTGCATCATCGGGGACAGGGCGGCGATCTGGGCGTAGCGGACGAACAGCTCCTCGTCGAAACCCTCGCCGTCCTCACCCGGGACGAAGCGGAACTCGCCGCCGCCGATCATGTCGGGGCACGTGAAGGCGTGGCCGGTCAGAGCCTGTGCCAGGGCGTTCGGGATCAGGCTCGCCAGCCCGAAGCGTCCTTCCCACAGGTGGTGCTTGTCCTGCTGGCGCTGCGCGAGCGGCAGGCCCGCCGCGCGCCACGCGTCCCGGAACTCGTTGAGCGGCCAGTCGGCCCCGAACCGGTTCCACGCGTGCGTGTAGGCCTCCGGGTCCGCGCACCCGAGCGAGCGCCACCAGGGCGCGTCGCCGCCGTCGAACTTGAACCCGTCGACGCCGATGTCGGCGCGCAGGGCTTCGAGGCGGCCGGTGAGCCATGCCCGGGCGCGCTGATCGAGCAGGTCGAGGCCGGCGCTCCAGCCGTTCCACCACCAGGCGACCGCGGCCCGTCCGTCCGCGCCGGTTCCGCGGTCGCGCACCAGCAGACCCAGGCCGCCGAGCTGCCGCGCGGTGGGGGAGTCCGGGGTCACGTACGGGACGAGCCACAGCATCACCTTGAAGCCGAGCCGGTGGAGTTCGGCGACCATGCCCGCCGGATCGGGGAAGCGGCCGGGATGGAAGGTCCAGTCCCCGTAGTCGTTGCTCCACCGGTCGTCGATCATCAGCACGCCGGGCGGGAAGCCCTCCGCGAGCAGGCGCTGCGCGTACGCCAGCACCTTCTCCTGGGTCGGCTCGAAGACCGTCTCGATCCACAGGTTGTACTGCGGTGCGCAGAACAGGACCGGGTCCGGCATCGTGCCGGACGGGGGGTAGTGGCGGGCGAGCGCGTGACGGTAGGCCCCGCGCAGATCACCGTGCCCCTCGCCGTGCTCGACGACCGCGTCCGCTTCGTGCGTCCGCACGGTCAGCCGGCCGTCGCGGACCGTGAAGACGAAGGCGCGCTCGCTGTGCACCCAGCGGCCGCGGTCGGAGAGCAGGAGCGGCATGCCCTGGTTGGCCAGCACGTCACGCAGGTCGAAGGCGTAGCCGTCGGGGTAGGGCATGTGCCGCCCTTCGGCGACCGCCCCTCCCCACCAGTGTTCCCCGTCGAGGAGGGGGAGTTCGAGTGTCGTCATGCCCGTGGGGTTCCTCCGGTGGAAGGGGCGGTGCCCGGCGCTACTTGACGGTGAAGCCCTGCTCCTTGCCGTACGCCTTCACCCGGTCCTGCCAGGTGGCCAGCGCACCGGGCAGGTTCCCGCCGGGCTGCAGGGCCTGGCCGACGGAGTCCTTGAAGACGCTGTTCGCGTAGACCTGGAACGGCAGGTACTGCCAACCGGGACGCACGGCCTTCGACATGTCGGCGAAGACCTCGTTCGGCCTGCCCCCGGGGAAGAACGGCACCGCGGCGCCGCGGAAGCCGGGGTCGTCGAGCAGCACCCTGGTCGCGGGGAACAGACCGACCTCGGAGTTGAGCGACCTGACGGCTTCCGGGTCGGAGCCCAGCCACTGGGCGAAGGCGACGGAGGCCTCCTTGTTCCTCGCCTGGGTGGTGACGGCGACCGACGAGCCGCCGTTCTCCGCGCTGACACCGCCCGGCATGGGAGCGACCGACCACTGGCCGGCGCTCTGCGGGATGTTCTGCTCCAGAACCGCCGGCGCCCAGGCTCCGGCCAGCCAGGTCGCGTACCTTCCGGAGGCCATCGACTTCCACCACTCCTCGTTCCAGCTCGCGGTGGAGTCGACCAGCCTGTCCTCGATCAGCGGGCCCCAGGTGCCGGCGTAGGCCTTGGCCCCGGTGTCGTTCGCGAGGTCGACGGTGACGTCGGTGGCGCCGTCGACGGCGTACGGTCTGCCGCCGGACTGCCAGATCAGGCTGTTGGACGTGCCCGCGTCGCCGGGATCGACGTAGGTGATCCGGACGTTCGGATCGGCGTCGTGGATCTTCCGGGCCAGCGCGCCGTACTCCTCCCACGTGCTCGGCGGGGTCGCGCCGAACCTGTCGAGGACGTCCTTGCGGTAGAACATCGCCATCGGACCGGTGTCCTGCGGTATGCCGTAGATCCCGCCGGCGACGCTGACCTGGGACCAGGCCGAGCCGGCGAACTCGTCCTCCAGCCCGGCGGCGCCGTAGTCGGCGAGGTCGACCAGCGACTTGGTCATCGCGAACTGGGGGAGCGCGAAGTACTCGACCTGCACGACGTCGGGCGCGCCCGTGCCCGCCTTCAGGACGGTGGTCAGCTTCGTGTACTCGTCCTTGGACCGGCCCGCGTTGACCACGTTGACCTTGATCTTCGGGTACTTCTTCTCGAACAGCGCGACCGTCTTGTCGACGTTCGGGACCCACGTCCAGAAGGTGATCTCGGCGGGCTTGTCCAGGGCGGCCCGCACGGCCGCGGGATCGGCCTTCCGGCCGCCGTCGGAGGTGCCCGAGCCGCCGCCGCACCCGGTGAGGGAGAGCGAGAGGGCCGCGAGGGCGGCCGCGGTGAGGGTGCGGGTGAGGGCCGACGGCCGAGGGGATCTGCGCATGTCGAATCCTTTCGCTGAGGGGTGGGCGGTGGGTTACTGCTTGACGCCGCCGGCGGCCAGTCCCGACTGCCAGAACCGCTGGAGGAAGAGGAACGCGACGATCAGCGGGACGACCGCCAGCAGGCTTCCGGTGATCACCAGCGGGAGGAGCGGCGTGAGGCCGGCGCCGGCGCCGCCCTGTGCGAGCGAGTCCCACTGGCGCAGCCCCACCGTGAGGGGGAACAGCTGCGGGTCGTTGAGCACGATCAGCGGCAGGAAGTAGTTGTTCCAGGTGGCGACGAGGGTGAACAGCAGCACGGTGACGAAGCCGGGAGCCAGCAGGCGCAGCGCGATGGTGAGGAAGATGCGCAGCTCACCGGCGCCGTCGAGGCGTGCGGCCTCCAGCATCGCGCCGGGCACGGCCTCGGTGGCGTACACCCGCATCAGGTACAGCCCGAAGGGACTGGCGAGGGACGGCAACAGGACCGCCCACGGCGTGTTCACGATGCCGATGTCGCTGAAGAGCAGGTAGGTGGGCACGGCGAGAGCGGACGCGGGGATCGAGATCGCGCCGATAACGACGGCGGACAGCACCCGGCGGCCCACGAACTCGTAGGTGGCGAGGGCGTACCCGCCCAGCGTCGCGATGATCGAGGCCCCGCCCGCCCCGACCACCGAGTAGAGCAGGGTGTTGCCGAACCAGCGCAGGTAGATGCCGCCGTCGTAGGTGAAGACGTCCCGGACGTTCTCGAACAGGTGGAAGCCGTCCCCGAACCACAGGCCGGGCGAGTCCAAGAGGGTCTGGTGGGACTTCGTCGCGCTGATCGCGAGCCAGAGCAGGGGGAGCAGCGTGTACGCGAGCATCAGCCCCATGGCCACGGTCAGGGCCGTGGACGGCCGGCCCGGACGGCGGGCGGCGGTCACAGCAGGCTCTCCCGTCGGGCGGTCGTGCGCTGGACCCCGTACGCGACGAGCACGGTCACCAGGCCGAGCAACACGGCCACGGCCGCCGAATAGTTGAACTGGCGTCCGTCGAAGGCGAGGCTGTACGCGTACATGTTGGGGGTGTAGTTCGTGGAGACGGCGGCGGGCGCCAGGGACTGGAGCACGCTCGGCTCGTTGAAGAGCTGGAAGCTGCCGATCACCGAGAAGGTCGTGGCCAGCAGCAGCGCCGGGCGCAGGGCGGGCAGCTTGATGCTGAACGCCTTGCGGAAGGCGCCGGCGCCGTCGACCTCGGCCGCCTCGTACAGCTCCGCGGGGACGGACAGCAGCGCGGCGTGGAAGATCAGCATGTTGTAGCCGACGTACGACCAGGTGACGATGTTGCCGATCGACGCCAGCATCCAGTTCCCGGAGAGCAAGTCGGGCACCTCGGTGTGCAGGAGCTCGCCGATCTCGCCGGCCAGGCCGAAGCGGTCGCCGTAGAGGTAGCCCCACATCAGGGCCGCGACCACGCCGGGAACGGCGTACGGGACGAAGATGCCGATCCGGAACAGCCCCGGCGCGCGCAGCCGACCGCTGTCGATCGCGAGGGCGGCCGCCAGCGCGAGGCCGAGCATGAGCGGCACCTGGATCGCGAAGAAGAGCGCGACGCGGGCGAGACCGGCGTGGAACAGGTGGTCGCCCAACGCCTTGGTGTAGTTGTCCAGCCCGGTGAACACCCGCCCGCCGATCATGCGCTCCTGATAGAGGCTCAGGTTGACCGAGTACGCGAGCGGGGCGACGACTCCGACGGCGAAGACGACGAGGAACGGCAGCAGGAACGCATGGGCGGTGAGGTTGCGCCGAACGGCGCCGCGTTTCAAGGGAAGGACCTCCGATGCGTGTTAGCGCCAACACGGCGGCGCGGTTCGGAAGTGTGTCGACAGCTCTCGGAGGGTGTCAAGCGTTTTGGCCAAGGCATCTGGCGGTTCGTCAGTTGCGTTGTGTTTCAAGGGGTTTCGAGTTCGGCGGGGCAGGTGACGGACCGCTCGCCCGTCCATGAACCGATCGCCAACCTGTTGACCGACGCGCCATGTTCGCGCAAACATGACGAGGGCCAGGAAGACGCCCCGGGCCTCACCGTGCGAGAGGAACTGCACCATGGCGAAGGATGGGCAGCGGCCACGCAGGCCCCGCTCCCCGGCCGCGGACCGACCCCGGCCGCCGTCCATGGCGGACGTCGCGGCCATGGCGGGGGTCTCGGCCCAGACCGTCTCCCGCGTGCTCAACGCGACGGCCCGTGTCGACGGAGCCACCCGTGACCGGGTCGTCCGCGCCGTTCGCATGCTCGGGTACCGCCCCAACACCGCAGCCCGGGCGCTGGCCACCGGAAGGTTCCGGATGATCGGCGTCATCAGCTTCGACCTCACGGCGCACGGGAACGCGCGCACGCTGGACTCGATCGTCGCCGCCGTGCAGTCCACCGAGTACTCGGTCAACGTGGTGGTCCCGCAGGCGCAGACCCAGGAGGCGGTGCTGGAGGCGTTCCGGAGGCTGAGCGGTCACGCGGTCGACGGGGTCATCGTGAACGAGGCGCAGATCCTCACCGGTTCCCTGATGCTCCCCTGGGGGCTGCCGGTCGTCGTCGTCGACGGCGGCGAGGACCACCGCTACCCCGGCGTCCACACCGACCACGCGGCCGGCGCGGAGATCGCCGTGACCCACCTGCTGGGGCTCGGCCACACCACGGTGTGGCACCTGGCCGGCCCCCGGGACTCCCACCCCGCGCGCCGCCGCGCCGAGGCGTGGCAGCGCGTGCTCCGGGCGGCGGGCGCCCCGGTACCCCAGGCCGTCCACGGCGACTGGAGCGCCGAGAGCGGCTACCGGGCGGGCCGGAAACTCGCCGGCCGGCCCGAGGTCACCGCGGTGTTCGCCGCCAACGACCAGATGGCGCTCGGCCTGGTCCGTGCGCTGCGCGACGCGGGGCGCTCGGTCCCGGAGGACGTGAGCGTGATCGGCTTCGACAACATCGCCGAATCCGGCTACTTCCTCCCCCCGCTGACCACCGTGGACCAGGACCTCACCCGGGTCGGCGCGGCCTGCGTGGACCGGCTCCTCAGCCAGATCGACGGCGCCGCGACGACGGACTCGTCCATCGTGTCGGTCATGCCGACCCTGGTGGAGCGGAACAGCACGGCGCCGCCACGCGCCCCGAAGCACTCGAAGGGGCAGGGAAGATGAACTCTCCGGCACACGACCGCGCCCGCACGCTCCGCACGCTCCGCACGCTCCGCACGCGGACCCGCGGGCTCGGATTCGGCGGCGACTACAACCCCGAGCAGTGGGACGAGGCCACCCGGGCCGAGGACCTGCGCCTGATGAACGAGGCGGGCGTCAACCTCGTCAACCTCGCCATCTTCGCCTGGGCCCGCGTCGAACCCTCCCGCGACGCCTACGACTTCCGCTTCTTCGACACCGTCATGGACGACCTGGCCGCCCACGGCATCACCGCCGACCTGGCCACCATGACCGCCTCGCCACCCCCGTGGCTCGCCGTCGAACATCCCGAGATCCTGCCGGTGACCGCGTCCGGCGGGATCCTCTCCCCCGGGGGACGCCAGCACTTCTGCCCCTCCAGCCCGGTCTTCCGCGACCGGGCCGTCCGCCTGGTCGAGGCCGTCGCCATGCA
Source organism: Streptomyces sp. NPDC005533 (assembly GCF_042871845.1). Classification (NCBI taxonomy): domain Bacteria; kingdom Bacillati; phylum Actinomycetota; class Actinomycetes; order Kitasatosporales; family Streptomycetaceae; genus Streptomyces; species Streptomyces sp. NPDC005533. Next base: position 33,321 of record NZ_JBIAJH010000018.1, on the reverse strand, counting down.
TTACCGCGACCACCCGGCGCTGGGGCTGTGGCACGTCGGCAACGAGTACGGCATCCATGTCGCCGAATGCTTCTGCGACACCTCCGCCGCCGACTTCCGACGCTGGCTCACGGCCCGGTACGGCGAGGTCGACGCGCTCAACGAGGCGTGGTCCACCGACTTCTGGTCGCAGCGCTACACCTCCTTCGACCAGATCCTCCCGCCGCGCACCGCACCCACCTACCCCAACCCCTCCCAGCAGCTCGACTTCAAGCGGTTCAGCAGCGACGCGCTGCGCACCTGCTTCACCCTGGAACGCGACGTGCTGCGCCGCGTCACCCCCGACATCCCGGTGACCACCAACTTCCTCGCCGGACACAAGGCGGTCGACGTCCACGCCTGGGCCAGCGAGATGGACGTCCTCGCCCTCGACAGCTACCCGGACCCGCACTGGGACGCGGCGCACATCGGTGCGGCGCTCTCGTACGACCTGCTGCGCGGCGCGGCCGGCGGGAAGCCGTGGCTGCTGACCGAACAGGCGCCGTCCGCCGTCAACTGGCGCAGTCGTAACGGCGGCAAGAGCCCCGGCCGGATGCGTCTGTGGAGCTGGCAGGCCGTCGCGCAGGGGGCGGACGCCGTCATGTACTTCCAGTGGCGGCAGTCCCGCGGCGGCGCGGAGAAGTTCCACTCCGGCATGGTGCCGCACGCGGGCCCCGGGACCCGCGTCCACGCGGAGGTGCGCCGGCTCGGCCGCGAGCTGGCCCTGGTGCCCGAGCTGGCCGGTACGCGCGTCCGCAACGAGGTCGCGATCCTGTTCGACTGGGAGAACTGGTGGGCGCTCGAACTCGACTCGCACCCCTCGGACGCGGTGCGCTGCCTCGACCGCGTCCTCGACCACTACGCGCCCCTGTTCGAGGCGGGCGTCGGCGTCGACGTCGTCCATCCGGCCGCCGACCTCGCGCCGTACAAGCTGCTCGTGCTGCCCAGCCACTACCTGCTGTCCGCCGGGAACGCGGCGCGGATCGGCGCGTTCGTGGCGGACGGCGGCTCCCTGCTCGCGTCCTTCTTCACCGGGGTCGTCGACGAGCACGACCGTGTGCACGCCGGCGGCTGTCCCGGTCCGCTGGGCGAGGTACTGGGCGTACGCGTCGAGGAGTTCTGGCCGGCCGCGGCGGACGAGGCGGTCCCGCTGCGTACTGCGCAGGGCGCCACCGCGGAAGGAGGCGTCCCGGCTCCCGTGCCGCCGGTGCCGCCCGCGTCGCTGTGGCGCGAGGACGTGAAGCTCACCGGCGCCCGCCCCGAACTCCTCTTCGCCGGCCCCGACTGGGACGACGACCGCCCGGCGGCCACGGTGCACCGTCACGGCCGGGGCACCGCCCGCTACGTCGCGACCCGTCCCGACCCCGGCACGATGCGGGCCGTCGTCGACCGCGCACTGGCCGACGCGGGAGTCGCCCCCGTCCTGCCCGGCCTGCCCCCCGGCGTCCAGGCGACGATCAGGCACGGCGACGACCACGACGTCCTCATCCTGCTCAACCACAGTGAGGACGAGCGGGAGGTGACGCTGCCCGCCGGGCGCCGGGACCTGCTCGACGCCCAGCGGCCCCTCGTCCGCCGCGTGACCCTCGCACCGCGCGGTGTCGCCGTCCTCGGCAGCGGCGGCTGAGCGACCCACCGCACCACCCACCGCACCGCACCCCGCCCCACCGCTCGACCACGCACGTCCCACCCCCCGCCCTCACGGAGGACACAGTGAGAAGAGCCCTACTCCCCGCGGTACTCGCCGCGGCGCTCGCGCTCGGAGCGCTCGCCGCCTCCCCGACCGTCGCGTCACCGACGACAGGGACGTCCCCGACGGCCGGGACGGTCGGGGCGGCCGCGACGCCCCCGGCCTCGACCGCGCTGTCCGACTCCTGGACCGCGCCCCTCAGCACCCGCGGCCGCTACGTCGTCGACGCCGAGGGCAACCGCTTCAAGCTCAAGTCCGCGAACTGGCACGGGGCCCAGGGATCCTGGAGCGGATCCGGCGACATCAACGACCCGGCCAGCCACCACGACGGCGAGAAGGCCGACCAGATGCCCCTCGGCCTCGACCGCGCGCCGATCGCGCGGATCCTCGCCGGATTCCACGAACTCGGCATCAACAGCATCCGACTGCCGTTCTCGAACGAGATGCTGCACGACCAGCGCCCGGTCTCCGACGCCTCCGTCGCCGCCAACCCCGGCCTGCGCGGCAAGACCCCGCTCCAGGTCTTCGACGCGGTCATCGCGGCGACCACGGCCGAGGGCTTCGCGGTGGTCCTCAACAACCACACCAACACCTCGCGCTTCTGCTGCGGTCTGGACGGCAACGAGCGCTGGAACACCAGCCAGTCCACCGCGCAGTGGGAGAACGACTGGCTCGACCTCGCCCGGCGCTACAAGGACAACAAGCGCGTCGTCGGCGCCGACCTCTACAACGAGGTCCGCCGCACCGTCACCGACGACGCCAACTGGAACTGGGGCAACGGCCACGACTGGTGGGCCGCGTCCCAGCGCCTCGGCGACCGGCTCCTCACCGAGGCCAACCCCGACCTGCTCGTGATCGTCGAAGGCATCAACTGGCAGGGCATCCCGGCCGACGGGCTGCCCCACGGGCGTCCCACGCTCGAACCGGTACGCACCCTCTCGCACACCCTCGTCGCCTCGAACAAGCTGGTGTACGCGGCGCACTTCTACGGCTACACCGGGCCGAACCACACCGGGGCGACAGGCATGGGCGAGACCCACGACCCGCGCTACCAGGAACTCTCCCGCGAGGACCTCTTCGCGACCCTGCAGCGGCAGGCGTTCTACGTCACGGCCGAACCGGGCCGCCACTTCACCGCACCGCTGTGGATCAGCGAGTTCGGCATCGGCAGCGACGAGACCAACCCGCAGGCCCGCGCCTGGTTCGGCAACCTCGTCGACCACCTGATCGCCAACGACACCGACTTCGCCTACTGGCCCCTGGTCGGATGGACCGGACACGGCACCTGGTCGATCCTCAACTTCGATGCGTCGGGCCGCCGTTCCGGCCTCCTCGACGGCGGGGACTGGCGCGCCGCGGACTGGAACCGGCTGGTCACCTCGCCGCAGAAGACCGGCCCGGTCGCCGTCTCCGACACCTGGGACATGCTCAACCTCGACCACGCCGACGCGGTCCAGTCGGCACGCGTACGCGCCCTCGGCGACTGGGACGCCGGAGCCCGCAAGGGGACCTGCCCCGACGGCCAGCGGCTCGTCGGCCTGGCCCACCGGGACGGGCGCGGACTGTGCACCGACGCCGGAGCCCCCGGCCTGGCGGCCACCGGCCCGGCGCCGACCGTCGTGACCGACGAACGCTACGTACAGCAGGGCGATTGGGCGGGCGGCTACACCAAGTACCAGTGCGGGCCGGACCAGTTCATGACCGGCTACAGCGTCCGCGGCCAGGCGGTCTCCGCGGTCCTGTGCGCCCGGGCGGGCCGGACGCTGGGGACGAACGGCCGCACCGTCTGGTTCGACCGGGGTGACAACCGGCCGGCCGCCGGTCCGGGCGGGGAGTTCGCGTACGGCAACCTCAAGGGCGAGTGCGGCACCGACGAGTACGCCGCGGGCGTCGCCTTCACCGGGGCGTGGGCCAAGGGCAGGACACCGGACGCCCTGCTGTGCCGCAAGCTGTGACACCCGTCGTCTGACGGCCCGGCAGGCCGGCGGGCCGGTCACCCGGTGTGGTTCCGGGGGTCCGGCCCGGCCGCGCCTTACGGTGGGTCCCGTGACGGACCATGCGGCGGGCGCGGTGAGCACGGAGATGGCCGCGGCCCAGCTCAAGGAACGGCTCTACGCGACGATCACCATGATCTCCGTCGTCATCGGGCTCGCCGGCAGCAGCCACGTGAGCGCCGTCGGAGCCGCGGCGACGATCGGGACCGCCTCGGTGGGCCTGTGGCTGGCCGCGCTGGTCGCGGACCAGCAGGCCCACCGCGTGACGCACGGAGCCCTCGCCCGAGGACGGGACCTGCGCGCGATGCTCTTCGTCAGCAGCCCCTTGCTGCTGTCCGCGGTGGGCCCGCTGGTTCTCGTCGGCGTCTCGGCACTCGGGGCGATGGACCTGGACACGGCCCTGCTCGTGGCGGCCGGCGTCAACGTCGCCACCCTGTTCGCGTGGGGGTGCTACGGAGGGATCCGGATGGGCGGCGGGACGGCCTTCGCCCTGCTGGCCGGCGCGATCGACGCGGCGATCGGGACAGCGGTCGCCCTGGTCAAGGCCGCCGCCGGGCACTGACGCCGGCAGGACGCCCACGACACCGACGTGCTCAGCCCGAGACGGCGTCGGCCCAGCCGCGGTTGACGGTCTCCCTCGCCTTCGCCGTCTCGCCCTCCGTCGGAAAGGTCGGCGTGCCCTCGACCGTCGGCAGCTTCTCCGCGGCCGCCTTGTCGAGGGTGCCGTCCTTCTCCATGGCGTCCATCAGGACGGGGCGCGCGTAGGCGCCGAGCCGGAGGTTCTGGCCTTCCGGGCTGAAGACCCACTCCTGCCACAGGCGTGCCGCCGCGGGGTGCGGGGCGTCCTTGTTCACCCCGTTCGCGTAGTACTCGGCGAAGCTGCCGTCGAAGGGGATGGCGGTCCGCCAGTCGACGTCCGCGCCCTTCTCGCGGAACGCGTCGGCGTATCCGAGGTTGAGGAAGTCCCAGTCGATGCTGATCGGGGTCCGGCCCGACTCGATCGTGGCCGGTGAGGACTGGACCGGGATGAAGTTGCCGCTCCTGCTGAGCTCGGCGAAGAAGTCGAGGCCGGGCTGGATGTCGGCGAAGGACCCGCCGTTCGCCAGGGCCGCCGCGTACACGCCGGCGAAGGCGGAGCCGGACTTGGTGGGGTCGCCGTTGAGGGCGACCTGGCCCTTGTACTCGGGCTTGCGCAGATCGGCGAAGGTCGAGGGGCAGGTCTTCACGCGCTTGGCGTCACAGCCGATCGACATGTAGCCGCCGTAGTTGTTGTACCAGCGGGCGTCCGGGTCCTTCTGGTCCTCGGGGATCTGGTGGAAGGGGTCGACCCGGTACGGAGCGAGCAGGCCCTGCCGGGCCGCGGACTGCGCGAACGAGCCCCCCACGTCGATCACGTCCGGGGCGCGGCCGTCGTCCCTGCCCTCCTTCAGGGCGTCGATCTCGTCCTGGCTGGTCCCGTCCGGGTTCTCCACCGTGACCTTGATCCCGTACTTCTTCTCGAAGCCGTCGATCAGCGCCCCGTAGTTGGCCCAGTCGCGCGGGAGCGCGATCGCGTTGAGGGCGCCCTCCTTCTTCGCCGCGGCCGTCAGTGCCGCCATGCCACCGGCGTCCGCGGCCGAGGTGGCCACTGCGGGCGCCACGGGTCCGGCGGCGGGCTCGTCTCCGCAAGCGCCGAGGGGCGCCGCCGCGAGGGCCAGGAAGGCGGCGACGAAGGCTGTCCGGAGACGGGATGCGGGCACAAAGGCTCCATAACGGGCGGTCGCGTACCGATCGAGCCCAGCGTACGGTCGACGGCCTCGGCCGCGCAGTCCCGAACGGTGGTGTCCGCACTCTTCCCCGCGGCGGCCCTACCGGCGGCTATCGGAACCCCTCGTCGTCCCACCCGGCCAGGAGCGCCTCGCCGAGATCCATCGCGGCCGGCGCGGCCCCCTCGTGGAGCGCCTGCTCGCTCCAGATGATCTTCCCGCGGGGGGTGTAGCGGGTGCCCCAGCGCTCGGCGAACTGCGCGACGAGGAACAGGCCGCGGCCGCCCTCGTCGGTGTCCGCGGCCCGGCGCAGGTGCGGGGAGGTGCTGGACCCGTCGGACACCTCGCAGACCAGGCAGCGGTCGTACAGCAGCCTCACCCGGATGGGCTCGGTGCCGTAGCGGACGGCGTTGGTCAGCAGCTCGCTGAGGATGAGCTCCGTGGTGAACGAGATGTCCTCCAGGCCCCACTCCGCCAGCCGGCGGGCGCAGGCGTTGCGCACCGGGGACACCGCCGCGGGGTCGGGGGAGACGTCCCACTCGGCGATCCGCTCGGGGGCCAGCCGGCGGGTGCGGGCCACCAGCAGCGCGACGTCGTCGCTGGGCCTGTTGGGCAGCATCGCCTCGATGACCGCGCCGCAGGTCTCCTCCGGGGTCCGGGCGGGCCCGGCCAGGGCGGCGCGCAGGGCCGCGAGGCCCGCGTCCGGGTCGACGTCGCGGCTCTCGATCAGCCCGTCGGTGAAGAGGGCCAGCCGGGAGCCCTCGGGCAGGGTGAGCGTGGTGGTCTCGATCGGCATGCCCGCGCCCAGGCCCAACGGCGGGGAGACCGGCACCTCGGGGAAGGACACGGTCCCGTCGGGGGTGACCAGAGCGGGTCCCGGATGCCCGGCGGTGGCCGCGGTCACCTGCCCCGAGACGGGATCGTAGATGGCGCACAGGCAGGTGGCCCCGGTGATCCCCTGCCACTCCTGCTCGTCGGTGTCGATGTGGGCGACCAGCTCGTCCAGGTGGCTCAGGAGTTCGTCCGGGGGCAGATCGAGGGTGGAGAAGTTGTACACGGCGGTGCGCAGCCGGCCCATGGTGGCGGCGGCGTGCAGACCGTGGCCGACGACGTCGCCGACCACCAGGGCCACCCGGGTGCCGGGCAGCGGGATGACGTCGAACCAGTCACCGCCCACCCCGGCCCGGGCGGCCAGATAGCGGTGCGCGACCTCGACGGCGGACTGCTCCGGCACACCCCGGGGCAGCAGGCTGCGCTGCAGGGTGACGGCCATGTTGTGCTCGCGGGTGTAGCGGCGGGCGTTGTCGATGGAGACGGCCGCCCGGGCGGTCAGCTCCTCGGCGAAGGACACGTCCTCCTCGTCGAACGGCGGGGAGTCCTGCCCTCGCCAGTACCCGGCCATCCCCAGCACCACGCCCCGGGCCCGCAGGGGTACGACGATCAGGGAGTGGATGCCGCGGTCCAGGATCTGCCGGGCGTTGGCCTGGTGCTGGGCCCGCCAGCGGTGGGTGGCGTGCAGGTCGGCCTCCAGGACCGCGCGGCCGAGGGCCAGCCCGGTGGCCATCGGCCCGGCGGGAGCGAACCGGACCAGCTCTCCGACGGGGGTGAGCGGGTGGTCGCCCCCGAGGCCGACGACGGCGGTGCGGCGCATCTCGGTGTTCGCCTCGGGCGGCTCCTCGCCGCGCAGCACCGGGTCCAGCAGGTCGACCGTGACCACGTCGGCGAACCGCGGGACCGCCACCTCCGCCAGTTCCTCGGCGGTCCGCTCCACGTTCAGCGTCGTACCGACCTGCACCCCCGCGTCGTAGAGCAGCTTCAGCCGCTCCCGGGCCACCTCGGCCCTGCCCGACAGCGCCCGCAGCTCGGTGGTGTCCCGCAGGGTGACGACGGTCCCGGCCTGCCCGTACGGGGCGGTGGGCCGGATGTTCACCGCCAGCAGCCGGTCGGCCGACATGTGCAGCTCGTCGGTCGCGGACCGGCCCGAGGCGATCGGTTCGGCGATCGCCTCCTCCAGACCCAGGTCCGTGACGGGACGCCCTTCCGCGTCCGCGGGCAGGTCCAGCAGCCGCCGCGCCTCGTCGTTCGCGAGCAGCAGCCGTCCGCCGTCGCCGACGATCAGTACGCCTTCCCGCACCGCGTGCAGCACCGCGTCGTGGTGCTCGTACATCCGCGTCATCTCGGCCGGCCCCAGGCCGTGCGTCCGGCGCAGCAGTCGACGGCTCACCAGGGCCGTGCCGCCCGCGCTCAGGGCGAGCACCGCGGCCGCGGTCCCGAGGACGACCGGCAGCTGCCGGTTCACCATGCCCTGCACGTTCTGGACGGTGACGGGGGAGGAGACGACGGCGATGACGCGGCCCTGCGGGTCCTTGACGGGGACCACCGAGACCACCGACTGCCCCAGGGAGCCCTCGAACGTCTCGGTGAACGACTTGCCGGCCGCCGCCTTGGAGAAGGGGCCGACGACGCGCCTGCCGATCTGCCGCGGATCGCTGTGGGTGAGGGTGACCCCGTCGAGGGTGTACACGTTGATGCCGTCGACCCCGGCGACCTTCCGGGCGGCCTCGGCGCTCGGCTGCAGCACCGCGCTCGGATGGTCGCTGCGCAGGGCCGCGACGATGCCCGGCGACTCCGCGAACGTTCCGGCGGCGGCGAGCGTACGGTGCCGGGCGTCCAGCATGGCGTCGCTCCGGGCCTGCACCACGAGCGCCGCCACGGCGGCGGCGACGAGGAGCACCACGACGGCCAGCTGGAGGAGGAACACCTCGCCGGCCACGCTGCGGACGCTCAGCAACGAGGACAGACGCTGTGGCCGCCGCGCCCGCCCCCTGGGGGACTGGCCGCGCTCCGGCCGGAGGTCGGTCATACTCCATCTTCTAACCTCGGCGGCCCGTCGGCAGCGGGGAGCGGCCCCCGGGGTCGGACCGGGGTCCGGCGCGTCACGCGCGTCCCACGCCTCGCCCAGGCGCTTCACACCTCTCACACGTCTCACACGATGAGCCCAACTGAACGCGCGGACCCGCGGTGCGGCATGTCGAATGGCCGGGAAGCGGCCTTTCACCTCAGTCGTCCCCAGGGAGCGCTATGAGTCTGCCGTCCCAGCCGCCCGCCGAGGCGCCCGCCCCGGGACGTCAGGCCTCGCGTTCCCGGAGGATCGCGGCCGGCACCGTTTCGGCCGTGCTGATCACGCTCACGTGCATCCTCGTCCCGGTCTCCCTGCTCACCGTGTGGGTCCACGACATCGTGCTGAACACCGACCGGTACGTCTCCACGGTCGCCCCGCTCGCCTCGAACCCGGACGTCGAGGCCGCCGCGGTCCACCGCATCACCGAGGCGGCCGACGTCCGCGTCAACGGCGCACAGGTCACGGACGACCTGGCGAAATGGCTCGAATCACAGGGACTGCCGCCCCGCGTCGGCAACGCCGTCAAGGCCCTGGGCCCCCAACTGGACTCCGCCGCCGACGCGGCCGTCTCCAAGGTGGCCACCCGGTTCGTCGACAGCGACCGCTTCGAGAAGATCTGGACCACGGCCAACCGGGCCGCCCACAACGCGGTGGTGCACGCACTCACCGGGCAGGGCCGCGGCGCGGTGGAGGTCGAGGGCGGCACCGTCACCCTGGACATCGGCGAGGCCGTGGAGAAGGTCAAGGAGGACCTCGTGAAGGCCGGCATCTCCCCGGCCGAGAAGATCCCCGAGGTCAACAAGCAGATGGTGCTCTTCCAGTCCGACCAACTGGCCAAGATCAGGAGCATGGTCCACCTGCTCGACGTCCTCGGCAACTGGCTGCCCGTCCTCACCGTGCTCCTCGGGGTGGGCGGAGTCCTGCTCGCCCGGCGCCGGCGCCGGGCCCTGGTGACCACCATGCTGTGCGCGGCCGCCGCCTGCCTCGTCCTGGCCATCGGTCTGGTCATCGCCCGCCGTTACTACCTCGACCACCTCCCGGAGCAGGTCCAGTCGCCCGCGGCGGCCGCGGCCATCTTCGACACGCTCGTACGGTTCCTGAAGGTCAGCATCCGCACCGCGATCGTCCTCGGGATCGTCGTCGCCCTCGGCGCCTACCTCTCCGGTGCCGGCCGGCTGCCGCGCGGCGTCCGCGGCACGGCGGAGCGCGCGGCCGACTCCGCCGCGGGCTGGGGAGCCACCCACGGAGTGCACACCGGGCGCGTCGGCACCTGGGTCCTCGCCCGCCGGCGCTGGCTCACCATCGGCGTGCTGATCGTCCTCGCGCTGGTGTTCGCGCTGTGGAACCACCCGACGGTGCTCACGGTCCTGCTGCTGGCGCTCATCCTGCTGGCCGTGCTGGCCGTACTCGCGCTGCTGGCGGCCGGTGGCCGGCGCGGTGACGGGGCCGGCGCCCCGCGTGGCGCTCCCGGGGGAGGGACCCGAGAATGAGATGGCCGGACGAGATCCACATGACGTCGGCCGCGGCGCGTCGGGAAGGCACGGCAATCCATCCCGGGGGCGCGCGGGCCGGCGGTTCGTTTCCCCCAGCGCCGTAGAGACGCAGGTGATGACCCATGTGCCGATGGCTCGCGTACTCGGGTACGCCCATGCTGCTCGACACCATCCTGTACAAACCGGCTCACTCGCTGATCGACCAGAGCCTCCACTCCAAGCTCGGAGTGGAGACGACGAACGGCGACGGGTTCGGTGTCGGCTGGTACACGGACGACATCGAGACTCCGGCACTCCTCAGGGACGTCGGTCCCGCCTGGAACAACCGCAACCTGCGGGAGATGGCCGACCACGTCCGCTCCCCGCTGTTCTTCGCACACATCCGGGCCTCCACCGGGACGGCCGTGCAGCAGTCGAACTGCCACCCGTTCCGGCACGGCCGCTGGATGTTCATGCACAACGGAGCGATCTCCGGTTTCCACATGATGCGCCGGGACCTCACCCTGCTCGTCGATCCCGCCCTCTACGCCGACATCGGCGGAACGACGGACTCCGAGGTGATGTTCTACCTGGCCCTCACCTTCGGCCTGGAACAGGACCCGCCGACCGCCATCGCCAGGATGGCGGGGGTGGTGGAGCGCGTCGGGCACGAGCACGGAGTGGAGTTCCCGCTCCAGATGACCCTCGCCATGACCGACGGCGAACGCGTCTGGGCCTTCCGCTACTCCAGCGGGCACGCCTCACGCTCGCTGTTCTACAGCAGCAAGGTGGACTCGCTGCGCAGGCTGCACCCGGACATGGCGTTCCTCCAGGAGGTCTCCGACGAGACCCGCCTGATCGTGTCCGAACCCCTCGGCGACCTCCCCGGCGCCTGGAACGAGGTACCGGAAAGCAGCTACGGCGTCGTACAGCCGGGCGCTGACGAGTTGTTCTCCTTCGCCCCGGTGCCCGCCTGACCGACCCGACCGACAGGAGACCGGGCCATGCAGAACTCGTTGCTCAACCTCGCGGACGACTACGACTATCCGCTGCTGAACTTCTTCTGGACCATGATGCTGATCTTCCTCTGGGTCCTCTGGTTCATGCTGCTCTTCCGCGTCATCGCCGACATCTTCCGTGACGACGCGCTGAGCGGCTGGGGCAAGGCCGGATGGACGATCTTCGTCATCATCCTTCCGTTCCTGGGCGTGTTCGTCTACCTGATCGCCCGGGGCCGCGGGATGGGCGAACGCGAGCTCAACCGGGCCCAACAGCAGGAGCAGGCCTTCCGCTCCTACGTGCGCGACAGCGCCGGGCCCACCGGTCACGCCGAGGAACTGGCGAAGCTCGCCGAGCTCAAGAACCGTGGTGACCTCACGGCGGCCGAGTACGAGCGGGCCAAGGAGAAGGTCCTCGGTTCCTGAGAACCGGACGTGGACGGACAGGAAGGAGAGGCCGGTGCTCCCCTACCCGCCGATCGCCGAGCACGGTCTGATCGGGGACCTGCAGACCTGTGCCCTCGTCTCCTCCGAGGGCGTGCTCGACTGGTTCTGCTCACCCCGCTTCGACGCGCCCAGCATCTTCGCCGGCCTGCTCGACGACCGCGCGGGCGGCTACTTCGCCATCACCGCCGACGCGCCCGACGTCTCCGACGACGGACCGGCGGGCAGCGCCGAGGTCGTCACCCAGCAGCTCTACATGGCCGACACCGCCGTCCTGATGACCCGCTTCCTCACCCCCGAGGGCGTCGGCGAGGTCATCGACTTCATGCCCGTCCACGATCCGCACACCGTCACCGACCGGCACCAGGTGGTGCGGGTCATGCGGGGTGTGCGCGGCACCGCGCGCTTCAGCCTGGAGTGCCGCCCGCGGTTCGACTACGGCCGCGCACCCCACGACCTGACGTTCGAAGACGACGCCACCGCCCGCTTCGACGGCCCCGGCATCACCGCGTACCTACAGGCACTGGGGCCGGTCGACCTGGAGGTCGACGGGACGGACGTGTGCGCGACCCTGGCCCTGGCCGAAGGCGAACGCGCGGCCGTCCTCCTGACGGTCTGCGACGCCGACGGCGCGCCCCCGCCGGCGGTGAACGTCCACGACATGACGCAGGAGTTCAACGACGTCCGCGACTTCTGGCACGGCTGGACCGCGCACTGCACCTACCGCGGCCGCTGGCAGCAGATGGTCAACCGCTCCGCGATCACCATCAAGCTGTTGACGTACGCGCCCACCGGCGCGCCGATCGCCGCCGCCACCATGGGCCTGCCCGAGCAGGAGGGCGGCGAGCGCAACTGGGACTACCGCTACACCTGGGTCCGCGACGCCTCCCTCTCGGTGCGCGCCATGCGCGACCTCGGGTTCACCGACGAGGCCAACGCCTTCCGCGGCTGGCTGCTCCAGCGGCTGCGGGACGGCGGCGCTCCCAACGGCGAGCCCCTCCAGATCATGTACCGCGTCGACGGCGACCCGTACCTGACCGAGGAGGTCCTCGACCACTTGGAAGGGTGGCGCGGCTCCAGACCGGTACGTTCGGGCAACGGCGCCGCGGACCAGCTGCAGATGGACATCTACGGCGAGGCCGTCTACGCCCTCGCCCAGACCGGCCAGGTCGGCAACGTCATCGGTTACGACGACTGGCTGCGCTGCGCCGCCCTGCTGGACTGGCTGTGCGACCACTGGGACCGCCCCGACGAGGGCATCTGGGAGACCCGGGGCGGCCGGAAGGACTTCACGTACAGCCGTCTCATGTGCTGGGTCGCCCTGGACCGCGGCATCCGCCAGGCCGTGGCCACCGCCCGCCCCGCAGACCTGCCCCGCTGGACGGCCGCACGGGACGCGATCCTCGACCAGGTGATGACCCTCGGCTGGAGCGAAAAACGTCAGGCGTTCGTCCAGGAGTACGACAACACCGTCCTGGACGCCTCCCTGTTGCTCATGCCCCTGGTCGGCTTCATCGCCCCCAAGGATCCGCGCTGGCTGGCCACCCTCGACGCCATGGACACCGAACTCGTCTCCGACAGCCTCGTCTACCGCTACGACCCGGAGGCCTCGCCGGACGGCCTGCAGGGCTCCGAGGGCACCTTCTCCCTCTGCTCCTTCCTGCACGTCTACGCCCTCGCCAAGGCCGGTCGCGTCCATCAGGCCCGCTACTCCTTCGACAAGATGCTCACCTACGCCAACCACGTGGGGCTCTTCGCCGAAGAGGTCGGTCTCACCGGAGAACAGCTGGGCAACTTCCCCCAGGCCTTCACCCACCTGGCCCTCATCACCGCCGCCCTCGCCCTCGACTCCGAGCTCGACCAGGTCGCGGGCGCCGCCTGAGCCTGCCCTCCGAGGGGGTGCGCTGCCATGGTCCTCGACCTGCTCCTCATCGGCCTGGCGGTCACCCTGTTCCCGCTGCCCGTCATGGCCTTCGTCCTGGTGGTCTCCGCACCCCACGGGGTGCGGAAGGGCCTGGCCTTCATCCTCGCCTGGCTGGCGTGCCTCGTGGCGGTGATGGCGATGGTCCTCCTCTTCACCGGCGGGCAGCCGCCCCCGCCCCGCTCGCCTCCGTCGATCGCGGCGCTCGTGGCCACGCTGGTGATCGGTGTCGGCCTGGTCGTGTACAGCGAGCACCGGCGGCGCCGGAGCCGCCGTGGCCGCGCGCAGGCGGATCCCTCCGCGCAGGCGGATCCCTCCGCGGATGAGGGGGCCGAGGGGGCCGGGGCCGAGGGGGCCGGGGCCGAGGGGGCCGAGAACACCGGGTCGTCCATGACCTCCCGAATGGACGAGGCCACCGTATGGTCCGCGGCCGCCCTCGCCGTGCTCCTTCAGCCCTGGGGGATGGTCGCCGCCGCGGCCGCCACCGTCGTACAGGCCGACCTCTCCCACGCGCAGTCCTTCCTGGCCCTCATGGGCTTCTGCCTCCTCGCCACCTCCACCCTGCTGGCCATGGAGCTGTACATGGTGTTCTCACCGGAGAAGGCCGGGCGCGCCCTGCTGGGCCTGCGCGCGTGGCTGGAACGGCACAAGGAGCAGGCGATCGTCGTCGTGTGCCTCCTCCTGGGACTGTGGCTCGTCGGCAGGAGCCTCTACCAGCTCACCGGCTGAGGTGCGGGGCCCCGCGGCGGATGCTGCAATGAGGTCAGGGCCGTGTCCGGCCACCGATGCGCAGGTCCGGCCCCCACCGCCGGGCCGTCGAGCCATACGCGAGGAGCGCTCATGAGCGACGACATCGAAGACATGGGCCCCGTCGACTACGTGGTCGTCGAGTTCCCCGGAAACCGCATGACGGGCGAGGCGTTCCCCCTGCTGATCGACCTGGTCGACCAGGGCATCATCCACCTCCTCGACCTCCGCTTCGTGCGCAAGGACGCCGACGGGACCGTCACCGCCCTGGAACTCACCGACCTCGACGGCGAAGGGAACTCCTTCGGCCTGTCCGTCTTCGAAGGCGCGTCGTCCGAACTGCTCGGCCAGGACGACCTCGACGAAGCGGGCAACGCCCTCCAGCCGGGCAACGCGGCCGCGATCCTGGTCTACGAGAACCGGTGGGCCGCTCCCTTCGCCCGGGCCCTGCGGCGCAGCGGCGCGCAGTTGGTCGCGAGCGGCCGCATCCCCGTACAGGCCCTGCTCGCCTCCCTCGACGCGGCAGAGGAACCCGAAAGCGGCCCGCCGGCGCAGTGAGCCCGGCCGGGCCGCCTCCGGACGCTCAGGCCCCGGAGATCAGGCCTGGAGGATCCTGCTCTTCTGCTCCGCGAACTCCGCCTCGGTCAGGATTCCCTGCTCCTTCAGCGCTCCGAGTTCCTTGAGCTGGTCGATCTTGCTGCTCATGTCGTCCCCCATGGCCGGAGCGGCGGCGGGGGCAGCGGGTGCGGGTGGGGCGGCGTACTGCTGAGGCGCTTGCTGCTGCTGCGCGACGGCTTGATCGTCCTGCGCGGCCCACCGGCCCGCCTGGCGCCGCGACACGCGGTTGGACACCGCCGTCGCCGTACCGGCGACCACCGCGGTGCGCGCTATTCCTCGAAGAAGACCGGGCACGTCATTCTCCCTTGCTGACGGGGCCGGCCCGGAAGTCCAGCCGCCGGCCCTCCACTGCTTCCAGCATCGCACCTCGGCGGGCGACTCACCCGGTGGTGGCTCCCGTGGTGATCAGGTCCGCGAGCGCCGACAGGCCGTTCCCGGCCAGGGCCCGGCGCTGGCGGTCGGCCGACGTGCCGTGCCGCAGGAGGCGGTGAAGGAGCGAACTCACCTCGCGGAAGTCACCGTTGTCCTCAAGGGCGGGGCGGATGTGCCGCAGCAGCGCGCACACGACGTCCGCGCTGCCGCGCAGCCGGCCTTCCGGGTCCATCAACGTACCGCTCATCCCGTGTCGGGCCGCATGCCACATCGCGGCCTGCAGGATCTCCGGCGGGCACAGCGCGGGCGCGGCCCCCGCCTTCTCCTCGGCGATCGCGGTGGCGGCGAGCCCGCGGACGACGCCGGCGAGCATGACCGCGTCGTCCGCCTCCAGCTGCACGTCACAGCAGCGCACCTCGACGGTCGGGTAGCGCTCGGAGAGCCGGGCCTGCCAGTACAGCTGCCCCCGATCGGGGATCAGCCCGGACTCCACCAGCGCGTCGGCCCGCGCCTCGTAGTCAGCGAACCCCGCGAAGTGCGGCGGCGGGCCGCTGACCGGCCACCGGCCGAAGACGATCGTGCGCCAGCTCGCGAAGCCGGTGTCCCGCCCGTCCCACAGGGGCCCGTTCGCGGACATCGCCAGCAGGGTCGGGAGCCAGACGCGCAGCCGGTTCAGGACGGCCACGCCGGTCTCCGGGTCCGGGATCCCCACGTGGACGTGCATGCCGCAGATCAGCTGCTCGTCGACGAGCAACCGGGCCTCTCCTCGCATCCGCAGATACCTCGCCGTGCCGGTGACGGGCACGGGGACGACGTCCCGGACCGGCGCGGTGGCGGAGATCGCGATGCGGCAGCCGTTGGCCTGGGCGGCGGAGGCGACGGCGTGACGCAGCCGCAGGAGGTGGCCACCCACCTCCTCCAGGCCCGTGCAGACGGGGGTGGCGACCTCGATCTGCGCCTGGAGCAGTTCGTCCTGGACCTCCCGCTCGTCCGCGATGGGCGTCAGGCTGGCGCTGGCCCGCACGTCCTGCACGAGCGGTACGGGCAGGAGGGTCTCCGGGTCGACCAGCAGGTACTCCTCCTCGACCCCAACAGTGATCATGCTGGGTGGCTACCCCGAAGCCGCCGCGATGACCCAGAGAAACGGCTATTTCGGCGTAATAGGGGAAAGGCTGCCGCCCTTCGTGTCAGGGGCAGCTCGACCGCGGGTCGTCGTGGACCAGGGCGCAGATCATCTGCTCGCCGCGCCGGTGCTCCGGATAAGTCGCGAGCAGTTCGGCCTTGAAGTCGTTCCACTGGCGGGTGATCTCGGCGGTGGCCCCGGACACGGCGTGCTCGAAGTTGCCGCCGGTCCTGGAGCGGGGGGACGCGGAGGTGTCCTTGTTCAGGGTCTGGTTGTGCGGGACACGGCCGGCGCACACGTCGTCCTTCACCCCGGTGGAGTCGAAATCGGCGTAGCAGCCGGTCGTGAGGTCCACCGGTATGCGGGCACGTGCCTCCCGGGTCCAGTCGGCGTCGCTCATGGCGCTGTACCGGCGGATGTCGAGGAAGGGGGCGACGTCGGTACGGGCCAGTCCGGGAGGGTCGGCGAGGCCGACCGGGCCGGGGGCGGCCCGGTCGGACCAGTTGGAGTGCGCGTAGAAGTCCTCGATCTGGTGCCACCCGCGGCCGAGCTGTTCCAGGACCTCGCACTTGGCGCGGTCGGACGTCTCCTTCCAGGTGCAGGGCGAGGACAGGTCGCTCTGGTCGGCCCGCACCCTGCCGTCCGCGTCGACGAGGCCGTCGGCCGCCCGGACGGCGCTCCGGAAGCGGGTCACGGAGGTACGGACGCAGGCGAGGAGCTCGGTGGTGGCCTCGTCCCGGCTGCGGGGATACGACGGCGCGTACCGGGGGGCGAGGTAGTCGGCGTTGTCGCAGTGCAGCGGGCCGAGGAGGAAGTATCCGCCGTGGTCGTTGGCGTTGATCGCCCCCTCGCGGGCGTCGGCCATCGCGGACAGGGTGATCGGCTCCCAGGG
The DNA here is from genome assembly GCF_042871845.1 of Streptomyces sp. NPDC005533. Classification (NCBI taxonomy): domain Bacteria; kingdom Bacillati; phylum Actinomycetota; class Actinomycetes; order Kitasatosporales; family Streptomycetaceae; genus Streptomyces; species Streptomyces sp. NPDC005533. The sequence continues at coordinate 16,385 of NZ_JBIAJH010000018.1, read as the reverse complement.
CAGCGCCGCCCGGGTGATCTCCTCGTGGTTGCCGCCGGTGAACGCGAACGCCGGACCGGGCGGCGCGGCGGCCAGGGCGATCACGAAGGCGGTGGCGACGATCGCCCGTGGCGGGCCGGGCGGCAGGCGGCGTGTCACGCGATCACGACGTCCCGGACGCCGATCCCTTGCCCCGCGCCGACCGCTTCGTCCGGGGCGGCGCGGCCTCGGGGCGGACCGTGGGCCACTTGAGTTCGAGCTCCAGCTCGATCTCCCCGTCGCCCACTTCGACCTCGATCTCGGTGCGGAGTTCGTCGGGAACCTGCAGGCTCAGCGTCCCGGAGCCGAATTCCAGCTCCACGTCGCCGCCCTGCCTCAGCGCCTCCGCGAGCGCGGAGAGCTGATCCGCGGCCTCGAGGCGGGACAGGGAACTCTTCTGTTCGAACTTGAGGTCACTCACGGACGTCTCCCATCCGCTGCCTGCGACAGCTCTCGACGGCTAAGGAACGGTGCCGGGCCCCGTGCTCCGGGGAAGGAACGCCGCCGCGGCGAGCCCGACGAGCCCGAGGACAGCCAGTGTCATCATCGCGGCGGCGTAGGCGTGGGTGGTCAGCCCGGCGACGAGGATGGTGCCGGCGATCGCGGTGCCGAGGGACGAGCCGAGGTTGGACACGCTGCGCGACAGCCCGGAGATCTCGCCCTGCTGGTCCTCGGGGAAGCTCGACTGCACGATGTTGACCGACGGGGTCAGCATCACACCGAGCCCCAGGCCGATCAGCAGCAGCCCGGGCGCGAAGGCCCAGGGACTCGGAGAGCCGCCCACCATGGCCAGCAGGACGGCGATGCCGGCGGTCGTCAGCATGAAGCCCGCCATGATCAGCGTGCGCTGTGCGTGCCGCCGCGCCAGGCGGGCGGCGGCCAGGGACGACACGAGCAGGCCGAGCGTGGCCGCCGTGAAGATCACGCCGGTCTGGACCGCGTCGTACCCGCGCACGACCTGGAGGTAGGCCGCGACCACGAACGACGTCCCCATGAGCACCAGCCACTGGATGTTCTGCGTGACGAGGCCGAGGTTGGACGTGTGGTTGCGGAACAGGCTCGTCGGCAGGAGCGGCTCCTCGCCGGCCCGTTCCTTGGCCCGCACCCACAGGAAGAACCACAGCAGGACGAGGGCACCGAGGACGATCAGGGCGAGCATCAGCCAGGCGTTGTCGTCGGCTGCCAGGATCCCCGTGACGAGGAGGATGAGCCCGACGGCGGAGAGGACCGCTCCACCGGTGTCGAAGGGGCGCGTGGGATCCGGCGGCAGGGGGTCCTTGACCCTGCGGCTCAGCATGATGATCAGGGCGATCACCACGGCCTGCAACACGAAGGCCGCCCGCCAGCTGACGGCCGAGGTGATCAGCCCGCCGATCAGCGGCCCGGCGGCCGCCCCGATGCCACCCAGCGCCATGATGGTCCCGAAGGCCCGGGCCCGTGAGGTCAGGTCCGTGAAGAGCAGCGTCGTGAGGATGTAGACGGGCGGGATGAGCAGCGCCGTGCCGACTCCTTCGAGGATCGAGTTGCCGAGGATGAGGACACCCAGGCCCGGCGCCGCCGCGCTCAGCAGGGCGCCGACGCCGTAGACCGCGAGACCGGTCAGGAAGCACCGCTTGCGTCCGTAGCGGACGGTCAGTTTGCCGCCGGGGATCATCAGCGCCGCCATGACGAGGAGGAAGATGGTGATCGCGACCTGCACTCCCTGCACGGTCGTGTCGAGGTCCTCGCTGATGTCGTTGATCATCACGTTCATGTTCGAACCGGCGAAGCTGCAGATGAACTGGGCCAGGGCGAGGGGTGCCAGCACACCGCGCACGGCGCCGGGCGTGCGTTCCGAGGTGTCGGGTTCAGCCACCGGTGCCGCTCCCTCCGCCTCGCCGCGTTGCCGCGATCGCCGTGCCCTGCCTCAAGACTGCTCCGCGGCCCCGCTCGCCGCACTCCGGACGGGAGGGCCACCGCGTCCCATGCGGGGTACCGGGTGACGTCCTACGGTTGAATCCAGGATCGAGTGCTGAGGACGCAGGTCCAGGCAGGAGCACACCGATGTCCCAGAGCACGACCGCCGCGATGCGCGCGGTGCCCGGCAGCACGCCTCAGGAACGCGCGGCCCAGGGCAAGGAGGCCCGGAGCCGCTCGCCACGCTCGGGGCACGCCGTGTACCGGCCCTCTCCGGACCGGCCGGACCCGCTGGCCATCCTGGAGGAGCAGTCCGCGGCCCGGGTGCCCGAGCTGGTCCCGATCCGCTACGGCAGGATGCTGGAATCCCCCTTCCGGTTCTACCGGGGAGCCGCCGCGATCATGGCCTCCGACCTGGCCGGCAGCCCCGACTCGGGGATCACGGTCCAGCTCTGCGGGGACGCGCACCTGCTCAACTTCCGGCTGCTGGCCTCTCCGGAGCGGCGGCTGATGTTCGACATCAACGACTTCGACGAGACCCTGCCGGGCCCCTGGGAGTGGGACGTCAAACGGCTGTCGGCGAGCTTCGTCATCGCCGGCCGGGCGAACGGCTTCGACGACGCCGAGCGCGCGGGCATCGTGGGCGCCGGCGTGCGCTCGTACCGCGAGGCGATGCGCGGCTTCGCCGGCATGGGCAACCTCGACGTCTGGTACGCGAAGATCGACGCGGACCACCTGAACGACCTCGTCACGCAGCGGCTCGACAAGGGCGGACAGAAGAAACTGGCCCGTGCCATGTCGAAGGCCCGTACGCGCGACACGTTGCAGGCCTTCGACAAACTCACGGAGCTGGTCGACGGCCGGCCGCACATCGCGGCGGATCCCCCGCTGCTGGTGCCGCTCGCGGATCTGCTGCCGGACGTCGAACGCGCCGAGCTGGAGGGCCGGTTCCAGCGCCTGATCGAAACCTACGGCCTCACGATGGCGAGTGACCGGCGGGTGCTCCTGGAGGACTACCGGCTGGTGGACATGGCCCGCAAGGTGGTCGGCGTCGGCAGCGTCGGGACCCGCTGCTGGATCCTGCTGCTGCTCGGCCGCGACGGCCGGGACCCGCTCTTCCTCCAGGCCAAGGAAGCCGACACCTCCGTGCTCGCCGCCCACCTCGGCGCGAGCCGCTACCGCAACCAGGGCGAGCGCGTCGTCTCGGGACAGCGGCTGATGCAGGCGGCGAGCGACATGTTCCTGGGCTGGGAGCGGGTGGACGGGATCGACGGCAGGCAGCGCGACTTCTACATCCGGCAGTTGCGCGACTGGAAGGGCATCGCCATGCCGGAGACGATGTCACCCGCGCAGCTGGCGACGTTCGCCGAGGTGTGCGGCCACACCCTCGCCCGTGCGCACGCGCGGTCGGGCGACCGGATCGCGATCGCCTCGTACCTGGGCCGCGGCGAGGCCTTCGACCGGGCGCTCGTCACCTTCGCCGAGGCGTACGCCGACCAGAACGAACGCGACCACCAAGCCCTGGTCGACGCGGTGCGCGCGGGCCGGCTGCCGGCGGAAGAACTTCCGGCGAACTGACCGTGCGCCACCGGCACCCCCTGACGTGGCGTCGTCAGGGGGTGCCGGCCGTCCTGGCGCCGCCCGTGTCCGCGGGCGGCTGCTCGGCGAGCGGGGCGGGCGGATGCGCCGTACCGGCGGGGAGCAGCTCGGTCGTGACGAAGGAGATCACGGCCGCGAGGATGCCGATCGGAATCATCGCGGAGCTGCCCAGCAGCAACACCACGAGGACCACGCTGCTGACCGGCAGCCGCATGACGGCCGCGGTGGCCGCCGCCATGCCCGCCGCCATGGCGGCCACGGTGCCCAGCCCGGGCAGGGGAGACACGAGGACGCCCGCTGCCGCTCCGAGGAAGACCGCGGGGAAGATGGCGCCACCGCGCAGGCTGCCCAGACAGAGGGCGTAGGCGGCGGTCTTGAAGAGCAGGACGGCGATCAGCGCACCGACGGCCCAGGCGTGCGGGTCGGCGGCCAGTGCGCCGAGGGCGGCCTGGCCCGAGAGGGCGACGTCCGCGGGCGAGCGGCCGGTGATCAGGGCGTAGAGGGCGGCGCAGGCCGCGGCGCCCAGCGCGCACAGGACAGTGCGGGGGAGTACCCGCGCGGAGACGAACCCCGCGACCCGTCGGCCCACCTCCAGGACGGGGTTCAGCAGCACGGCGAGGACGAGGGCGATGAGTACGGTCCACAGCACGTCCGGTGCGTCCAGGGACGGCAGGGGCGCGGGCAGCGTGAGGTTGAGGCTGCCGGTCTCCAGCCCGGTCCACTTCCCGAAGCCCGTGAAGACCAGGGCCCCGATCCCGCTGGAGAGCAGGGCGGGGAGCATGACCGCGAAGAGCTGGGGGCCGCCGATCCCCGACACCTCGATGAGGAGCACGGCGGCGATCAGCGGGTTGCCGAAGATCGCCGCGATGGCGGCGGCCGCCCCGGCCGCCCCGAGCAGCGCGGTGGTCTGCGGCGTCGCCGGGGTCCGGGTGAGGTCGCGGAACAGCAGGGCCAGCGCGCCGCCGAGGGCGATCAGGGGCGCCTCCGGTCCCAGCACCGCGCCCAACGGCAGGCTCGCGACCGCCGCGAGCACCACGCCCGGCAGCGCGGCCGGGGGCGTCGCACCGGCGTGCAGACCACCCGCGGGGATGTGGCCGCCCCCGCCGGTCAGGTGGGCGGCGACCAGGCCGACGACCGCACCGGCCACCAGCAGCAGGGGCAGCGGCCACCACCAGGGGGCCGTGTCCCAACCCAGGTGGTGCGGAAGGTCCGTCCACATCAGGTGTTCGAGCTCGTGGAGGCCGACGAGGAACCAGAACGCGATGAGCGACACCGGGATGCCGATGAGGGCCGAGTAGACAAGGATGACCAGGTAGCCGGGTGTGCGCAGGATCTCGCGCAGCCGGTCCGCCTCCTGCGGCTGGCCGGTGCCCACGGGTTGAGGACTCGGCTCCGTCATGGAATTCCCTCTTCCTGCCACCTGACCCCTGGCCGCGCTTCCCCGCGGGGCTGCCACCAGCGGTGTGGTGCCGGCGGCGCCCCTGCGCCGCCGGCCGGAGGCCGCCACCCGGGCGGCCGAACCTCTCGTCTCGATGATCCGCCCGGCCGGCGCTCTTCGCCGCCCGAAGGCGGGCGAGGCCGGGCGAGGCCGGGCGGATGCCGGACGCATGCAGGGGAAGCCGGGACGGGCCCCGTCCGGACGTGCGAAGCCCCCGGCCGGATGCTGCAATGGCTCTGGCCCGTCCAGGCCCGCCGCGCCTGCGCCGGACGCGGCGACCCGGTCCGCTCCGGTCCACCCGCACTCCCTGGGAGATGAGCGAACATGCCCGGAACCCTTCGTGGCCCGAGACGGATGTGCGCCGCCGAGCCGGGACACGGCGGATGACGGCGGCGGACCCGCACCCCGCGGGGCCCGGCGGGGCCACACAGCCCGAAGAGGCGGACCGGCTGCGCGAACTGCTGCGCAGCGCCGGCTATCTGAAGGCGCTCGTGTTCTGCGCCCTCATCGGGGTTCCGGTGTCGCTGGTGGCCTTCTGGTTCCTGGTCGGTCTGCACGAGCTCGAACACCTGATGTGGAGCGGTCTGCCGGAGTCCCTCGGCTGGGACGCCCCACCGTGGTGGTGGCCGTTGCCCCTGCTGCTCGTCGCCGGCGTGAGCGTCGGGTTCGTGGTCACCCGCATGCCCGGCGGGGGCGGCCACATCCCCGCGTCCGGACTCCACACCGGCGGAGTCACCCCCGGAGCCCTGCCCGGCGTGCTCCTCGCCGCCCTGCTCAGCCTCCCCCTCGGCGCCACGCTCGGACCGGAAGCCCCGTTGATCGCGCTCGGCGGCGGTCTGGCGCTGCTCTTCAGGGATCTGGCGCAGGTGCCGGCGAGCGCCCAGAGCACGGCGCTCCTCGGCGCGGCGGGAGCGGCGGCGGCCGTCGCGGTGATCTTCGGGAGCCCGCTGATCGCGGGGGTCCTGCTCATCGAGGTGGCCGGGGTCGGCGGGCCCCAGCTGTTCGCGGTCATGCTGCCCGCGCTGCTGTCGAGCGGGGTGGGCTCCCTCGTGTTCACCGGCTTCGGACGCTGGACCGGTCTCGACGCGCCCAGCCTCTCCGTGAAGGTGGGTGTGCCCCTGCCGCGGCTCGACCCCGGGGACGTGCTCTGGTCCGTCCCGATCGCCGTGGCCATCGGCTTCCTCATGCACCTGATCATGCGAGGGGGACGGTCGACCGCGCGGTTCGTCGCGAGGCGTCCCCTCGCCCACACGACCCTGTGCGCGCTGGCGGCCGGCGTCTGCGCCGCCGTGTACGGGCTCACCACCGGCCGCTCACCCGCGAACGTGGCGTCCTCCGGCCAGGAGACGCTGAGCGCCATGGCCGGCGATCCGTCGGCCTGGGGGGTCGGGGCCCTGATCGCCCTGGTGCTCTGCACGGGCGTCGCCTACGCCCTGTGCCTGGGCAGCCTGCGCGGCGGCCCCGTGTTCCCGTCGCTGTTCCTCGGCTGTGCGGTGGGTGTGCTGCTCGCGCCCCTGCCGGGCCTGGGGATCGTACCCGGCATGGCCATCGGCATGGCGGCCTCCACGACCAGCGCCCTGCGGCTGCCGGTCAGCAGCATCGTGCTCGTGGTCCTGGTGCTCGGCAGCGTGGCCATGACCCCCGTGGTGATCCTCGCGTCCGTCGTGGCCTTCGTGACGATCCAGTTGCTGCCTCCCGGACCGGCCCTTCCGTCGGTGGGCAAGGCGGCCGGGCCGCCGAACGCCCGGCCCCCCGCCGCCGGTACGTCGTCCGGCTCCGCCTCATGAAGGAGGCCGTGTGCCCCCGCCCGACGTGACGGTGCCCGCGTCCGTGGTGCTCGTGACGGGCGTGGCGGGTTCGGGGAAGACCACCGTGGGTCTGCTGCTGGCCGACCGGCTCGGCTGGGCCTTCCAGGACGCGGACGACTTCCACACGGCGGCGAACCGGGCCAGGATGGCGGCCGGCGAGGCCCTCTCCGACGAGGACAGACGCCCGTGGCTGGCGGCCGTCGCCGCCTGGATCGACCGCCGGATCGCCGCGCGCGAACCCGCCGTCGTGGCCTGCTCCGCCCTCAAGCGCGCCTACCGCGACCAGCTCGCCGGGGGACGGCCCGACGTGCGCGTGGTCCATCTGCACGGCTCACGGCAGCTCATCGCGTCCCGGCTGCGGTCCCGGCACGGCCACTTCTTCCCCGCCCGCCTGATGGAAAGCCAGTTCGCCGACCTCCAGGAGCCGGAGCCCGACGAGCACGCCTGCGTGGTGGACATCGACCAGCCCCCGGAAGCCGTCGTCGAAGCCGTCGTCGCCCACCTGGCCGCCGCACCGACCGAGGAGCCGCCCATGCCCCCGACGGCATCAGGAGAACAGTGGCGGCTGCGCCACGGCCCGCATACGGCGGTGGTGGTCGAGCTGGGCGGCGCCCTGCGCCACTACGACGTGGGCGGGCGGCCGCTCCTCGACGGATTCGCCGCCGACGAGGAGATCACCGGCGGCCGCGGACAGCTCCTCGTTCCCTGGCCGAACCGGATCGCCGGCGGCCGCTACCGGTTCGGCGACCGGGACCACCAACTCCCGCTGACCGAGCCCGAGCACGGCAACGCGATCCACGGACTCCTCCGATGGGTCCCGTGGCGGCTGCTCGACCACAGCGAGAACGCCGTCACGGTGGGCACCACCCTCTTCCCGCAGCCGGGATACCCGTACCGCCTGGAGGTCCGCGCCGCGTACCGGCTGGGCCCGGAGGGACTCGACACCACCGTCACCTCCACCAACCGGGGGGACATCCCGGCGCCCTACGGCGTGGGCCAGCACCCCTATCTGACCGTGGGCACCGACCTGGTGGACACCGCCCTGCTGACCGTGCCGGCCCGCCACCGGCTCGGCGGCGACGCACACGGCCTGCCCACGGAGGAGGAGCCGGTCGAGGGCACGGCGTACGACTTCCGCACCGCCAGGCCCATCGGCGGCCGGCACCTGGACACCGCGTACACCGGGCTCGACCGGGATCCCGCCGGCCACTGCACGGTGCGGCTCGCGCACCCCTCGGGGCGGCACGGCATCGACGTACGGCTCGTCGAGGGCGTCCGGTACGTGCAGGTGTACACCGGGGACACCCTGTCGGAGCCCGGGCGGCGCCGCCGCGGCGTCGCCATCGAACCCATGTCCTGCCCGGCCGACGCCTTCCGCAGCGGCACGGCGCTCACCGTCCTGCAACCGGGCGACAGCCACGTCCTGCGCTGGGCCCTGGCCCCGTGGGGATCCCCGTGACCCCGGGCAGCGGACCGTCGGCACCGCAGACCATGACCGCCGGCGCCTTCCGCGCGCTGTACGAGGAGCTGCGCGGGCGCAGCCCCCGCGCCCCCGACGACCGGCGCGGTGCCCTCGGCCACCTGACGCCCGAGCGCGTCGTGGCCGCCGCCGCCGAGGTCCGCTCCGGACGTACGGTCTCCCTCGCCGCGCCCATCGAGACGCTGCCCGGCCCGGACAATCCCGAACCGGCACGCCACCGGATGATCGCGCCCGCCGAAGGCGAGACCGGTGCGAGCGGCGGCGACGCGCTGCACTTCGCCCGCGACCGGTTCGCGATGAACGTGCACGGGGACGCGGACAGCCACCTCGACGCGCTGTGCCACGTGCTGTTCGACGGGGAGCTCTACAACGGCGTGCCCGCGAGCAGCGTGACGTCCCACGGCGCCGGCGCGCTCTCCGTCGAGGCCGTCCGCGACGGCATCGTCGGCCGTGGCGTGCTCCTGGACGTTCCGCGGCTGCGGGGCGTGCCGTGGCTGGAGCCCGGGGACCACGTGAGCGCCGCCGACCTGACCGCGGCGGAGGAGGCCCAAGGGGTCCGGGTCGGGCCGGGCGACCTGCTGTTCGTACGGGTGGGGCATCGCCGCAGGCGCCAGGAGCGCGGGGCGTGGGACGCCGCGCGGGCCCGGACGGGCCTTCATCCCACGGCCGTACGGTTCCTGGCCGAGCGGCAGGTCGCCGCACTGGGCTCGGACGGCAACAACGACACCGCCCCCAGCGCGGTGGCCGGGGTCGACTTCCCCGTGCACGTGCTGGCGGTCCACGCCATGGGACTGCACCTGCTGGACTACCTCCGCTTCGAGGAGCTGACCGCGGAGTGCGCCCGCGCGGGCCGCTGGTCCTTCCTGTGCGTGGTGGCGCCGCTCAGACTGCCCGCGGCCACCGGCTCGCCCGTGAACCCGATCGCCGTTCTGTGACCGGCGGGTGCGGGCCACCCGTCGGGTCGCCGGAGCCGGGAAGGGGGGATACGTTCGAAGAGGTGGGGTGGCTGCCGCGTCCCGGCAGCGCGCAGAGAGAGGGCCGCTGACAGGGCGGGCCCGCGAGCGCAAGGACGGTGGTCGCCGTGGGCGACTCCCCGCACTACGACGTCGTCATCATCGGTTCGGGCGCCGGCGGCGGCACGCTCGCCCACCGGCTCGCCCCGTCCGGGAAACGGGTGCTCCTCCTCGAACGCGGTGACTACCTCCCCCGCGAGCGGGACAACTGGGACTCCACCGCCGTGTTCGTCAAGGGCAAGTACCGGGCCCCGGAATTCTGGCTGGACAAGAACGGCGACGAGTTCCCGCCCGAGGTCAACTACTACGTCGGGGGGAACACCAAGTTCTACGGAGCGGCCCTGTTCCGGCTGCGGCCCGAGGACTTCGGCGAACTGCGCCACCACGACGGGGTGTCGCCGGCCTGGCCGATCCGCTACGAGGACCTGGAGCCGTACTACTCGCAGGCCGAGCACCTCTACCTGGTCCACGGTCGCCACGGCGAGGACCCGTGGGAGGGGCCCTACAGCGCCCAGTACGCCCATCCGCCCGTCGAACACGAGCCGCGGATCCAGCAGTTGAGCGACGACCTGGAGAAACGGGGTCTGCACCCCTTCCACCTGCCCATCGGCGTCGACCTGACCCAGGACGAGCACGGGCGGGCCACCAACGCCAGCGTCTGCGTCCGCTGCGACCGCGTGGACGGCTTCCCCTGCCTGGTGCGCGGCAAGTCGGACGCCCAGGTGATCTGCGTGGAACCGGCCCTGCGGCACCCGAACGTCGAGATGGTCACCCACGCACGGGTGGTCCGCCTGGAGACCGACCCGACCGGACGCAGCGTCAGCGGCGTCGTGACCCGCGGCGAGGACGGGCGGGAGGCCTCCTACACCGCGGACATCGTGGTCGTCGCCTGCGGGGCGGTCAACTCCGCGGCGCTCCTGCTGGCCTCGGCCGACGACCGCCACCCGCGCGGGCTGGCGAACAGCTCCGACGTGGTCGGCCGGCACTACATGCGCCACAACAACCTGGCGCTGATGGCCCTTTCGAAGGAGCCCAACGACACCAGGTTCCAGAAGACCCTGGCCCTGCACGACTGGTACCTCGGCGCCGACGACTGGGACTACCCGCTCGGCGGCATCCAGATGCTCGGCAAGTCGGACGCCGACCAGATCCACGGCGAGGCGCCGCGCTGGGCGGGTGCCGTGGCCCCCGACATGCCCTTCGAGGTCATGGCCCACCACGCGGTCGACTTCTGGCTGTGCGGCGAGGACCTCCCCCTCCCCGACAACCGGGTCACCCTCGAAGGCGACGGCACCATCCGGCTCGTGCTCGACGAGAAGAACAACATCGAGGGGCTGGGGCGCCTGCGGCACAAGCTCCAGGGCATGCTCAGCCACCTGGGGATGCACGAGCACCAGCTCCTGTCGCGCAGCATCTACCTCCACAAGGGCATGCCGATCGGCGCCACCGCGCACCAGGCCGGCACCGTACGGTTCGGCGACGACCCGGCCACCTCCGCCCTGGACGTGAACTGCAAGGCGCACGATCTCGACAACCTGTACGTGGTCGACACGAGCTTCTTCCCGAGCATCGGCGCGGTCAACCCGTCCCTCACGGCGATCGCGAACGCCCTGCGCGTGGGCGACCACCTCGTGGAACGGCTGGGCTGACCCCGCGGTTCCTCCGACCGGGGGGTGATGCTCGGCCGCGTGGCCCAAGGCCACGGCGCCCGGGCCGCCGATCCGCGACGGGGGTGGTTCGGTGGCGCTCGGACCCCGTAGGACCGAGGTCCGACGGACCGGACCGGGCATGCGAGGAGGCAGCGGATCGTGAGTCCCACCGAGGGCGTACCGCGGGGAGTGATCCCCGCTCACCTGCTCAAGGGTCAGAAAGCGCTGGTCACCGGCGCCAACAGTGGGATCGGCAAGGCCACGGCGATCGGTCTGGGCCGGGCCGGCGCCGACGTCGTCGTGAACTACGTGGCCGACGCCGAAGAAGCCGAGAAGGTGGTCGAGGAGATCACCTCGTTCGGCGTGCGCGCCGCCGCGTACGAGGCGGACGTGTCCCAGGAGGACCAGGTCGTCGCCATGACGGACCGGATGGTCCGGGAGTTCGGCACGATCGACATCCTGGTCGCCAACGCCGGACTGCAGCGCGACGCCCCCTTCGCGCAGATGACGCTCGCCCAGTGGCAGAAGGTGCTCGACGTCAACCTCACGGGCCAGTTCCTCTGCGCCCGGGAGGCGACGAAGGAGTTCCTGCGCCGCGGCGTCGTCCCGGAGGTGTCCCGCTCGGCCGGAAAGATCATCTGCATGAGCTCCGTCCACCAGATCATCCCCTGGGCGGGGCACGCCAACTACGCCTCCTCCAAGGGCGGCGTGCACATGCTCATGACGACCCTGGCCCAGGAACTCGCGCCCCAGAAGATCCGCGTGAACGCGATCGCGCCCGGAGCCATCAAGACGCCGATCAACAAGGACGCGTGGGAGACCGCGGAGGCCCGGGAGGACCTGCTCCGGCTGATCCCGTACAAGCGCATCGGCGACCCCGAGGACATCGCGTACGCGGCCGTGGCCCTCGCCTCCGACCTCATGGACTACGTCGTGGGCACCACGCTCTACGTGGACGGCGGGATGACCCTCTTCCCCGGGTTCGCCACCGGCGGCTGACCCTCGCTCCGACCGTCGTCCCGAGCGCCGAAGGATCGCATGCACACCACGCTCCACCTGCTGGCGGCGGACGCCCCCGCCCAACTGCTGCCGGCCAGGCAGCTCATGGCGTTCACCCTCGCCGCCCACATCATCCTCGTGCCGATGGGCGTGGCGCTGCCGCTCATCACCCTGATCATGCATTACATCGGCCTGCGCAGGAACGACGCCACGGCCCTGCTGCTGGCCCGGCGCTGGTCGGCCGTGATGGCCGTACAGTTCGCGATCGGCGTCGTCACCGGCACCGTGCTGTCGTTCGAGTTCGGGCTGCTCTGGCCCGGCCTGATGGGCAGGTGGGGCGACGTCTTCGGCATCGGCTTCGGTGTCGAGGCCTGGGCGTTCTTCCTCGAGGCCGTACTCATCGCCATCTACCTCTACGGCTGGCGCAGGCTGAAGCCGCGCACCCACTTCCTGCTCGGGCTGCCGCTGCCGGTCACGGCGCTCCTGGGGGCCTTCGGCATCCTCGCCGCCAACGCGTGGATGAACACGCCCCGGGGGTTCACCCTCGACTCCGCGGGCAAGCCGGTCGACGTGAACGTCTGGAAGGCCGTCTTCACCCCCATGTTCGGGCCGCAGTACTGGCACTTCGTCGTGGCGATGCTGCTGACCGCGGGCTTCGTCGTGGCGGGCGTCTACGCCGTCGGATGGCTGCGCGGCCGCCGGGACCGCTACCACCGGCTCGGCTTCACGGTCCCCTTCACCCTCGCCGCGGTGGCCACCCCGGTGCAGTTCTTCCTGGGCGACTCGATCACCCGGCAGGTGTTCCAGAAGCAGCCCGTGAAGTTCGCCGCGACGGAGATCGTCTGGAAGACCGACAGCCACGTTCCCGAGTACCTCTACGGCCGCCTCCACCCGGACGGATCGATCTCCGGCGGCATCAAGTTCCCCCAAATGGACTCCGTCCTCGCCGGGTTCAGCCCGGACACCGTCGTGACGGGGCTGTCCTCCGTACCGGCGAGCGACCGGCCGAACGCCACCCAGGCCACGATCGCCCACTGGGCCTTCGACACCATGGTCGTCATCGGCAGCCTGCTCCTGCTCCTCGCCCTCTGGTACGGCCTGGTCTGGCTGCGCCACCGCCGGCTCCCCGGCTCCCGGTGGTTCTTCCGCGGCGCCGCCTGCGCCGGCGTCGGCTCCGTCGTCGCCGTCGAATGCGGCTGGATCACGGCCGAGGTGGGCCGCCAGCCCTGGATCGTCTACCAGAACATGCGCGTCGCGGAGGCCGTGACCGCCACCCGCTCCACCACCCTCTGGATCATGTTCGGCCTGGTGATCGTGGTGTACGTGTTCATCTTCGGGGCGTTCCTCACGGTCCTGCTGAAGATGCGCGACCGCTGGCGACTGGCCGACGCCGCGACGGACGGGCGGCCGGACGGGCAGCCGGTGGACGCACCCGAGGCGGCGACCCCGTACGGTCCGCGCCCGGCCGTCCCGGCCGGCGACGCCCCGTCCGCGGGAGACGGCGACTCCGCTCCGTCCGGGAGAGGTGGCGTGTGATGGCCGATGTCGTCGCCTTCGTCCTGCTGCTGGCCGTGGCCGCGTACGCCTGCGGCGGCGGGACCGACTACGGGGCGGGCTTCTGGGACCTGACGGCCGGCGGAGCCGAGCGCGGCAAGCGCCCCCGATGGCTGATCGACCACGCCATGGCACCCGTCTGGGAGGTCAACAACGTCTGGCTGATCTTCGTCCTCATCCTCATGTGGACCGGCTTCCCCGTGCTCTTCCAGACGGTGTTCACCGCGATGTGGCTGCCCTTCGCGCTGGCCGCCCTCGGCATGGTCCTGCGCGGCGCCGGATTCGCCCTGCGCAAACCCAGCAGCCGGACGGCCCGACGGCGCCTCTTCGGCGCCGTGTTCGCCATCGCCTCCCTGGTGACCCCCTTCTGCCTCGGGGCGGCCGTCGGCGCCATCGCCTCCGGCCGGATCGCACCGGGAACCGAGGCCTCCGCGCACGCGTGGGCCAATCCCGCGTCCCTGCTGTTCGGGCTGCTCACCGTCGCCGGGACCGCGCTCCTCGGCGCCGTGTTCCTGACCGCCGACGCCCAGCGCTTCGACGCACCCGACCTGGTCGGCTACTTCCGGGTCCGCGCCCTCGCCGGTCTCGTCGCGGCCGCCCTGACGGCCGTGGGCGTCCTCCTCGTCACCCGCGTCGACGCACCGCACGTCTGGCACGGCCTGACCCACGGCGCCGGGCTCGCCCTCGCGATCGCGTCCGCGGTGTTCTTCGTCGCCACGGGACTGCTCGTGCTGCGGGGACGGACGCACTGGGCCCGCTTCAGCGCCGTCGGCATCGTCGCCGCGGCCGTCCTCGCCTGGGGGCTCGCACAGCGCCCCTACCTCATCCCCACCTCCCTGTCGGTGGCGGACGCGGCGGGCGACGAGCAGACGCTGCTCTGGCTGTCGGTGGTCAGCCTCGTCGCCCTGCTGTTCATCGTCCCGGCCGTCCTCTTCCTCTACTGGCTGGACACCCATGGCGAGCTGGAGCCCCTCACCGACTCCGACCTGCGACGGACCGGCCCCGCGCGGGGGGACGCCGTCGACGGCGACTGAGCCCACCGGCGCGCCCTCGGCGCGGGGACGGAGACCGCTGTGAGCGAGGACGACATCCTCCTCGGCCTGGCCCTGGTCGTGGCCCTGGCCGCCCTCTGCCAGATCCTCGCCGGAAAGCTCCGCGTCCCCGCGCTGATCCTGCTCCTGCCTGTCGGGTTCGCCGCGGGCGCCCTGACCGACGTCGTTCACCCCCAGCAGCTGATCGGGGAGGACTTCTCCGCCCTGGTGTCCCTGTCCGTGGCGGTGATCCTCTACGACGCCGGCCTCGGCCTCGACCTGCGCAACTTCACCGGCCGCACCCGAACCATCGTGGGCCGGCTGCTCCTCTTCGGCGTGGCCTTCACCTTCCTGGCCGTCCGCGCCGTGGGCCCGGCCCTGTTCGGCATGTCGCTCAGGGTGGCCGCGATGGTCGGCATGATCCTCGTCGTGTCGGGGCCCACGGTCGTGGGGCCCCTGCTCCAGTACGTACGGCCGACGGACGAGGTGCGGCGCCTGCTGATCTGGGAAGGGACGCTGACCGACCCGATCGGCGCCATCCTCGGAGCACTCGTCTTCCACGCCATCGACACGACGCAGCAGATCGACATCGGCCGCGGCCACCAGATCGGCCAGTTCCTCGTCAGCATCGCCGTCGGCCTCGTCGGCGGAGCCGTCGGCATCGCCCTGCTGTGGCTGACCCTGCGCGTGCTGCGGCTCGGCGAGACGCTCGGCACCCTGGCACAACTGGCCACGGTGATCGCCGTGTCGGCGGGCTGCGACATCGTCCGCGACGACACCGGGCTCATCGCCGCGATCGTCACCGGCATGGCCGCGGCCAACATCCGGGGCTTCGACATGCCCGTCCGCCGGCCCTTCTTCGAGACACTGGTCCAGCTGATCATCGGGCTGCTCTTCATCTCCATCTCGGCCGGCGTCACCCCGTCCTCCCTGACCCCCGTACTCCTTCCCACACTCGCCCTCGTCGCCCTCCTGGTCCTCGTGGTGCGGCCGCTCGTCGCCTACGTCGCCACCCTGGGCAAGGGCATGACCCCGGGGGAGCGGGCGTTCTTGGGATGGATGGCCCCCCGCGGCATCGTCGCTGCCTCCACCGCGGCGGCCTTCGCCGCGAGCCTCGTCCAACTGGGACTGCGCGGCGCCTCCAAGGTCCTCCCCATCACGTTCCTCGTGATCGTCTCGACGGCCGTGGTGTACGCCCTGACCGCCGGCCCCGTGGCCCGGCGGCTCGGCGTCGCCCGGCCGAACCTCACGCGGCCGCTGCTCGTGGGCGGTGCCCCGTGGGCCATCGCCCTGGGCACGGCCCTGCGGTCGACGGGGCTGGACCTGGAGATGTGGGCGGGAACGGGCGAGGAACGCGAACGGATCCAGGACGCCGGAATAACGCTGGCCAGGGGAGACCTGCTGGCCACGGCCACCAACCCCCGGGTCCGGCTGGAGGGCGTCAACGCCGTCTTCCTGCTCACCGACGACGACGACTTCAACGCGCTCGCCTCGATGGTGGTCGAGGACAACGTCGAGGGCCCCGTCTACCGGGTCGGACCGCCCCACGAGGACCACGGCGTCGTCGCGCCCTACACGGGCGGCGCCGTCCTGTTCGGCGGCTCACCCGTCCGGCACGCCCTGGCGACCCGCTACGAACAGGGCGCCCGGTTCCTCGTGCGGCCCGCCTCCGATCCGGTCCCGCCGGGACACCGGGCACTGTTCCTGGTCAGCGCCGACGGCCGCCTGGACCCGGTGGACGAGACGCGGCCCCCGACCCCGCGCCAGGGCGACGTCGTCGTCCTGCTCGGCCCCGTCCCCGACTCCTAGGCCGTCTCTTCCGGATCTTGCCTCGCCCGCGCCGCCCGGCACCGCACCTCGCCGCGTTGGCGGAGCACCCCAGTACGTCCAGTACGAGGGC
>NZ_JBIAJH010000017.1:0-170920 GCF_042871845.1 Streptomyces sp. NPDC005533 | reverse complement strand
CCACATCGCCGCCCTCATCGCACTCGCCCGACGCCGCATCGACGTCCTCTTCGCCATGCTCCGAGACGGCACCTTCTACCAGCCGCCCACACCGGCTACGGCTTGACCAAAGCCATAGAGGCACCTTTTCCGGTGACCGCCCGCCTGCCGCACGGGACCGGGTGAAGGAAAGCGTGCGCCCCGCGAGCCGGGGCGCTCGCGCAGCTGAAGCATGAGACCACCTTCGAGATTGCCAATGCAACAAATTTGACGCGATCCGTTCAGATGGCAAGAGAAGGAGATGCGCACCGCGAGAAGCCTCCCGAAGAGGGGCTGTTCAGGCAACTTGCGCCCGTTTTAAGGGAGTTACAAGTCGATGAGATCCGTTCCGGGCTAAGTGTCGGGTAAGTGACCGGGGTCACTCGGACCGGAAATCTGGATCTTTATTTTTGCTGTCGCGAACGTTTGCATGAAGCGTGGGGCGCGGGGTGACGAGGAGTGATTCGACTGCGTCGAGTGCGCCGATCGGGGTCGCGGATTCCGTCATGCGCCCAGTCTGGGGCGGCGTCCCCAGCCGCACATGAGTACCTGTACTCAGTCGTGTTCGGCCGTTCGGCGGCGGTAGCGGAATCTTCACGGGAGCAAGCGCGGGGCCGCCGCAGCCGCGTCTCACATCCCTTGTGGAGTTGATCAACACGCGTCTACTGTCCGCAGCGATCACCAGCCGAGAACGAACACGAGGGGGGACTGGTGCGCAAAATCGCGCTTCCTGTCATCGCCGCGCTGTCACTGACGCTGCTCCTGCCGCAGCAGTCCGGGGCGGTCCCGTCCGCGCAGCAGCAGAATGCCGCCGCAGCGGCCGAGATACCCGAACAGCCGCAGGCGCAGGGCACGTTGTCCACGATCGGCCCCGGTCAGTACTCGACCGAGGACAAGACCTTCCAGGTCGCCGAGACCGACGTGGACGCGGCCCTCATAGGTCGCCGCCACACCGTCGCCGCGCAGCCTGACGGCGGACTCGCCAAGCCCGAGTCCGCGCCCGCCACGCGCCCCGAGATGGGTGTCTTCGGCCCCAGTTGGGAGGCCGAGTTCGTCGGCGGCCAGCTCAACCGGAAGCTGGAGCAGAAGGGCGACAGCATCGTCGTGACCGACCTCGGCGTCGACGAGAAGATCACGTACGCGCTGAAGTCGAGCATCGACTACCCGGACGGGGGTGGCGTGAAGAAGTACGCGACCACCGACGGGTCCCAGATCACGGCGACCTCCAAGTGGAACGACGCCACCGGCACCCTGGTGACGTCCATCGTCGAGGTGCTCGGCGTGGACCTCTCAGCGGTCGCCTCGGGCGACGACGCGTTCACCGACGCCGCCGGCAACCCGATCCCGGCCGCGGACCTCAAGCCCACGTACAAGTGGCAGCAGGCCGCGACGGGCACCGACAAGTGGCGCGTCACCAGCGTCGGCAACAACGTCTTCGCCACCACGGTGCAGTACGACGCCCAGGGCCGGGTCTTCAAGATCTCGAACCCCGCTGCCGGCGAGCGCCTCGCGACGTCGACCTCGGTCACCTACGCGGCCTCGACCACCGCCGCCGGCACCTCCTTCGGTGACTACGCGGGCCGCGTCAAGCAGATCACCGTCACCGAGGGCTCCACCACGCAGACCCTCGCCCGGTACGCCTACGACTCCTCCGGTCTGCTGCGCACCGTGACCAACCCGAGCGAGGCCGCCGAGCCGCAGGCCACCTACGCCTACGACGCGACCCGACGCCTCTCCGACATCAGCTCGCCCAGCAACGGCAGTTGGGACCTGAGCTTCCCGGCGGACTCCGCGGCCCCGACCGCCACCCTCGACGGCGAGGCCGTCCCGACCCCGGGCCTGCCCGTCGAGGGCGACGCCCCGGCCGACGGCAGCGGCGTCACCACCCCGCCGCCCGCCTCGGACTTCCCCGGCGGCGAGATCACCGACCCGACGTCGTACCCGTCGAAGTGCAGCTGGGCGCGGCACTGGATGTACTACTGGAAGACCGGCTGCACCTCCAAGGTGGCGCACTACGGGTGGCACTCCCCCAGGTGGGAGCAGACCAAGACCGGTTACTGGGTCCGGGGCATCGACCACGACCACTGCACCACCGCGCCCGACAAGCCGCTGGGCTACAACTTCGTCCCGGCCTGCGACATGCACGACTACGGCTACGGCCTGATCGGCAACTCGTACAAGGGCTACAGGTACTACCTGTCGCGCAACAAGGGGCTGGCCGTGGACGCCGTGTTCTACAGCACGCTCTACAGCAAGACCTGCCCCGGCTACTTCTGGAAGAGCACCTGCCGCTCCCTCGCCAACACGTACTACGGCGCGGTGACCATCTTCGGGCGGGCCAAGAACGGCGCGAACGCCACCTGATGACGGGCGCGGACTCCTGATCTTCCCTCGCCCTGCCCCCTGAGGCCACGCCCTCGGGAGGGAATCGGGCCGGGTGGCGCCGCAGCCGCGCCACCCGGCCCCTTCGCGCCCCACCTCTTCCCCCCATGTCCACGGGTCCGGCCGTGCCGGCCCCTCCACGGGCCACGCCGGGCCCCCTGCTCCCCGAGGCACCATGAAGAAGAAGATCTGGGCCACGGTCGTCGCCGTCGCGATGACAACGGCCCTCGGCGCGATACCGGCCCGGGCCGCCGCGCCGGCGAGCGTCCCCGACGTCGTCAAGGCCGCGGTCCCGGGCGGGGTCGTCGACCCGCCGCTGTACGAGCGGGCCGCCGATGCCGGCACGGTCCGCGTCAACGTGCTCACCAAGAGCCGCACGGACATCCCCGAGGCAGCCGCCGCGGGTGAGACGAAGCAGGACTTCGAGTCTCTGCCGTTGGTCACGCTCAAGGTGGACAAGGCGGGCCTGGACCGGCTCGCCGCGCAGCCGGGCGTGGTCGCCGTCACCGAGGACAAGCCGGAGCCGGCGACCCTGGACGAGAGCGTGCCGCTCATCGGCGGGGACGCGGCGGCCGCGGCGGGGAAGACCGGCACGGGCACCGCGATCGCCGTGCTGGACACCGGTGTCGCCACCCAACACCCCTTCCTGAAGGGCCGGGTGAAGGCCGAGGCGTGCTTCTCGCCGATCGATCCGGATCTGGGCGCCACCAGCCTCTGCCCGAACGGTGCCGCCGAGCAGGAGGGTCCCGGCTCCGCCGACACCGACTCCGGGCCCTGCGCGACCCTGACCGCCTGCGACCACGGCACCCATGTGGCCGGCATCGCCGCGGGCAAGGGCACGGGTGCCACCGGCGCCCCGAAGACGGGTGTCGCCCCCGGCGCCGACATCGTCGCGATCCAGGTGTTCTCGCAGTTCAACACGGCCGATTCCTGCGCCGGCGAAGTGCCCTGCGTCGCCAGCTTCCCCAGTGCCCAACTGGCTGGCCTGGAAAAGGTGTTGCAGATCAAGCAGGCCGGGACGCCGGTCATCGCGGCGAACCTGAGCCTGGGTGGCGGCCACTACACGGCCGCCTGTGACGCCGACCCGCGCAAGGCGGCCGTCGACAACCTGCTCGCCGCCGGAGTCGCCACCGTGATCGCGGCCGGCAACAACGGCTACGCCGACGCGGTGAGCGTCCCCGGCTGCATCTCCACCGCCGTCACGGTCGGCTCCACCACCGACGACGACGAGCTGTCCACCTTCACCAACCGGGGCCCGCTCCTCGACCTCTTCGCCCCGGGGACGAGCATCGTCTCCTCGGTGCCCGGTGGGAACTACGCCTCCAAGAGCGGCACTTCGATGGCGGCCCCGCACGTGGCCGGAGCCTTCGCCGTGCTCAAGCAGGCATACCCCACCAAGAGCGTCGCGGACCTCACGGCCCTCCTGAAGAGCAGCGGCCGGCCCGTCATCTACACGGATGCCACCACCGCCCGGATCGACCTCGGCGCGGCGCTCGGCGGCGGCGGCAACACCCCGAAGCCGGTCGGTATGACCGACTTCAACGGTGACGGCGCCGAGGACGTCGCGATCTCCGACACCCAGGCCACCGTCGGCACGAACGCCAACGCCGGCCTGATCCGTGTCGTGTACGGCGCCGGCAAGGGCACCGCGGAGCTCAGCCAGGACCTGGACTGGGTGCCGGGCGGCTCCGAGAAGGACGACTACTTCGGCGAGAGCCTCGCCACCATCGACTGGAACAAGGACGGCTTCACCGACCTGGTGGTCGGCACTCCGAGCGAGGACGTCGGTACGGCCGCGAACGCCGGCATGGTCGACATCCTGTACGGCTCCGCGGGCGGCCTGGGCGCCGGCACCCTCAAGGCCACGCACTTCGAGCAGGGCGCGGGCACCGGCGCGATCGCCGCGTCGACGGCCGAGGCCAACGACCGGATGGGCCAGTCGCTGGCGACGGCCGTCAACGACGCCGGCCGACCGTACCTGCTGATCGGTTCGCCCGGCGAGGCCATCGGCTCGCTCACCGGCGCCGGCACCGCCTTCTACGTGTACGGCAACACGAGCCTGACCATGAACCAGGACAAGCCCGGTGTTCCCGGCGACCCCGAGAAGGACGACAACTTCGGCCTCGCCCTGACCGCGGACGCCAACTACATCGCCATCGGCTCCCCCAACGAGGCGCTCGGCACCAAGGCGAAGGCCGGCAGTGTCGTCATCTTCGACGCCAACGCCTTCGACGCCGAGGGGCGGCCGGCGCCGCTGGCCGGTCTCGACCAGGACAGCGCCGCCATCTCCGGTGACGCCGAGGCGGGCGACCAGTTCGGCTACGCGGTGGCCATCGCGCCGTTCCGGCCGACGGGCTCCCCGGCCCCGACCGAGTCCATCCTCGCGATCGGGTCGCCCGGTGAGGGCGTGGTCGTGGGCACCGAGAACCGGCTCAACGCGGGCCGCGTGGTGCTGATCCGGATCAAGGCCGACGGGAGCTGGAGCTACCTGCGCGAGCTGAAGCAGGGCACCGCGGGCGACGACGTCTCCGGCACCTCCGAGACCGGTGACCGCATGGGCGAGACGCTGACCGCCGTCAACACCGCCCCGGGCTCGGTGAGCACCGTGGCCTCCATGCGGCTCGCGGTCGGCACGCCCGGCGAGACGCTCGGCACCGCGACGAAGGCGGGCGCGATCCACACGTTCTCCATGGCCGGCTCGGCCGGACCGAACGACCGCTGGATCGAGGCCGGCGACGGCGACGGGATCCCCGGGACGCCCGGGGCCAACCAGCAGCTCGGCAAGAACATCCACTTCACGGCGACCAAGCTGTACGTGGGGATGCCCTTCGGGCCGAACGCGGCCGGTGCCCTGTACGCGCTGCCGATGTCCAACGTCACCCAGGGCGGCAAGGTCGCTCCGGTGACCACGTACAAGCCCGGCTCGGGTGGCCTGCCGGCGAACGGCGTGGCCTTCGGATACTCCGCCCGCTAGAGCGCGGGGAAGCGCGGCCCCGGGGAGCGAGCACACCGCTCCCCGGGGCTGCACGCTGCTCGGGCCACCCGCCGGGGACAAGGACCGTTTGGATCCGGCGATCTTGATCAGACGAGGAGGGAATGCACCGGGCGCGCCATGCCCGGGACGGCGCGGAGGGGGCGAGGCTCGTGACGAGTGAGGGAGGGGCCCGGATGACGGCATCGGCAGGGCGTCGGCGCGAGGGGAGCGTGCGCGTTGCGTCGTTGGGACGGGACGTCGTGCTGGCGGTGGGTCTGGTGGGGATCTGCCTGGGCGGAGCGGCCGTCTTCGTCAAGACGGCGGTGGAGACGGGCGGAGGCGCACCGGTCCTGCCGATCGCCACCGTGCTGCTGCTGGCCGCCGGAGTGGCGCTGGCGCGGTGGAGCATCGCCCCGTTCCTGGGCCGGCCCACCGGGCCCCGGCCGGTTCCGCCCGGCCCGATGGAGCCTGCGCCCTCGGCACCCTGTGCTCCGTGGGAGGCCGAGCCGGCGGCCGCCGCTCTGCCCGAGGTCGACTCCACCGCCCTGGACCACACGGCGGTGGACGCCGACGGCTTCGAGCACACGGTCGCCGCGCTGTGCGCTCGGGACGGCTGCCCGCAGGTGGAAGTGGTCGGCGGAGCTGGGGACTTGGGCGCGGATGTGATCGCCACGACGGCGGACGGACTGCGCGTGGTCATCCAGTGCAAGCACTACGGCGAGGGCCATCGGGTCGGCTCCCAGGACCTCCAGCGCTTCGGCGGCACCTGTTTCGCCGTCCACGAGGCCGATGTGGCCATCGTCGTGACCACCAGCGACTACACCGCTCCGGCCCTGGAGTACGCCGCCGCGTGCGACATCGTCTGCGTCGACGGGGACGCCCTGGCCGCGTGGACGGAGTCGCAGGCGGCGCCCCCCTGGGACGCGGCCGCCGCGCCCGCTGCGATGCGGGCGGACGAGTGACGGCACCCACGGCAGGCAGGCCGAAGCCCCTGAGGTCAGGCGTGCCTGACCTCAGGGCTGATCGACTGCACCAGCCGCACATCGGGCGCCCGGTGCAGTCCATGGGCCGGGCCTGCGGCCGGCCGGGCGTCTCCTCGGCCCGGTCCGGACCCGCAGGGCCTGCGACGTGCCGGGCGGAGCGCCGCGCGCGACCATGGGGACATGGACCCGC
Source organism: Streptomyces sp. NPDC005533 (assembly GCF_042871845.1). Classification (NCBI taxonomy): domain Bacteria; kingdom Bacillati; phylum Actinomycetota; class Actinomycetes; order Kitasatosporales; family Streptomycetaceae; genus Streptomyces; species Streptomyces sp. NPDC005533. Next base: position 164,373 of record NZ_JBIAJH010000017.1, on the reverse strand, counting down.
CGTCCCTGAGCGATGTCAGCGGCCCCGGTCGTGTGGCGGATGCCGGTGAAGGCATCGGCGCCGACGAGCTGGCGCTCGCCGCGCGCAACCACGGCATGCCGCTGGAGGCGCTGCGCTACGAGGTCACTCCGGCGGGGCTGCACTACGGACTGGTCCACTACGACATCCCCGTGGCGGACGACGACGAGTGGCGGCTGACCGTCGACGGGACCGTCCGCACGCCGCTCAGGCTGGACCTGGCCGCACTGCGCGCGCTCCCGGCCGTCACGACCCGGGTCACCATGGAGTGCGCGGGCAACGGCCGGGCCCGGCTGTCCCCCAGGCCCGTCAGCCAGCCCTGGCTGGTCGAGGCCGTCGGCACCGCCGACTGGACGGGCGTGCCCCTGCGGGCGGTGCTCGACGCGGCCGGCGTACGGGCCGATGCCGTCGAAGCCGTCTTCACCGGCGCCGACCACGGCGTGGAGCGGGGCGTCGAGCAGGACTACCAGCGCAGTCTTGCGCTGCCCGTCGGCGAGGACGTACTGATCGCCTACGCCATGAACGGCACGCCACTGCCCCCGCAGCACGGGTACCCGATCCGTCTGGTCGTCCCCGGCTGGTACGGCATGGCCCACGTGAAGTGGCTGCGCGACATCACCCTCGTCGACCGCCCGTTCACCGGCTTCCAGCAGACCGTCGCCTACCGCTACCGGCAGACCCCGGAGGAGCCCGGCGAACCGGTCACGCGGATCGCTCCGCGCGCCCTGCTCGTACCGCCCGGATTCCCGGACTTCATGTCGCGCACCCGCGTCGTGCGCCCGGGGCCCGTACGGCTGGAGGGCCGTGCCTGGTCGGGGTACGGGCCGGTCGTACGGGTCGGGTTCAGTCCTGACGGCGGGCTGACGTGGGCCGACGCCGAGGTCAGGCCGCGCGGACCGCATCCGGCGGCCTGGCAGGCCTGGCACACGGAGTGGACGGCCACCCCGGGCCACCACACCCTGACGGTCCGGGCCTCGGACGCCTCAGGCCGCACCCAGCCCCTCGAACAGCCGTGGAACCGTGGCGGCTTCGGCAACAACGCCGTCCAGCGAGTCCCCGTCCTGTGCCGCTGACTCCGACACGGGGAGGCACGGCGGGGGCGGCGGGGGCGGGGTACCGGGCCGCCCCCGCCGCCGCGCGTCACAAGGTGCGGAGCTGGGTGGTGAACACCTGGTTCGCTATCCGCTCTCCGAGAGTGAGACCGTCGGTGGCGTCCCAGGGAAAGTGCACACCGAGCCAGATCCGGCTGTCGGCGTCCTCCTTCGCGGCAGCACTGAAGCTGGTGAAGTGCCGTGTCTTGACCGGGGCGAGCGGCTCGTCGGTGGTGAGGTCGAAGGCGAGGTCGTCACTGCCGAAGTACCGCTTCATCACGCCGGCCCAGGCGGCACCGAAGGAGGCGTGGCCGGAGACGTAGGCGGGGAAGCAGGGGTTGGCGTTGACGCCGGCGTTGTTCTTCAGGAGCGGCTTCCACTGCGGGTCGAAGCCGCCCTCTCGGATCGCGGAGACCGGGCGCCACAGGTCGATCGGGGTGGCGAACTTCGCATCGCGGACGGCTATGCCCGTGTCGGCGAGGGCGATCGAGACGAGCGCGAAGAGCCGGGCGTTCTGGTAGACGGTGAGCCCCCGCGCCTTGGAGACCTCGCGTGTGGCCTGGAGCATCTGGCCCGGCGGCTTGTACGTGCCGTCGTTGTCGTTGGCCCAGAACCAGGCGGCGTTCACCTGGTCCGGGGTCCGGTTGATCACCGGGGTCGCCGCGGTGGGTGCGGCCGCGCCCGCCGTGCGTACGGCCTCGACCTGCGCCTTGTACTCGGGGCTGGCGACCAGGTTCGCGTAGGTCGCGAACTGGCCGAGGCGGGCGGGGCGGAACTGTGAGCCCGACGTCAGGGAGAAGGGCCTGACCTGTCCCCAGAACGGATTGACGGCGTCGGAGGCGTCGTCACACTTGTCGTCCACCATGTCGGGGTAGCTGGTGGGCCGCCACGCCCCGGGCTCGTTGTTCAGGACGTAGAGCTGTTGGTTGTCCGATCCGTCGCCCGCCCGCTTGGTCATCATCTGGGTGACCATCTTGTTGACGACGGTGACGTCCAGGAGGTCGAAGGCGGTTGGGGAGGTGCCGAAACGCTGGGTGAATCTCTGGTCCAGGAAGGAGGTCAGGTCGACCGTCGTCTCCTTGTTGGGCCGGTTCAGCCCGTACAGGTTGAGCAGGATGTTGTAGGCGGTGCGGCCGATGACCCGCTCCTCCTCGTCGGGTCCCTCGGCGATGCCGGCGTAGCTCTCGGCCTTGATGTAGGCGGCGGAGGTCATCCGCCCCTTCCACTTGAGCTGGTACGAGCTCTCCGCGTCGTAGATCGCGGCGTTCATCATCGCCGCCGCCCGCGCCATCGGCACGGGCCCGCCACCCGTCCTGCGGAAGGCCTCCTGCAACACGTCGTTCCAGTAGTGCACCGGGTCTACGATCGACTGGGCCGGCAGCGCGGCCTGCGCGGGCGCCGGAGTGAGGGCGAGGATGGAGCCGGTCGACGCGAGGACCGCGGTGGCGGCCATGGCGCGGCGCCAGACCACGGTACGTCGTACGGTGGTGCGGATGCTTACGGACATGCCGGATTCCCCCTGCTCAGAGGCCTGTTGATCATCACCGGACCGGTGGCGGAGTGATCATGGCCCAGCGGCGGCCGACGTGCTTGTAAAAAACGGCGTGCACGGCGAAATGGCCTGTGCCGGGCAGTCGCACGGCCGGAAGCCGTCCTCGCCCCCCTCCTCCCCGCCGGCTACCGCCACCGCGTGACCCACGTCACATGCGGTTCCTGTCAGGAATCGGGGTGCTGTTCCGCTCAGGTCGGCAGGAACAAGCGAACTGACGGGAGCATCACATGAAGCACCGCATCGTCGTCCTCGGCGCCGGCTATGCCGGGGCCTACGTGGCCGGGACCCTGGCCCGTCGGCTGTCCCCGGCGGACGCCGGGATCACCGTGGTCAACGCCGAGCCGGACTTCGTCCAGCGGCTGCGGCTGCACCAGCTCGCGGCGGGCCAGGAGATCGAGGCTCCACCGCTCGCCGACGTCTTCGCGGGCACGGGGATACGGCTGCGCCAGGCCCGTGTCACCGCCGTCGACCCCGAGCGCCGGATCGTCGCCGTGGCCGACACCGACGGCGGCGACGAGATCGGATACGACACGCTCGTGTACGCGCTCGGCAGCCTCGGCGACGACCGCGCCGTCCCCGGGGTGTCCGAGCACGCCTTCGACGTCGCCGCCAGGCCCTCGGCGCTGCGCCTGCGCGAGCGCCTGGACGACCTGAGCAGGCGCAGCGATGGCGGGAGGGTGCTGGTCGTCGGCGACGGGTTGACCGGCATCGAGACCGCCACCGAGATCGCCGAGTCCCGGCCCGGCCTGTCGGTGGCGCTGGTCGCCCGCGGCGAGCTGGGGGCGCCGCTCTCCGCCGGGGCCCGCGGCCACCTGCGCCGGGCCTGCGACCGGCTGGGCATAACCGTCCTGGAGCACACCAGCGTCAAGGCCGTCGAAGCGACACGGGTGTGGTGTGACGACGGCACCGCGTCGGCGTCCGACGCGACCGTGTGGACGGCGGGGTTCGCGGTCCACCCCATCGCCGCTGCCGCCGGATTCGAGGTCACCGAGAGCGGCCGGATCGTCGTCGACCGCACCATGCGGTCACGCTCGCACCCGAACGTCTACGCCGTCGGCGACAGCGCCTACGCGATCGGTGACCACGGCCGGCCGCTGCCGATGTCCTGCGCCTCGGCCGGCTACACCGGCATGCAGGCCACCGTCGCGATCGTGGCACGCCTGACCGGCCGCAAGATCCCGCACACCAGGCTGGACTACCACGGCAACCACATCAGCCTCGGGCGGCGGGACGGGATCCTGCAGATGGTCGACCGCGATGCGCAGGCGAAGCCGACGTACATGGGCGGCCGGAAAGCCGCGCGGATCAAGGCCGGCATCCTCACGGTGTCCCTGTGGGCCACCTCGCACCCGACGTTCGGGCTGCCCAAGCGCCGGCACCGCCTGGACGCCGTACCGGACGCGTCAGCCGAGACGGCGATCGCCCAGCCCCTCACGTCATGATCATCTAGGGTGACCCGCGTGGACAGCACCACCACCGATCGCTTCGACACCAGTCGGTTCGAGGCCAGCCGGAACCGGCTGGCCTCGCTGGCGTACCGACTGCTGGGTTCCGCCGTCGACGCCGAAGACACCGTGCAGGACGCGTTCCTGCACTGGCAGGCCGCCGACCGGCAGCTGATCAAGGTGCCGGAGGCGTGGCTGACCAAGGTCGTCACCAACCTGTGCCTCGACCGGCTCCGCTCGGCGCTCGCCCGCCGCGAACGCACCGCCGGCGCCTGGCTGCCCGAACCGCTCCTCGACGGCGACCCGATGCTCGGCCCGGCCGACACCTTCGAACAGCGCGAATCGGTGACCCTGGCCGTGCTGACGCTCATGGAGCGCCTGTCACCCGTCGAGCGGGCCGTGTACGTCCTGCGCGAAGCGTTCGCCTACAGCCACGCCGAGTGCGCCGAGATCCTCGACATCACCGAGTCCGCAAGCCAGCAACACCTCCACCGGGCCCGGCGCCACCTCACCACAGCCCGCCGCGGCGGCGGCGAAGCGGACCCGGCGTCCGCCCGCAGGATCGTGGAGGAATTCATCGCCGCCGCCTCCTCTGGCCGCACCGAACGGCTGGTGGCGCTGCTCACCGACGACGTGATCGCGATCTCCGACGGCGCCGGCCTGGCCGGGAAGCTGCTGCGGTACGACACTCCGCGGCGCGTCGCCGCCATCGCCCGGGCCGGCTTCAAGCCCACACCCGCGAAACGGCGGCTTGCCGGCGGCACTCCCGCCGTCCATTCCGCGCTCGTCAACGGCTCCCCCGCCGTGCTCTTCGTGGTCGGCGACCGGGTCGTCGGCGCGGTGACGTTCGACCTCGCGGGCGGGAAGATCGCAACCGTGCGCGGAATCGCAGCCCCCGCCCGCCTGGTCCGCCTCGCCGAAGCCTGGCGGCAGCACGGACCGGACACGCCCCTGATCAGCCAGTGGTGACGACCCACCCTCGGGGACCCCGTCTCCAAGCAGTCGCAGTTCAAGACCGCGGCGGCCGCCCTCCGCCTCGTCGAACGCCCCCGGGGCGACGGGTACGCCGGGACATGATGCGCGCAGGTGGGGTAGACGCGGGACACGGCACACACCTCGCGCGCCGCCTCACGGCCGCCGCCCGACCGCCGCCCACGTGACTCCCGTGGACCTGCCGGAAGGAGACCACGATGCCCTCCCCAGACCAGTCCCGCCTCACCGATCCGGTATCACGCCACGCCCGTCCCCCGTTCCCCGACCAGGACCAGGACCATCCCGGCTCGACCGAGGAGATGGATCCCCGCCCCGACCACGGCGAGGACACGTACCAGGGCCACGGCCTGCTGCGCGACCGCAAGGCGCTGGTCACCGGAGGAGACTCCGGGATCGGCCGGGCCGTCTGCCTGGCTTTCGCGAGGGAGGGCGCCGACGTCGTCTTCACCCACCTGCCCGAGGAAGCCGACGAGGCCGACGAGACCGCCCGCCTGATCCGCGACGCGGGCCGTACGGCGGTGGCCGTCGCCTGCGACATCCGGTACGAAGCCGAGTGCACCGGCCTCGTCGACAAGGCGGTGGGCGCGCTGGGCGGCATCGACCTGCTCGTCAACAACGCCGCCTACCAGATGTCCCAGCCCGACGGGATCGAGGCGATCACCACCGAGCAGTTCGACCGGGTGATGAAGACCAACCTGTACGGAATGTTCTGGCTCACCAAGGCCGCCCTGGCCCACATGCCGCGCGGCGCCTCAGTGATCAACACCGCCTCGGTGCAGGGCTACCAGCCCAGCCCGCACCTCCTCGACTACGCCATGACCAAGTCCGCGATCATCTCCTTCACCCACGGCCTGGCCCAGATGCTCGCCGAGCGGGGCATCCGCGCCAACGCCGTGGCCCCCGGACCGGTATGGACCCCCCTGATCCCCGCGACGATGCCCGACCCGACGAAGTTCGGCGAGCAGTCGCCGCTGGGCCGGCCCGCGCAGCCGGCGGAGATGGCACCCGCCTACGTGTTCCTCGCCTCCGACCAGGCCTCGTACATCACGGGCGAGATCGTCAACGCCACCGGCGGAACCCCCCTCCCGTGACCCCCGACGAGGCCCTGCGGAAGATCGCCTTCCTCCTCGAATGGCGCGGGGCGTCCCCGTACCGGGTGCGGGCCTTCCACACGGCGGCCGACGCCGTCCGCGACCTGCCACCGGGACGGGTGGACGCCGCGCAGGCGGAACGGCTGCGCGGGGTGGGTCCGGTCACCGCCGAGGTGATCTCGCAGGCGTCGACCGGGGCGGTACCGAGCTACCTCGCCCGCCTCCTGGCCGAGGCGGACCCGGCCGCCGGCGCCGGCTGGGACCTGGCGGCCGCGAGCACCGGGGACTGCCACCTGCACTCCGACTGGTCGGACGGCGGCAGCCCGATCGAGGACATGGCCGCCGCGGCCCGCGCCCTGGGTCATCAGTGGGCCGTTCTGACCGATCACTCCCCGCGGCTGACGATCGCCCACGGGCTGAGCCCGGACCGGCTGAGGAGCCAGCTGGAAGTGGTGGCGGACGTGAATTCCAGGATGGGCCCGGGTTTCCGGCTGCTCACCGGCATCGAGTGCGACATCCTGGACGACGGCTCGCTCGATCAGGAGGAAGACCTGCTCGACCGGCTCGACGTCGTCGTGGCGTCCGTGCACTCCAAGCTCCGGTCGGAACCCGATCCGATGACCGCCCGCCTGCTGGCCGCGGTGCGCAACCCGCACGTCGACGTCCTGGGGCACTGCACGGGACGGATCATCACCGGCCGGGGGCGCCCGCAGTCCCGCTTCGACGCCCGGGCCGTCTTCGCCGCGTGTGCGGAGGCCGGCACCGCGGTGGAGATCAACTGCCGGCCCGAACGGCGCGACCCGCCGGACGACCTGCTCGCGCAGGCCACCGCCGCGGGCTGCCTCTTCGCCGTGGACACCGACGCCCACGCCCCCCAACAGCTGCACTGGCAGAGCACGGGCTACGCCCGCGCGGCGCGGATGGGCCTGGGCGCGGACCGGCTGATCACGACCTGGCCGCTCGGGCAGCTCCTGAGGGCCAAAAGCAGCCGACAGCGCCCGCCCGGCCGCCTCCCTTCGCGCGCCGCCCCGGCTCACGGCGGGTGATCGCCTCCGCCGAGCGGGTGAGACACCCCGCATGGCACGGCGCCTTCAGGCCCGGCGGGGAACCGATGGGATCGGGCCGGAGCGGCCCGACCACGAAACGCATGGAGGCGACATGGGACACGGCGGAAATGTGATCGACGAGCTGATGGCCGACCACCGGGAAGTGGAGGAGATGTTCGCCCGGGTCCAGGCCATGACCGGTACCGGTCAGGAGCTCCGTGATCTCATCGACGAGATCACCATCGAGCTGGTGCGGCACTCGGTCGCCGAGGAGCAGTACCTCTACCCGGCGGTGCGCGAGCACGTAGAGGGAGGCGGCCCGATGGCGGACAAGGAGATCGAGGACCACGGCCGCGTCGAGAAGCTGCTCAAGCGGCTGGAGAAGATGAGTACGGACGACGCGCAGATGAGCCCGCTGCTCCAGCAGCTCATGGAGGAGGTCTCCGCCCACGTCCAGGACGAGGAGCGCAACCTCTTTCCGATGCTGCGACGAGCCTGTACCCCGCAGCAGCTGGACGATCTCGGTGACAAGATCCGCCGGGCCAAGGCCATGGCGCCCACCCGCCCGCACCCGGCCGCACCCAGTAGCCCGGCGGCCAGCAAGATCCTGGCCCCGGGCGCCGGTCTGGTGGACCGGGCACGCGACTTCGTGACCGGCCGCGGCAAGTCCTGATCCCACGTCCAGGGCGGCGGGCCGCAGGTACGGGTCCGCCGCCCGGGACGGACGGTGACGTACGTCATGCCGCACGCCTGCCGCTCCGGGCTACGCTGGTCGGCCACCAGCGGAGCGGCGCAGCTTCGCGCCGCAGCTCGCGGACCCGGCACGGACCAGGGGCGAGCACGCCCCGAGGAAGCCGCCGTGTCCGCTGATCTCGCACCCGTCATAGCCGCCGGCACCCGCTGGCTCCTGACCGCCTTCCCGCCCGCCCCGGGCGCCTTCAACCGGGCCCTGGCCGAGGCCCAGGCCCAGCAGGCCGTCACCCTCGCCGCCGCCCTGCGGTACCCCACCCCGCTGGACGCCGAGATCCTGCACCTCCTCGGCCCTGGCGGGAGCGCCCGGCTGGACTGGCTGACCGGCGCCGATCACGGCGACGACGCCGACGCCGGCTGGCGCACCTGGGTCGACGAGACCGTCGTCAGCTGGGCCGCCTGCCTCCTCGCCGCCCCCGCCCTCGCCGCGGACGCCCACCCCCTCGCCGACCGCGGCCAGGCGGGCGAGCTCACGCGTCTCACCAGCCCCGGCAACCACGAACACGACGCCGCGCCCCTGCTGCGCCACCCCGACCTGCTCGAACCCATCGCCGCCCTCCATCGGGCACCGCTGCTGAACCTGCTGGACAAGCAGACCGCGGCCCTGGGGTAAGGCGCAGGCTCGGTCCTCAGGGGTGGAAGAGGACCTTCACCATGTTGTCCCGCTTCGTCTGGAAGTCCTCGTACGCCTGCGGGGCGTCGTCCAGGGACAGGTGATGGGTGGCGAAGCCTTCGACACCGAGGGAGTCGCCGTCGGTCAGCAGGGGCATCAGGTCGTCGACCCAGCGGCGGACGTTGGCCTGTCCCATGCGCAGTTGGATCTGCTTGTCGAACATCGTGAGCAGGGGGAGCGGGTCGGCGGCTCCTCCGTAGACGCCGGAAAGGGAGATGGTGCCGCCGCGGCGCACGAGCTCGATGGCCGACTTCAGGGCGCCCAGGCGGTCCACACCTGCCTTCTTCAGCAGTGCGGCGGCCAGGGGGTCCGGGAGCAGGCCGGTCGCGGTCTGCGCGGCCTTGACGCCGGCGCTGCCGTGGGCCTCCATGCCGACGGCGTCGATCACGGCGTCGGGGCCCCGGCCGCCGGTGGCGTCGCGGACCGCGTCGACGAGCTGGTTTCCGTAGTGGGTGAGGTCGTAGACCTGGACGCCGTGGCCGGCCGCACGGGCCAGCCGTTCGGGAACCAGGTCGATGCCGATCACCTTGCCGGCTCCCCGGTGGGCAGCGATGCGAGTGCACATGTCACCGATGGGGCCGAGGCCCAGGACGGCGACGCTGCCGCCGGGCGGGACGTCGGCGTAGGCGACCGCCTGCCAGGCGGTCGGCAGGACGTCCGACAAGTACACGAACCGTTCGTCCGGCGGCCCCTCGGGAACCCGGATCGGGAGGGTGTCGGCGAAGGGGACACGCAGGTACTCGGCCTGCCCGCCGGGCACCTGCCCGTAGAGCTTCGTGTATCCGAACAGGCTCGCACCGCTGCCGTGCTCGTGGACCTGCGTCGTCTCGCACTGCGAGTGCAGACCACGCTCACACATGAAACAGGTCCCGCAGGACACGTTGAAGGGCACGACCACCCTGTCGCCGACCTTCAGATCCCGGACCTCCGGCCCCACCTCGGCCACCACCCCCATCGGCTCGTGCCCCAGGACGTCCCCCGCGTCCAGGAACGGCCCCAGCACCTCGTACAGATGCAGATCCGATCCGCACAGGCCCGTCGTCGTCACTTTGATCACGGCGTCCGTGGGATCGGTGATCCGCGGGTCCGGAACGGTTGCCACCTCGACCTTGCGGCGGCCCTGCCAGGTCACGGCTCTCATCACTCCTCCTCGGTCACGTTTACGTAAGCCGGCGCTGCGACGTCTTCGTTCGCGGGGCAGGCGCTCGACCTCTTGCGGGCCCGGGGATCGGCGCCGGTGACGGCGCTCGCGTCCCCGGTCCCGTCGGGCTTCGGGCCGCCCGTGCGCGGGTGTCAGGTGGAGAGGGCTTCGAGGAGCTCGCCGACCTGCGGGTCGGGCAGAGAGCGGGCGACGTCGGCTTGGGCGACGACGCCGACGAGGGTGTGGCCGTCGATCACGGGCAGGCGGCGGACCTTGTGCTCGGTCATGGTCCGCAGGATCTCGGCGGCGTCGTCGTCGGCCCCGATGGTGACCACCTCGCCCTGGGCGAGCTCACCGGCCGTGCAGGTGGCGGGGTCCTTCCCGGCGCCGAGAACCTTCACGACGATGTCGCGGTCGGTCAGCATGCCCTTCAGGCGCTGGTCGCTGCCGCAGATCGGCAGCGCACCCACCCCGAGGTCGGTCATCTTCTTCGCCGCGTCCAGAATGCTGTCGTCTGCACCGATACACGTGGCGTCCGGCGTCATGATCTCGCGTGCGGTAGTCACGATCCGCCTCCCGAGGATCGATCGGCCACCCGGCCGGTCCAGGCGGCCTGGTACCTGTGCGCCTGCCCTCTGCCCGAGGCGCCAAGCCACCCGCGCCCCGCGTTCTCGGCGGCCCCTTCACCCGAGGGTGCGGCCCGCACGTCCATGCCGGAGGCCATCGCCGTTGCGGTGCTCATGGCGGCCGCCACGTTCCGGGTCGGCGTGTGCCAGGGTCCGATCTCGTTGTCGGTGTAACCCAGGGCCGCGTCGACGCCGCTGTTGATGATGTTTCCGCCGGCCGCTCTGTCTGCCGATGGGGTGTCCCACCGGGGTGGTCACGGTGATCGGGTCGCCCAGGAGGGTACGGCCTGCGGAGTGCCGGGCGAAGGTGCATTCTGAGGAATGGGGCCGCTCAGGTCGGTGAGCCTGCCCCGGAGACCCCTACGAAGCCGAGGCCCCGGACCGCAGCGGGGTGCGGCCTGCGAACCGCGTCGGCGAACGAGCCGGGCTCCCGCGAGACGCGCACCGAGGCTGCCGGGCACAAGCGGTTTCCCCGAACCGTCCCGGACCAGGGAGCAGGTCATGCCACCCCTACGTTTCCACGTGGACTCCTCGATGAGCCCAGCCGAGGTGATGGGAGTGCTGACGAACTTCGGCCCCTCCCGCGTCGAGGAGTGGCCGTCCATCGATGCCGAGCTCTTCCAGGTCCACGAGCGGGGCGACACCTGGGCGGAGGTGACCGAGGGGAACGGCAAGTCGTGGGAGCGCGCACGCTACGAACGGGACGTCAGACTCGATCGGCACCCCACCTCGCTCAAGGCAAAAATAACGTCCTCGATCATTCCCTTCGCCGGGCCGGTGTTCCGCAAGTCGTTCAGGGAACCCCTGCACACGACGTAGGTGCACCGCGCCTCTGAAGGACCGCGCCCGCAACCCGCTCTCGGCACCGGAGAAACGCATGAGCACCTATCGAGCCGCGCAGGTCGACACCGCGAACGGACCCTTCCGGATCGTCGAGCGCGAGGTACCGCGTCCGGGCCCCCGTCACGTACGGATCGCCGTCGAGGCCTGCGGAATCTGCCACAGCGACGCCGTCTTCGTGACCGGCGGCATGCCCGGCACGCGGTTCCCCCTGGTTCCGGGCCACGAAGTCGCCGGGCGCATCGAGGAACTCGGAGAAGGAGCCGAGGCCGGCAACTGGAGCGTGGGAGACCGGGTCACGGTGGGTTGGTTCGGAGGGAGTTGCGGTCACTGCACCCCCTGCCGGCAGGGCGACTACATCGTCTGTGACAACCTCAAGATCCCTGGCTACTCCTACGACGGAGGGTTCGCCGAGGCCCTGATCGCCCCGATCGACGCCCTGGCCCGGATCCCCGACGCCCTGCAGGCGTCCGACGCCGCACCCATGGCCTGCGCGGGCGTCACCACGTACAACGGTCTGCGGCGCAGCTCCGCCCGGCCCGGCGACGTCGTGGCCGTCCTGGGCCTCGGTGGCCTCGGTCACCTGGGGGTCCGGTATGCCGTGGCCATGGGTTTCGAGACCGTGGCCATCGCCCGAGGTACGGAGAAGGCCGAGTTCGCCAAGCAACTGGGAGCGCACCACTACATCGACAGCACGGGGCCGACACCGGTCGCGGATTCCCTCCTGTCCCTGGGCGGTGCCAGGGCCGTACTGGCCACGGCCGGAAGCTCCGAGGCCATCGCGGCAACGGTCGACGGCATGACGCACCGGGGCGAACTCGTCGTCATCGGAGCGAGCCCCGACCCGCTGGGCGTCAGCCCGCTCCAGCTGATCATGCGCGGCAGGACCGTACGCGGGCACCCGTCCGGCAGCGCACGGGACGTGCAGGACACCATGGCGTTCAGCGTTCTGCACGGCATTCGTCCCATGGTGGAGACCGTGCCGCTGACAGAGGCCGAGGACGCCTACCGGAAGATGCTTTCGGGTGCGGCCCGTTTCCGCATGGTCCTCACGACCAGCTGAGCTCGCCGTCCGAGCGGCACTCCGCTCCGCCTCCCGGAGGCGATCACCATGCGTGGTTGCAGCGCCTCCCCCGACCGGACACGCTCACCGTGCCCGCCTGTGGCCCCAGATCTACGCTCGGGGCATGCGACGCCGCCAGATGCACATGTCCGACGAGGCGCAGGCCGTCCTGCTGTCCGCGCTGCAGGAACTCCGGACGGAACTGAAGATCCCCACGAAGTTCCCCAAGCGCGTGCTCGCGGCGGCCGACGAGGCCGCGGCCAAACGGCAGCCGGCCGCCGAGGACCGCACCGACCTGCCGCTGTTCACGATCGACCCGCCGCAGTCCATGGACCTCGACCAGGCCATGCACCTGGAACGGCGGGCCGGCGGCGGTTACCGCGTGTACTACGCCATCGCCGACGTGGCCGCTTTCGTCGAGGCCGGCAGGCCGCTGGACGCCGAGGCCCACGACCGGATCGAGACGCTGTACTTCCCCGACCTCAAGGTCCCCCTGTACCCGCCGGTCATCTCCGAGGGACCGGCGAGCCTGCTGCCCGGCCGGGTCGTTCCGGCCCTGCTGTGGCAGCACGACCTCGACGCCTACGGCAAGGTCACCGCCTCGTCCGTGCGCCGCGCAAAGGTCTGCAGCCAGGCGAAGCTCAACTACCAGGGCGTCCAGCAGGACATCGACGCCGGAACGGCCCATGACTCCATCTTGCTGCTGCGCGAGATCGGCAAGCTGCTGGAGGCCGTCGAGGCAGACCGTGGCGGGATCTCGGTGAACCTGCCGGACCAGGAGGTCACCCTCAAGGACGGAACGTTCCAGCTGAGCTACGTGGCCACGCTGCCCGTGGAGGGCTGGAACGAGCAGATCTCCCTCATGACCGGGATGGCGGCGGCCCAGATCATGCTGGACAGCGGTACCGGCATCCTGCGGACGCAGAAGGAGACGTCCGATCAGGACGTCGTACAGCGCGTGCACGAAAACGCCGCGTCCCTGGGCATCGACTGGCCGGCCGGCCTCACGTACGCCCAGCTGGTGCGCAAGCTCGATCCGCACGACCACCAGCACATGGCCTTCCTCAGCGAAGCCACGGCGATGCTGCTCAAGGCGAAGTACACCGTCTTCCGCGACCACCAGATCCCGGACGACAAGCACCACGCGGCCATCGCGGCCCCCTACGCGCACTGCACGGCTCCGCTCCGGCGCCTGGTCGACCGGTACGCCGGTGAACTGTGCGTGGCCGCGTGCGCCGGGAAGCCACCGCCGGACTGGGTGCTGGAGGCCCTGTACTGCCTGCCCTGCGACATGGAGCGGGGGAAGGGCAAGGTGGCCGACCGCGAATCGGTGGACCTGGCGGAGGCCGCGGTGTTGAAGAACCGCCTGGGCGAGGTCTTCGACGTCACGATCATCAACACCGAAAAGGAAGCCGGCAGTCCGAAGGAGGGCACGGCGCACCTGGCGGAGCCCGCCGTCATGGGCAAGATCACGTCCGACACGCCCCTCACGCTGGGCGCGAGCGTCCGCGCCGAGCTCAAGCGCGCCGACCCGTTCTATGTCAACAAGCACAAGGTCCTCTTCAGAGTGGTGCAGCCCCCCTCACCTGCGTGCGCCGAGCAGGTGCAGCCGGGGCTCATCCACCGCGGGGGTGCCGTCGGAGGATGAACTGGCGCTTCGGAGGGACGACCGTGCTGTCTGCGGGCCGCTACGACGTGGCGCAGCCGAACTTCGCTGCGGCCGCCTTGGTGAAGGCGGTGAACAGGTCCTGGGGAGCGGGTGCGCCTGCGCCGAGGGATTCGGTGTACCGGGTGCCGGTCTCCATGGCGAAGTACGTGGGCTTGCCCGAACAATCGGAGAGGGTGTGGGTGGCGTCGAAGCCCTGCCCCGAGAAACCCTTCGACTTGCGTATTCCTGAGATGGCGGCGGGGTCCTGGGTCGCGGAGAAGGTGACATAGGTCTGCTTCGCACCCTCCCCGGTCGCCGTTCGGCATGCCCAGGTGGCACCTGAGTCCTGGACGGTTTCCCTCAGGACGGCAGGGAGTGTGAAGCCGGGCAGGGCGCACACGCTGCCCGCGGCGGCCGGTCGCTGCTCCGCCGCCGGGGCGATGCGGTCGGGGGCCGAAAGCGGGGCGGGCGCGGTGCAGCCGGCCCGGGCGCTGATCCGGTTCGCGGCGCCGGTCAGCAAGCGGACCAACTTCTCGGAGTCCGCGGTCTCGGCGGCGCTTCCCCACACCAGACCCGCCTGACTGTCCGTACAGGCCGCCGGGAGCTGGACCCAGGCGCGGCCGGGGGCGACGCCCCCGCCCGGGAAGAACGACGCCGTCGAGGCGTCAGGCCAGGTGCCGCCGGTGAAGGCGAAGTCGCCGCGTTCGCTCGTTCCGCGGACGAAGAGCTTCTGCGTGACGGATCCCGGCTGCGCGGCTGCGCTGCGCTCGATGACGCAGTCGAACCGGGTCCTGCCGTCGTCCGACCCGCTCAGCGCGCCCGGACGGCTGGTGATCCTGCCCGCGCCGGTGAGTACGGCTTCGGCGTCATGGGCCGACACCACGCCCCCGCAGAGGGCGGAGTCGCCGAACGTGTTCGTGTTCAGCCACAGATGCAGACCGCCCACTACGGCCATGGCGGCAACGGCGGCGGCGAGCACCGTGCGCGGGAACGTGGCCACCCGCTGCGGGGACGTGGTCACGGTGCTCTACTTCCTTGTTCGGAGGGCGGAGTAGGCGTCCTCGCGTCCGGTGATGTAACTCTGCTTGGCCTCGCCCTTGGCATGTTCGTGAGCCACGGACCCGTTGGCGCCCTGCCCTGTAGCAAAAGAGTCGATCAAGGAGTTCGTCGCGCCCACGCCGGCTGCGGCGTCCTTGCTCTCCTTCTTGAGCGCCATGGCCTCGTGCTCCGCCGCGACGTCTTTCGACCATTCGTAGGTGGCGGCGTCGATCAATCGCTGTGCCGGGTCGCCGATGATCGGGAACTGGGTGAAGAGTCCACCGAAGCCGTGGTAACCGTACCGGGCGGCGTCGTTCATGGTGCCGATCTTGGTGTCGCGGTCGTCGAGGGTGATGTCGGAACCGATCGCGTTCATCGCTCCGAAGACCTCACCGACGTGGCGGGCACGGTTGTCCCAGTCGCCGACGACGATGCGCATCGCGCAGGAGGCTCGCGACGGCCTTGGCCTGGATCTGCGCGGCGGAATATTCGTAGCGAGTGGCCGCGAAGCTCGTATGGGCCACACCGACGCTGATACCGGTCCAGTTCTGACCCATGGTGATCTTCTGGATGCTGTCGCCGTAGCGGGTTTCGACCTTCTTCAACTCGCCGGCCATGGAATCCCACTTGTCGGCGGCCGCTGTCAGCAGATCCAGGTCCGTGGTCATCACTTCGTAGTAGGTCAGCACCAGTGCCCCTGGATCCCGTTGAGCCGGGACTGACCGATCGGCCGGAACTGGTCACCCAGACCTGAGCCGTTGCGCACGAACAGGCCCGATGCGCCGCGCAGGGCGCTCTTCTCGGAGCCGAGACGGCCCACCAGGACCTTGACCTGCTTGTCCCACGTGTCCGCGAGCTTCTTCAAGCCGGAGACGGTGTTCCAGCCGTCGAAACCCTTCACGGCGGTGGTGGTCGCCTCGTCCGCGTGCTTCGTGGCCGTCTTGGTGTGCGGCTCCAGCTCGGTCTCGATCGTGTTCGCCGCCGCCGTCTTCTCGACCGGTGTCGACCCGAAGGTCCCCGATCCCCCTGGTGCGAGTGGACCTGCGGGAGCACCCGTGCCGTTCAACCGCATGTCCGCTTGCTGATTGGCAGAGCGGGCGCGTAACGCGCCCCTCTCACTCTCGAACTCCCCAGACACGTCCCGTGTCCTCCCCCTTGACCTGCTCGTGATCATAGACACGGCACCTGCGCGTACGTCGAGTGGGCTCACCGTCTTGACGCCCCTCATACGGCGCCCTGATCAATGGCTGTCGGCCTCCGCTGGCGAGGTCGAGACGCGCCTCCTCCAGGTCCAGGGAGCGCTGGAGCCACCGGCGGGTGGTGTCACTGGCGTGCTGTTCGTCGTAGAGCCGCCGGAGCTCGGCCGCCTCCACCCGGATGAGGTCTCGGCGCAGCAGCCGGTTGCATGACTGCGGACCGCTCGTTACGGCCTGGCCAGTGGGGAGCAGGACTGGCCTTTCAAGGTCGCGTGGGCGTGGCACATCCTGGTCCCGGCGCCGGCCGGCCTGACACGGAGCCCGTCGATCTCCCGAGCCAACCTCCCTCCGCCCTCGACAGCACCCACCTTCATCACGGCAACGAAGACCCGCTCCAGCCGAGGCTGGGTCGCCATCTCACCGCGCGTCGCCACCGCCCTCCGGCCCCGCGCGATCACAACGACCCGCACGCGGAGTGACCCTGACGCTCCGCTCACCGACCCGACCGCCGACCTCTCGGCCCCACCACGTCCTCGACCGCCTTCATCAACTGTCCGAGGATGTGGATGTCCCGCGGATCACCGTCCACGACCTGCGGCACCTGGCCGCCACCATCACCATCACCGCCGGCGTCCCCCTCGCCGTGGTCTCCATGACGCTGCGGCATTCAACCCCCACCCGGCAGGCCGCCCGCGAAGCCATCGCGCACCCTCACCGGAGCCGAGAAGGCCGGCGCCGACGCGAGCCGCCCGGCGTGGCCCCGGACGCACGAAAGGTCGTTCTCTCACGGATGAGAGAACGACCTCCGACCTGCTCAAAGCAAAGTCGGGACGACAGGATTTGAACCTGCGACCCCTTGACCCCCAGTCAAGTGCGCTACCAAGCTGCGCCACGTCCCGATGTGCCTGCGACCTGGGGTTTCCCCTGCTCGGTGGCACATGCAGAACATTACCCCACGCTGAGGGGTGTGCATGCACGGGTGACCCCCGGAGGGGAGGATGGGGTGGTGAACGCACGGGATCGGGATGTGGAAGGGCGGGCGCGCAGTGCGCGGCCCCGGGACGGGCTGGGGCGGCCGTTGCCGTACGGGGAGGCCGGGGTGGAGCGGCAGCCGGAGGGGGTGGTGCGCTCGCCCGGGGAGACCGTGCGGGAGGCGCAGCGGCTGCTGGACGCGGGGATGCCGTTCCACGCCCACGAGGTGTTCGAGGACGCCTGGAAGTCGGGGCCCGCGGTTGACGCCCCGCTCTGGCGGGGGCTGGCGCAGCTGGCGGTCGGACTGACGCACGCCGCGCGCGGGAACGCGGTCGGCGGGGCGCGGCTGCTGCGGCGCGGCGCCGCCGGGATCGAGGGGCTGGACGCGGGGCCGTACGGGATCGACGTGCCGGGGCTGGTGCGGTGGGCGCGGGAGCTGGCCGGGCGGGTGGAGGGCGGCAGTTCGGCGCAGGGCGGCGGTTCGGCGGAGGACCGCGGGTCGGCCGAGGACCGCGGTTCGGCCCAGGACCACGGGTCGGCGGAAGGCCGCGGTTCGGCGGTCGATCCCGTACGGGAGGCGCCGCGGCTAGCCGGCGGCGGGCTGGAGTAGGTCCCAGCGGTTGCCGTACAGGTCCTCGAAGACGGCGACGGAGCCGTACGTCTCGTGGCGCGGCTCCTCCAGGAAGCGGACGCCCTCGGCGGTCATCCGGGCGTGGTCGCGCGCGAAGTCGTCGGTGTAGAGGAAGAAGCCGACGCGGCCGCCGGTCTGGTCGCCGACGCGGGAGCGCTGGGCCTCGTCCTTGGCGCGGGCCAGCAGCAGGGCGGTTTCGGTGGCGCCGGGCGGGCGGACCACGACCCAGCGGGAGCCGTCCGGGCGGGCGGTGTCCTCGGCGAGGTCGAAGCCGAGGGCGCGGGTGTAGAAGTCGATGGCCTCGTCGTAGTCGTTGACGACCAGGGCGGTGAGGGCGATGTGGGAGGGCATGGCCCTATTGTGCGCCGAGGAGGACGACCTCCAGGGTGCGGGGGCCGTGGACGCCCTCCACCCGGTCCAGTTCGATGTCGCTGGTCGCCGAGGGGCCGGAGATCCAGGTCAGCGGGCGGGTGGGGTCGAGGCGGGCGAGGGCCTGCGGAACGGAGTCGACCAGCTGCTCGGGGACGCGGACCACGCAGACGTGGTGGTCGGGGATCAGGGTGATGCGGCGCCTGCCCTGGTCCGGGCCGCCGTCCAGGACGATCGTGCCGGTCTCGGCGACGGCCAGGGCGCAGCCGGTCACCACGCTGTCGACGGCGTCCAGTTCGTACGGGGTGGACTCGGCGCGGTCCGGGACGAGGGCGGCGTCGGCGGCCGCGAGCCAGTGCGCGGGCAGGGCGGGCGGGACGAGGACGGTCCGGGCTCCGCGCGCGGCGAGCAGTCGGGCGAGGAGCGCCGGGAGGCCGGCCCCGTCGGTGCGGTGGACCTTCGCCCGGTATTCGGACAGGTGCGCGGCCAGCAGGTCGGCGCTCTCGGCCGGGGTGCGGTCGGCGTGCACGTGGAGGTAGTCGCGCGGGACGTCCCCGACGGGCTCCGCGCCGGACGGCCGCTCCGGCTCCGACAGTGCCCGGCGGATGCGGGCCAGGATGCGGTCCTTGCTCGTCACTGCGGGTTCCCCCGTTCTCGGGCCCACCAGTCGCGGAAGGATTCGGCGGGTACGGCGGGCAGGTCGCGGCTGTCGGTCCAGGCGCGCCCCGGGCCGGGGAGCCGGCGGGGCGCCAGCCGGCGGGCGCGGGCCAGCAGCCGCTCCCCCGCACGCAGTGCGCCCGGGTGGTCCAGGAGCAGCCGGGCGGCGCGCATGGCGGCCCGTTCGGCCGTGTGACCGTGGGCCGGGCGGATCCGTACGCGGACGCCGTCCCGGGTCACGGGGCCGCCCTGGGCCACCCGTTCGCGCAGGTGGACGAGGACCTCGGGGATGTCGATGGCGACCGGGCAGACCTCGTAGCAGGCGCCGCACAGGGTGGAGGCGTAGGGCAGCGAGGCGTCGATCTCGCTGCCCGTGCCGCGCAGTTGGGGGCTGAGGATGGCGCCGATGGGGCCGGGGTAGACGGAGCCGTACGCATGGCCGCCGGCGCGTTCGTAGACCGGGCAGACGTTGAGGCAGGCGGAGCAGCGGATGCAGCGCAGGGCCTGCCGGCCGGTCTCGTCGGCGAGGGTGTCGGTGCGGCCGTTGTCGAGGAGGACGAGGTGGAAGGCGGCGGGACCGTCGCCGTCCGCCCCCTTCGAAGGGCCCAGACCGGTCCACATCGTCGTGTACGGGTTCATCCGCTCGGCCGTCGAGGAGCGCGGCAGGGTCTGGAGGAAGATCTCCAGGTCCCGGAAGGTCGGGACGACCTTTTCCACGCCCACGACCGAGATCAGGGTCTCGGGCAGGGTCAGGCACATCCGGCCGTTGCCCTCGGACTCGAAGACGACCATGGTGCCCGTCTCGGCGACCATGAAGTTGGCGCCGGAGACGGCGACCTTGGCGCGCAGGAACTTCTCGCGCAGGTGCAGCCGCGCCGCCTCGGCGAGTTCCCGGGGGTCGTCGCCGAGCGGTTCGGGCGCGGGCCGTCCCCACTTCCCCATCTCGGCGCGGAAGATGTCGCGGATCTCGGCCCGGTTGCGGTGGATGGCGGGGACCAGGATGTGGGAGGGGCGGTCGTGGCCGAGCTGCACGATGAGTTCGGCGAGGTCGGTCTCGTACGCGGTGATCCCGGCGGCCTCCAGGGCCTCGTTGAGCCCGATCTCCTGGGTGGCCATGGACTTGACCTTGACGACCTCCCGCTCTCCGGTGGCGCGGACGAGGTCGGTGACGATCCGGTTGGCCTCGTCCGCGTCGGCGGCCCAGTGGACGGTGCCGCCGGCGGCCGTCACCGCCGCTTCCAACTGCAGCAGGTAGCGGTCGAGGTGGCGCAGGGTGTGGTCCTTGACTGCCTTGCCCGCGGCGCGCAGCCGGTCCCAGTCGGCCAGTTCGGCGACGGCCCGGGCCCGCTTGTCGCGGATGGTGTGCGTGGCGTGCCGGAGGTTGGCGCGCAGCACCCCGTCCCGTACGGCCTCGCGGGCCGCCCCGGGGAAGGCGGGGAAGGCGGGCATGCCCAGGTCGACTCCGGTCACGACAGCGGCTCCTCCTCGGTCGCGGCCAGGATCTCCGCGAGGTGCACGGCCCGCAGCGGGGCGTCCGCGCGGCGCAGCAGCCCGTCGAGGTGGGCGAGGCAGGAGTTGTCCGCCCCGCACAGCACCTGCGCGCCGGTGGCCGTGGCGGCCGTGATCTTGTCGGTGCCCATCGCGGTGGACACGTCCGGGTTCTTGACGGCGAAGGTGCCGCCGAATCCGCAGCACTCCTCGGCGCCCGGCAGCTCGACCAGTTCCAGGCCCTTGACGGCGGCCAGCAGGCGGCGCGGCCGGTCCCCGAGGCCAAGACCGCGCAGGCCGTGACAGGAGGGGTGGTAGGTGACGGTGTGCGGGAAGTAGGCGCCCACGTCGGTCACCCCGAGCACGTCGACCAGGAACTCGGTCAGCTCGTATACCCGGGGCGCCAGGGACCGGGCGGCCTGCGCCAGCGCGCTGCCGCGGCCCTCCGCCGCCGCCTTCCGGCCGATGCGCGGGTAGTGCTCGCGGATCATCGCGGCGCAGGAGGCGGAGGGGGTGACCACGTACGGGTAGCCGGCGAAGGCCTCCGCGGTACGCCGGACGAGCGGTTCCGTCTCGTGCCGGTAGCCGGTGTTGTACTGCGGCTGCCCGCAGCAGCTCTGGGCCGTCGGGAAGTCCACGTCGACGCCGAGGCGCTCCAGCAGACGTACGACGGCGACGCCGGTGCGCGGGTACAGCGCGTCGTTGACGCAGGTGACGAACAGGGCGACGCGCATGACGGGCAGAATAGCCGGGTGAAGAAGTTCTCAGTGATCGGCATAGGCGCGGGCGACCCGGACCACCTGACCCTCCAGGCGGTCAGGGCGATCGGCGCGGCGGACGCATTCCTCATCCTCGAGAAGGGCGAGGAGAAGTCGGACCTGACCGGGCTGCGGCGGGCGATGCTCGACGCGCACGCCCGGCCCGGCCACCGGCTGGTGGAGGGCCGCGACCCGGACCGGGACCGGGCCCCCGCCGACTACGCACCGACGGTGGACGGCTGGCGCAGCGCGCGCGCCGAGATCTTCGAGCGGTTCATCGCGGAGGACCTCGCGGAGGGCGAGACCGGGGCGTTCCTGGTGTGGGGCGACCCCTCGCTCTACGACTCCACGCTCGCGATCCTCGACGAGGTGCTGGAACACGGCCGGGTGGCCTTCGAGCACGAGGTCGTGCCGGGCATCAGCAGCGTCTCCGCGCTGCTCGCGCGGCACCGGACCAATCTGAACCGGGTCGGGCGCCCGGTCCAGATCACCACCGGGCGCCGGCTCGCCGAGGGCTGGCCGGACGACGTGGACGACGTGGTCGTGATGCTGGACGCGCGCCACGCCTTCACCGCCCACCTCGACCAGGACCTCCACATCTACTGGGGGGCCTACGTCGGCACCCCGGACGAGATCCTGGTCTCGGGGAAGCTCGCGGAGGTCGCGGGGCGGATCGAGGAGCTGCGCACCGAGGCCCGCGCCCGCAAGGGCTGGATCATGGACACGTACCTGCTCAGGCGCGGCTGACGGCCCGGTCGAGGTACTCGGGCAGGGCCGCGGCGAGGCGGGCGTACTCCTCGGGCCGGTTGTAGATCTGCCCACAGACGCGGATGCCGCCGCCGCCCGGCCGGGGCCAGATCAGCACCCGGACGCGCAGTCGCGCCGCGAGCTCCTCGCGCAGGGCGCAGGCGTCGTCCAGGGTCTCGGCGACGCCCGGCGGCAGCAGCAGGGCGCGCATGGCGAGGCCGTCGGTGTGCGGGAGGGGCGTGAGCCCCGGCAGGTCGGCGAGCAGCGCCGCGCCGTGGGCGGCGAGGGCGCTGTTGTGGGCCCGGACCTTGGCCGCGTCGAGGCGTTCGATCAGGTCCAGTCCGTCGGGGGCGGCGAGCCAGCCGGTGTAGTCGGCGGTGGCGCGGTTCTCGACGGAGCGCGGGAAGCCGTGGTGGTCCTCCCAGGACGGTACGAGCGCGCGCACGCGGGGGCGGTGCTGCGGGGCGACGGCGAGGACCGCGCTGCCGGAGGGGGCGTACCCCCACTTGTGGAGGTTCCCGAACCAGAAGTCCGCGCCGCCGGCGAGGGGGTCGGCGAGCATGCCGGGGGCGTGCGCGCCGTCGACGACGGTGGTGACCCCGCGCTCCCGCAGGTCGGCGAGGAGCCGGGGGGAGGCGATGATCCGGGCGGTGGGTGAGCTGACCTGGTCGAGCACGGCCACCCGTGTACGGGGCGTCAGCGCGGCCAGTACCGTCTCGCGTACGGCGTCCTCGTCGGGCAGGTGGGGATCGAGGGCGACGGTGGTGACCGGGGCGCGGCGGGCGGCGGCCGCGACGACGGTGCCGTAGCCGTGGTCGGTCACCAGGATCTCGTCGCCGTCGGCGAGCGGGACGGCGTCGAGGGCGAGGTTGGCGCCTTCGGTGGCGTTGGAGACGAACGCGAGCCCGTCGGGGTCGGCCGCCAGGTGCGCGGCGATCCGGGCGCGGGCCGCGGCGAGGCGGTCCGGGACGGAGAGGAAGAAGGCGTCGGGATCGGCGTGCGCCTCGGCGCGCAGCGCGGCCTGGGTCTCCTGGACGGGGAGGGGGACGGCTCCGAAGGAGCCGTGGTTCAGGTGGGCGACGCGGGGGTCCAGGCGGAACAGGGCGGGCCCGCCGGGGAACCCTGCGGGCGGCTCGGCGGGGGAAGGGGCGGAGCGGGTCGGCGCGGGCATGCGACCTCCGGGGGTGCGGCGCGGGTGTCGCCCGGATCATCTCCCGGCGGCCGCCACGGCCGGTAGACCGCCGCCGACGGCCGCGCTGCCGCGCGGGCCCCGAGGGGCGCCGCCCCGGGCCCTCCCCCGGCCCCTCCTCCGGACCCTCCGCCCGGGGGCCCCGCGCCGCGAACGCCGGCGGGGCCGAGGTTTGCGTCTACGGCTCGCGGCCGCTCGTCGCCGCGTAGTA
Organism: Streptomyces sp. NPDC005533; assembly: GCF_042871845.1. Lineage (NCBI taxonomy): Bacteria > Bacillati > Actinomycetota > Actinomycetes > Kitasatosporales > Streptomycetaceae > Streptomyces > Streptomyces sp. NPDC005533. The sequence continues at coordinate 141,140 of NZ_JBIAJH010000017.1, read as the reverse complement.
CTGGAGGTCCTGGACCTCCACCGTGGGGTCGACCCGGTACGGCAGGTCGACCTTCGCCGTGGCCTCGCCGTCGCGGACGGCGTGCGCCGAGCTGCTGCCCGCCTTCAGCGGCAGCAGCCGGGAGTGGATCCCGGCGGGGGCCTCATGGCTGCCCTTCACGGATCCGACGGTCGTACGGACGGTGGCGGGGCCGGAGAGGAAGCTGAGCACCTCCACCGTGTCCCGGGGCGGGGCGCTGCCCTTGCGCAGCGACATCACCAGCGACTGGTCGCCCGTCGGGTCGGCGTTCGCGAACTGGGTGCGCGCGGTGAGGTACAGGGTGTCGCGGACGATGGTGGGCCGGCTGCCCGTCTTGAACCGGGTCAGGTAGTACGAGGTCAGGTCCAGGTAGGCGTACCCGTTGTGCAGGGAGGGTGCGAACTGGCTGCCCTCGGAGTAGTCGTTCCAGGTGGTGAGCTGCACCCAGTCCGCGCCGTCCTCGATGGCGTGCGTCCAGGTGGAGCGGAGCGTCGCGGTGTTGCCGGCCTCGTCGTAGATGCCCTGGTTGGGGCGGGCGTCCTGGACCGACACGGGCTGCATCCAGATCTTGCCCATGTCGTGGGCCCGCTGCACGTCGCGCGTGGAGCTCTCCTGGCCGACGTAGCTGCGGCTGCCCCATTCGGAGAACCCGTGGCTGATCGGGGCGAACTCGGCGCTGTGGGCACCGAAGTCGAGGAAGAGCGGGACGAAGGCGGTACGGATGCCGTGGTCGGACTTGAGGGCGCCGATCACCTCGGTCCACCAGGCCACGCCCTTCGTCTCCGCCTTGAACGGGGAGACGACGAGCCGGCCGTCGGGGAGCCGGTGCGCGGCGGGGGCGTCGGCGAGCGTCGCGATCGCCGTCGCGAGCTCGCGGGGGTCGTCGGTCTTCAGCGAGGTCATGTCCGGCATCAGCATGATCTTGAACGCCGGGTCCACGGAACGGGCCGCGGCCATCAGCAGGTTGGAGCGGTCCCAGTTCTTGCCGGAGAGGGAGAGCAGGTCGAGGGTGAAGCCGTCGATGCCCGCCGCGCGGGCCGTGCGCACCTCCTGCTGGAGGTTGGCGTACTCCCAGTCGCCGCTCTTCGGCGCCACGGGCAGGGGCCGGTCGCGCAGCAGCCCGCCGTACCTGCCGTGCTTCCCGCTCTCGCCGTCGGGGTCGAGGTAGTTGCGGGTGTAGTAGTCGTTGTCCGCGCTCGCGTTGTCGAGGGACAGCGGGTACGGCGTGAAGTAGTGGGCGAACACCAGCTTCTTGCCCGCTTCGCCGGAGCGCAGGACGGCCGGCTGCGGCATGTCGAAGGGCAGGGCGCCGGAGGGGCGTTCGGCCCCGGTGTCCACGGCGCCCCGGGGGTTGCCCTTCGCGGCCGCGCCCTTGGTGGGGGCCGGGGTGCCGGCCGGCGACGGGGTGCCCGGCTCGGTGGCGCCGGCCGTGGCGCCGCCGACGGGCCCGGTGGCCCGGGGGACGTCGACGGGCGGGACCGAACCGCCTTGTACGGACGTCCCGTCGAGGGGGTCCCAGGCGATGCCGGTGGCCGCGCAGACACCCACCAGGAAGAAGGCGGAGAGCAGCAGGGCGAGCAGCGGTCTTCGGCCGCGGAAGACCGGCCGACGCCGGTGCGACACGGGCCGGTGCACGCCGGGCACGCCGGGCACGCCGGGTACGCCGGCCGTGCGGGTCGGGCGCCGCCTCCCGCGGCCCCTCCCGTGCCCCGTCCCGTGCTCCGTTCGCCGGTCCGCTGTCATGCTCGTCCCTCCCGCGCATATGCCCCGAGCGGGGGCTGCACAGCAGTAGAGCCCAATACCGGCGTGCGGACAACCGTTCCCAAGTGCCCCGGCCCGGGCACCTACGTCACCCGGACCACCGGAACTACGCCGCCGCGCCGACGCGGGGCGACGCCGGCGTTCTCCAGGGGCCCGATGGAAGAGGCGTCCCCCGCCCGTCGGCAAGCCGCCGGACCGGCTTCTGCGTGAGCTGGAGGGGATCGGAGGGGGATATCCGACCAGGCCCAGCGGTTCGTGACCTGCGGGGCTGAAGACCTCCTTGCCGGAATGCGACATTCCCCTGGTCTTGCGGCACAAGTGGCGCATAATCGTCGTCACGCGGCTCGAACGAACCCTCTTGCCGCACTTGGTCACGCATGCAATGGGGGGCATCGTGCCGATGAGGGAATCCCTGTCGAGCGGAACGCTTCCGGCGACCTCCGCCGAGATGTCCCGCCTGCTCACCGCCGTCCGGCGGGGACGGGTGCTCACCGTGGCGGGCGGCCTGCGCGAGCCGCGGAGCCTGCTGGTGCGGGAGATCGCGCGACGCCTCGCGTCCAACTTCTACGACGGGGTGGCCGTCGTCGCCATGGACCCGCTCCACGGGGGCTACGGCCTCCGCGAACTCACGGCGGAGCTGACGGCCGGGCCGAGGGCCGAGCCGGGCTGCCCACCCGGCACGCGCGCCCTCCCCCGCGGAACGGCGAACGCCGCCTCGTGGCTGGCCGAACGGGACATGCTGCTCGTCCTGGACGGCGCGGAACAGCTCGGCCCGGACGCCCTGGCCTGGCTGCGGAACCTGCTGTCCGTGGCCCCGGGGCTGCGGATCCTCGCCGCCGGCCGCTCCCCGCTCGCGTTCGACCAGGAACGGATCCACCACCTCTGAGCCGCTGCGCGGGCCCGGCGCACCGGGGCCGGGATACGGGTCCGCCCCGGCCGGGCGCGAGGCCGGCCGGGGCGGAACACGTACGACTGCGCGGGGCCGGGATCAGCCCAGGGTCGCGATCGCCTGGTTGAAGGTCGCGGACGGGCGCATGATCGCCGCGGCCTTCGTGGCGTCGGGCTGGTAGTACCCGCCGATGTCGGCCGGGGAGCCCTGCACCGCGATCAGCTCGCCGACGATCTTCTCCTCGGACTCGGCCAGCGTCTTGGCCAGCGGGTCGAAGGCGGCCGCCAGCTTCGGGTCGGCGGTCTGGCGGGACAGCTCCTGCGCCCAGTACAGGGCGAGGTAGAAGTGGCTGCCGCGGTTGTCGATGCCGCCCAGCTTGCGGCTCGGCGACTTGTCCTCGTTGAGGAAGGTGCCGGTCGCGCGGTCCAGGGTGTCCGCGAGGACCTGGGCGCGGGCGTTGCCGGTGGTGGTGGCGAGGTGCTCGAAGGAGACGGCCAGCGCGAGGAACTCACCGAGGGAGTCCCAGCGGAGGTAGTTCTCCTTGACGAGCTGCTGGACGTGCTTCGGGGCCGAGCCGCCGGCGCCGGTCTCGAAGAGGCCGCCGCCGTTCATCAGCGGGACCACCGACAGCATCTTGGCGCTGGTGCCCAGCTCCAGGATCGGGAAGAGGTCGGTCAGGTAGTCGCGCAGCACGTTGCCGGTCACCGAGATGGTGTCCTCGCCGCGGCGGATGCGCTCCAGGGAGTACGCGGTGGCCTTGACCGGGGAGAGGATCTCGATGGTGAGACCGTCGGTGTCGTGGTCGGCGAGGTACGTCTTGACCTTGGCGATCAGCTGCGCGTCGTGCGCGCGGTCCTCGTCCAGCCAGAAGACGGCCGGCACGCCGGTGGCGCGGGCGCGGGTGACGGCGAGCTTGACCCAGTCCTGGATCGGCAGGTCCTTGGTCTGGCAGGCGCGGAAGATGTCGCCGGCGGCGACCTCCTGCTCCAGGACCGTGTTGCCCGCGGCGTCGACGACGCGGACGGTGCCCGCGGCGGCGATCTCGAAGGTCTTGTCGTGGCTGCCGTACTCCTCGGCCTTCTGGGCCATGAGGCCGACGTTCGGCACCGAGCCCATCGTGGCCGGGTCGAAGGCGCCGTGGGCGCGGCAGTCGTCGACGACGACCTGGTAGACGCCGGCGTAGCTGCTGTCCGGGAGGACGGCGAGGGTGTCGGCCTCGGCGCCGTCCGGGCCCCACATGTGGCCGGAGGTGCGGATCATGGCCGGCATGGAGGCGTCGACGATGACGTCGGACGGCACGTGCAGGTTGGTGATGCCCTTGTCGGAGTCGACCATCGCCAGGGCCGGGCCCTCGGCGATCTCGGCGTCGATGGACGCCTTGATCGCGTCGCCGTCGGGCAGCGCGCCGAGGCCGTTCAGGATGGCGCCGAGGCCGTCGTTGGGCGACAGGCCGGCGGCGGCGAGGGTCTCGCCGTAGCGGGCGAAGGTCTTCGGGAGGAAGGCGCGGACCACGTGACCGAAGATGATCGGGTCGGAGACCTTCATCATCGTGGCCTTGAGGTGCACGGAGAAGAGCACGCCCTCGGCCTTGGCACGCTCGATCTGGTCGTTCAGGAAGGTGCGCAGGGCGTCGACGTGCAGGACGGACGCGTCCACGACCTCGCCGGCGAGGACCGGTACGGAGTCGCGCAGCACGGTGGTGGCGCCGTCGGCGGCGACGTGCTCGATGCGGAGCGTGCCGGCCTCGGCGATCACGGCGGACTTCTCGGTGGAGCGGAAGTCGTTGGCGCCCATGGTGGCGACGTTCGTCTTCGACTCGGGGGTCCAGGCGCCCATGCGGTGCGGGTGCGCCTTGGCGTAGTTCTTCACCGAGGCGGGGGCGCGGCGGTCGGAGTTGCCCTCGCGCAGGACCGGGTTGACGGCGCTGCCCTTGACCTTGTCGTAGCGCGCGCGGATCTCGCGCTCCTCGTCGGACTTCGGGTCGTCCGGGTAGTCCGGGAGGGCGTAGCCCTGGCCCTGGAGCTCGGCGATCGCGGCCTTGAGCTGCGGGATCGACGCCGAGATGTTGGGCAGCTTGATGATGTTGGCCTCGGGGGTCTTCGCCAGCTCACCGAGCTCGTGGAGGGCGTCGGCGATCCGCTGGCTCTCCTCCAGGTGCTCGGGGAAGCTGGCGATGATCCGACCGGCCAGGGAGATGTCACGGGTCTCGACATTCACACCGGCCGTCGACGCGTACGCCTGGATCACAGGCAGGAAGGAATACGTCGCGAGGGCCGGGGCCTCGTCAGTGTGCGTGTAGATGATGGTCGAGTCAGTCACCGGATGCTCCGCTCCACAGTCTGCGTCTCTCGTCTGCAACATTGCTCGACATCAAGATATCTCGTGATCGGGCCGGTCTGGACAGCCCCCTGCCGCCAGTGCGGGAGACGCGTGTCACGCCCGGGCCCTCGGAACGGCGAAAGCGCCGCCCCGGCTGTTTCCAGCCGGGACGGCGCTCAGGCTTACTGACCCAGGGGCCAGATCAGGCCATGACGGCCTTCGGGTTCGGGCCGTACTCGTTCGGCTGCGCGTTGCCCTCGAGGGCCCACATCACGATCAGCGCGATCCAGCCGAGGATCGGGATGAAGTACAGCAGGAGCCACCAGCCGGACTTGTCGGTGTCGTGCAGACGACGGACCGCGAGACCGAGGAACGGCAGCAGGACCGCCAGGCTGTACAGGCCGGAGAGGATGCTGTTGGCACCGATGACGGTGTCGATGATCCCGATGACGATCGAGACGGCCAGGTTGCACAGGAAGAACATCCAGAATTCCTGGCGGCGGGCGCGGCCCGAGAAGACGGCGTACTTCTTCAGAACGTCTACGTAGTAGTTCATGGGGTCCCCCCAGAGGACGGTTGGTCGGCCCGTCCTGCTGGAGCAAGCCGGGGCAGAACTTATGCCCCCTTTACGTCACGGTCAAGCCAGTTGACGCGGAGCCAAATCGGCCAGGGTGCCCGATTTCCGGCACCACGGTTACGAGTTCGGGACACTTCAGAACCGTGTTGTCCGAAGTCACCCGAAACGTCCGCACCATGGGCCCACTTGACAGCCCGGCAGCCGCCTGGATCGTTATCCACATCGTTACCGCGCCGCGACACCGCGGCCCGGACGGGGAAGAGCTCCCCTCCCGGGCCGCGGCGGGCGATCGGCCGTCAGCCGATGTGGAACGAGTCCCCGTAGACCTTCCAGTCGAGCGGGGTGTTGAGGTTCAGGTTGCCCTTCTTGAGGAAGACCCGCTGGGCGGTGTCGACCCGGCTGGTGTCACTGTGCGCCTCCTCCTGCTTCATGGCCCAGACCCGCGCGTCGAGGAAGGCGTTGAGATACGCGGTCTCGTTGCCGCCCTGGGACGGGGGCTTGGCCTTGGACAGGGCGCGCTTGCGGATGTTGCGGAAGCTGGTGGAGTCGGTGCCGTCACCGTGCATGACGATGGCGTCGTAGTAGACGAACTGGCCGAGCACGCCGATCCCGTCGGACTTGCCCTGCTGCACGGCCGGGTTGAAGTAGACCCGGTCGCGCTCGTGGTCCTGGGCCTTCTTGAACTCGGCGTCCTGGGCGGCCTTCGCCCAGTCCTTGGTGAAGTTGGGGTCGAGGCCGGCGTGCGAGTCCGTGCCGTCGACCCTGCGCAGGGCGGGAAGGTATTTGGCGAGGACGTTGCCGGGCTTGACCTGCGTGTAGTACTCGACGAGGTCGAGCATGTCGCCGGTGCCGGAACAGAAGCCGATGATGCCGGCCGTGTAGCCGCGACCGTCGTCTATGTCCTCTATGTACTTGTACTGCGCCTTCCAGTCCAGCGAGGAGTTCTCCGCACTGGAGACGATCTTCATGGCGATCTCCTTCTTCGCCGGATCGTCGAGCCCTGCGGCCGCTGCCGCCACGGTCTGCGCCGTGGGGGCGGGGGCCGCGGTGGCGTGGGCGGCGAGGGGGACGGCGAGCAGGGCGCTGCCGAGCAGCGCGCCGATCGCGAGCGTCTTGCGGTGGGGGGTGAACACAAGGCCTCCGTGGGGTAGTTGAGGCGTCCCGACTTCGTTAGGAAACTTTACTACCAGAGCTGACGACAGCTCAAGACCCGTGCGCACCACAGGGAATGGACCCGTCCGGTCAGAGCCAGCCGTTGCGGCGGAAGCCGCGGTGGATGACGAAGCAGGCCAGGGCCATGACACCGAGGACGAGCGGATAGCCGTAGGTCCAGTGCAGTTCGGGCATGTGGTCGAAGTTCATGCCGTACACCCCGCAGACCATGGTCGGGACGGCGACGATGGCCGCCCACGCCGTGATCTTGCGCATGTCCTCGTTCTGGGCGACGGTCACCTGCGCGAGGTGCGCCTGGAGGATGGAGTCGAGGAGGTTGTCGTAGGCGCCGATCTGCTCGGTGGCCCGGGTCAGATGGTCGGCTACGTCGCGGAAGTACGCCCGGATCTCCGGCGGGATGACCGGTATCGGCTGCGTGGCCAGCTGCTCCAGGGGACGGCTCAGCGGCGCCACCGCCCGCCGCAGCTCCAGGAGTTCACGCTTGAGCTGGTAGATCCGGCCGGCGTCGCCGCGGCCGCCGTTCTCGCTGAACACCGCCGTCTCGACGGCGTCGATGTCGTTCTGCACGGCGTCCGTCACGGCCACGTAGTCGTCGACCACGTGGTCGGCCATCGCGTGCAGGACCGCCGCGGGCCCCTTGGCCAGCTGGTCCGGGGAGGCCTCCAGCTCCTCGCGGACGGGGCCGAGGGTGCCGCGGCCGCCGTGCCGGATGGTGATGACGAAGTCCTCACCGGTGAACGCCATCAGCTCGCCGGTGTCCACCACCTCGCTGGTCGCGGTCAGTTCCTCGTGCTCCACGTACCGCACGGTCTTGAACACGGAGAACAGCGTGTCGTCGTACCGCTCCACCTTCGGGCGCTGGTGCGCGTTCACGGCGTCCTCGACCGCGAGGGGGTGCAGGCCGAAGAGCTCGGCGAGCCCCGCGAGCTCGGACTGCGACGGCTCGTGCAGGCCGATCCAGACGAAGCCGTCGCCCGCCTTGCGGACCCGGCGCAGCGCCTCCTCCACCTCGGCGCAGTCCGCCTGGCGCACGCCGTCGCGGTAGACGATGCAGTTGACCACCGCGCTGCCGAGCGGGGAGCGGGCCGGGTGGCTGAGGTCGACGGCACGGCGGTAGCTGCGGCGAACGGCCCGGCGCAGGTTGCTGAACATGGACAAGGACGTACTCCCCTTCGGCGGATCAGCGGCCAGTCTGCCATCGCCTCCGGGACGTCCCCCGTCAGGGCTCAGAGGCGGTCGATGAACACGCTCGTCGACTTCACGCGCGCCGTGGCCCGCGCGCCCACCTCCAGCCCGAGCTCCTCCACCGCCTCGCGCGTCAGCAGCGAGACGACGCGGTGCGGGCCGGCCTGGATCTCCACCTGCGCGTCGACCGTGCCCAGTTTCACGCCGGTCACGATCCCGGGGAAGGCGTTGCGCGCCGAGGTGTACGGGGCGTCCTCGCCCTCGGCGGCCTCTCGCGCGGCCTCGACGCAGAACGCGGCCAGGTCCGGCCCGTCCACCATCCGCCGCGTGCCCTCCCGGCGGGTGGGGAACCGGTCCGCGTCCGCCCAGCGACGGGCCGTGTCGACGCTGACGCCGAGCAGCCGGGCCGCCTGTCCGATCGTGTAGGACTCCATGGCCCGCAGCTTAGAGCCCCCGGTGTGCGGGGCTGCGCAGCGCCTCCCCGGCCGCCACCGCGATCACCTGCGCCACTGTGGACAGGGCCGGCGAGTCGAGCTTCCACTGCTGCCAGTACAGCGGTACGTCCAGGGGCCTCAGGGGTTCCAGCAGCACCAGTTTCCCCGTCCGCACCAGCGGGCCTGCCTGTTGCTCCGGCACCAGCCCCCACCCCAGTCCCGCGACCACCGCGTCCCGGAACCCCTCGGAGGTCGGAACGTAGTGCCGCACCCTTCCCGCCACGGCCGCCGCGTCGCCGGTCAGCGACCGGACGAAGGCGTCCTGGAGGTCGTCCTTCCGGTCGAACACGATGGTCGGCGCCTCCCGCAGGTCCCGCTCGGGCGCCCCGGTCAGGTACCGGGCGGCGAACCCGGGGCTGGCCGTCGGCAGGTACCGCGCCAGGCCCAGCATCCGTACGCTGCACCCCGCCACCGGGTCCGGCGAGGAGGTCACCGCCGCCATCACCTGCCCCTCCCGCAGCAGCGCCGTCGTGTGCGACTCGTCCTCGCGGTGCAGTTCGATGGAGACCGGCGGGTCCTGGGGCACGCGGGTCAGCGCCGGCAGGAACCAGGTGGCGAGGGAGTCCGCGTTCACCGCGATCGGCAGCCGCACCGGGCCCGTCCCCTCGGCCATGCCCAGCTCGGAGCGCGCGTCCCGCTCCAGCCGGGCCAGCTGCCGCGCGAAGCGGACCACCACCTCCCCCGATTCCGTCGCCCGCACCGGTTTCGTCCGCAGGAGCAGGACCCGCCCGGTCCGCTGCTCCAGCGCCTTGACGCGCTGGCTGACCGCGGAGGGCGTCACGTGCAGGGCGGCGGCCGCCGCGTCGAAGGTGCCCTCGTCCACCACCGCGAGCAGCGTGCGCACCTGGTCCAGGGGAAGCTCGTCCATCACGAGCACTAATGGTACGTAAAAATCATTAGCTGTACTGAATCGGCTGCGCTGCCTACGGTCGACGACATGACACACGGCATCCTCACCGCGGCCCTCGCCGGCTTCGGCACCGGCTTCTCCCTGATCGTCGCCATCGGCGCGCAGAACGCCTTCGTCCTGCGCCAGGGCGCGCGCCGCCATGCGGTCCTCGCCGTGGTCGCCATCTGCGCACTCTCCGACGCGGCCCTCATCGCCCTCGGCGTCGCCGGTGTCGGTGCCTTCGTCACCGCCTGGCCTGCCGCCCTGACCGCGGTCGGCCTGGCCGGAGGCGCCTTCCTCGTCTGCTACGGGGTCCTGGCCGCCCGCCGGGTGCTGCGTCCCACCCCGGGGGCCGCCCTCACCGCTGAGGGGGCCGCCGCCGGATCCGCCCGCGGGGCCGTGCTGACCTGTCTGGCGATGACCTGGCTCAACCCGCACGTGTACCTCGACACCGTCCTGCTCGTCGGCTCCCTCGCCGCCGACCGCGGCGACCTGCGCTGGGCCTTCGGCATCGGGGCCGTCCTCGCGAGCCTGACCTGGTTCACCAGCCTGGGGTACGGGGCCCGGCTGCTGAGCGGCGTGCTCGCCCGGCCCTCGGCCTGGAGGATCATGGACGGGCTCGTCGCGGCGACCATGGTCACCATGGGCGGCCTGCTGCTGGCCCGCGCCTGAGCCGCATGTCGACGCGGGTCGTCGGCGGGAGCCCGGCATAGTGCTGCTGCCGACGCCCCGACGCCCCGCCGACCTGCCGACCCGAGGGCGACCGCCCGACCACCCGATGCCAGGAGTTCTTGTGCCCGACCGCCCCTCCCCCGACGCGGTGCGCGCGTACCACGCCGCCCGGCCGGCCCCGCTCGTGGCCGCCACCGGGATCGTGCTCGACACCCGTGGGCGGGTCCTCGTCCTGTCCACCGCGGCCAGGGCGGATCCGGAGCTCCCGGGCGGCGCCGTCTCGGCCGCCGAGACCCCGGAGGCCGGGCTGGCCCGCGCCCTGCGCGAGGACCTCGACCTCCACCTGCCCGCCGGCCGGCTGCTGGCGGTCGACTCCCGGCCGCCCGGGGCACTCGACCGCGCCCTCGTCGTCCACCTGCACCTCGTCGGGCCGCTGACCCCGGAGGAGGCCGCGGCGCTCTCCTTCCGGGACGGCGGGGTCACCGAGGCGCGCTGGCTGCGGCCGCAGGAGGCCTGCGAGGTCCTGCCGGCCCGCGTCGCGCCCCGGCTGCGGGCGGGTCTGGCCGCCCTGCACACCGGCTCCTTCGCCCACCTCGTCGACGGCGTGCCGCAGCCCGGCTCCCCGGCCGGCCTGGACCCGGCCCGGCGGCTCGCCCTGGAACACTCCGGCGCCCTCGACTCGGCCAGCCACCGGGCCAGCCGGCCCAAGGCCGTGACCGCCGCGAGCGTGGTGTTCACCGCCGCCGACGGCCGGGTCCTGCTGGTGCAGCCCGCGTATGGCCGCAGCGACCGCTGGAACCTGCCGGGCGGCGGCATCGACAGCGACCTCGGCGAGACGCCGCGCGCCGCCGCCCGGCGGGAGGTCCACGAGGAACTGGGCCTCGGCCTCGCCCCGGGCCGGCTGCTCGCCGTGAACTGGTCGCACAAGCCCGGCCGTCCGGCACGCATCCGCTTCCTCTACGACGGCGGCGTCCTCGACGCCGCCGTCCTCGCCCGGATCCGCCTCGACCACACCGAACTCCTCCAGTGGCGCGCCGTGCCGCCCGCCGAGCTGTCGGGCCTGGTCAAACCGGCCCTCCGACGCCAGATCACCGCCTGCCTGACCGCCCGCGACACGGGCACCGGCCCGCTGGAGCTGCACGCCGGCCGGCCCTGAGGGGCGGGTCCCGCCCGGCGCGCCGGGCCACGGCCGCCGGGTTACCGTCGGCGGCATGGACGGTGATCGCCGAACGTGGCGCCAGTGCTTGCTCGGCGGGGCGGTCTTCGCCGTGTGCATGGCCGGCACTACCCTGCCGACCCCCCTCTACGGCCTCTACCAGGAGAAGTTCGGGTTCTCCGAGCTGATGGTGACCGTGGTGTACGCCGTGTACGCCTTCGGGGTGATCGGCGTACTGCTGCTCGCGGGCAGCGCCTCGGACGCCGTCGGCCGACGGCCGGTGCTGCTGGTCGGCCTGGGTTTCGCGGCGGCCAGTGCCGTCTGTTTCCTGTGCGCCACCGGCATGGGCTGGCTGTACGCGGGACGGCTGCTGTCGGGGCTGTCCGCCGGGCTGTTCACCGGCGCGGCGACGGCGTACGTGATGGAGCTGGCACCCCGCGGCGGCGCCTCGCGGGCCACGCTCGTCGCGACGGCCGCCAACATGGGCGGGCTGGGCTGCGGTCCGCTGCTCGCCGGGGTGCTCTCGCAGTACGCCCCCTGGCCCCTCTACCTGACCTTCGCCGTGCACCTCGTCCTGGTGGCGGCCTCGGCCGGCGTCCTGCTGGGGCTGCCGGAGACCGTGACGGAGCTGCGGCCGCTGCGCACCGTACGACCGCAGCGGCCCGGCCTGCCGCCGCAGGTGCGGGCGGTGTTCGCGCCCGCGGCGACCGCCGCGTTCGTGGGCTTCGCCCTGTTCGGGGTGTTCACCTCGGTCAGCCCGGCGTTCCTCGCCCAGTCCCTGGACGTGCACAACCGCGCCGTGAGCGGGACGGTCGTCGCCCTGGCCTTCTTCGCCTCGACCGCCGGACAGCTGGCGGTCGGCCGGGTCGGGGTGGGGCGCTCGCTCCCGCTGGGCTGCGCCGGGCTCCTCGCCGGGCTGGCGCTGCTCGCGGGCGCGCTGGTGTGGGACCTGCTGGCGCTGGTGGTGGCGAGCGCGCTCGTCGGCGGCGCCGGGCAGGGCCTCGCCTTCCGCGGGGCGCTGTCCGCGGTGGCCGCCGCCTCGCCACCGGACCGGCGCGCGGCGGTGATCTCGACGCTGTTCGTGGTGGCGTACGCGGGCATCTCGGTGCCGGTGATCGGCGTAGGACTGCTGGCCGACCCGCTCGGCCTGGAGGGCGCCGGTCTGGTCTTCATCGCCTGCATGGCCGTGCTCGTCTCGGGGGCGGCGGCCTACCTGCTGCGCCGGCCGGTACGGGTCGGGAGCACGTCAGGCCCGGCCTGACGGCCGGGCCTGACGGGAGGAGCGGTGGAGCGGTGTGCCGGGATCAGACCGCCGGGACCGGGTAGGTCGGGTACTCCACGCCGGACACGTGCTGGACCACGCGGATGACCTGGCAGGAGTAGCCGAACTCGTTGTCGTACCACAGGTAGAGGATGGCGTTGTCGCCGTCGACCTTGGTGGCACCGGCGTCCACGATCGACGCGTGGCGCGAGCCGACGAAGTCCATGGAGACCGCGTCGGGGGCCGTGGTGAAGTCGATCTGACGCTTCAGCGGCGAGTGCAGGGAGACGTCGCGGAGGTAGTCGAGGACTTCCTCGCGGGTGGTCTCGCGGCCCAGGCGCAGGCTGAGGATGGCGATCGAGACGTCCGGGACGGGGACGCGGATCGAGCTGCCGGTGATCGGCGCCTTCAGGTTGGGCAGCGCCTTGGCGACGGCGGAGGCGGCACCGGTCTCGGTGATCACCATGTTCAGCGGCGCGCTGCGGCCACGGCGGTCGGCCTTGTGGTAGTTGTCCAGCAGGTTCTGGTCGTTCGTGAACGAGTGGACGGTCTCCACGTGACCGCGCAGGACACCGTACTCGTCGTCCATGGCCTTCAGCGGCGGGACGATCGCGTTGGTGGTGCAGGACGCGCAGGACAGGATCCGCTCGTCCGGCTTGATGGTGTCGTGGTTGACGCCGTGGACGATGTTCGGGACGTCGCCCTTGCCCGGGGCGGTCAGGACGACCTTGTCGATGCCGGGGCGCAGGTGGTTCGACAGGCCCTCGCGGTCCCGCCACTTGCCCGTGTTGTCGATGAGGATGGCGTCCTTGATGCCGTACGCCGTGTAGTCGACCTCGGAGGGGTCGTTGGCGTAGATCACCTTGATGCTGTTGCCGTTGGCGATGATCGTGCTCGTCGCCTCGTCCACGGTGATGGTGCCCTGGAACTGGCCGTGGATGGAGTCGCGGCGCAGCAGGGAGGCGCGCTTGACCAGGTCCTGCTCGCCGCCGCCGCGGACGACGATGGCACGCAGGCGCAGGCCGTTGCCGGAGCCGGCCTTCTCGATGAGCAGGCGGGCGACGAGGCGGCCGATGCGGCCGAAGCCGTAGAGGACGACGTCGCGGCCGGCACCGCGCTCGATCTTGTTCTCACCGGTGGCGCCGACGACGGCCGAGGCGGTGAACTCCTCCACCGACAGGCCGCGGTCGTCCGTCTTGTACGCCTCGGCGAGCAGGGCGATGTCGATCTGCGACGGGCCGAGGTCGAGGGTGGTGAGCGCCTGCAGGAACGGCAGCGTCTCGGTGACCGAGAGCTCCTCACCGGCGATCTGGCGGGCGAACCGGTGGGTCTTGAGAATGCTGACCACCGACTTGTTCACCAGGGAGCGGCTGTGGACCAGGACCGTGACGTCCCGCTCCCGGTGCAGCTTCCCGATGATCGGGATCATCGACTCCGCGATCTCCTCGCGGTTCTTCCAGCTGGTGAACGAGTCCTCATTGACAGTCACAAGATTATCTTTCGAGCTAGGCGGTGCTCATATGCTAACCCGACGTCGCTCTGGCCCCTCAGGCGGTACCCGCCGCGGCCGGGAACGTGCGGTGTGTGCCGTAAAGGTGCCCCTGGTTGCGGTGGTTTGACCTCAGAAGGCATTGCGGCGGCGCATCCGCATCGGGCGGCCGTCCGGGTCGACCAGGAGGTGGTTCAGCGGAGCCGCGAGCAGCCGCTGCGCGGGGGCGAGGTCCGGCGGGACGTAGCGGCGCAGCCGGCCCGGCGGCCGGGGACCGCGGCGGCCGCCCGCGTGCCAGGCGTCCAGCGCGGCGGCCGACGCCGCGAAGGCCTCGAACGCGGCCACCGGATCGCACAGCGGGTCCGCCGCGTCCGGGGTGCCGGCCCCGGCTGACTCGGTCGGCGCGTCCAGGTGCTCGCGCATGAGCCCCAGGCGCAGTGCGCGGGCGAAGGCGCGGGCGCCGTCGCCGAGGCCGGCCGGGTCGCGCGGAAGCCGGGGGGCCGGGGTCTCGTCGTAGACGGCGCAGCCGAGTTCCGAGTCGTGGGTCCACGAGCGGAGGTTGATGTTGTCGGAGCCGACGGAGGACCACACATCGTCGATCACGCACACCTTGGCGTGCACGTAGACCGGGGTCCCGGCGTGGTTCTCCAGGCCGTACAGCGCGACGCGGCCGCCGCCGGCCCGGCGCAGTTCCTCCAGGGCGTCGATCCGCCCGATGAGGTTCATCGGCCCGGTGAGCCGGCCGTCCTGCTCCGGGACCGTGGGGACGACGGCGATCAGCCGCAGCCCCGGATGCCGGCGCAGCGCCCGGGCGAAGAAGGCCGCCACGCGCGGGGACCACAGGTACTGGTCCTCCAGGTAGATCAGCGCCCGGGCCCGCCGCAAGGCCTTGTCGTAGGCGCGGGCGATGCTGCGTTCGCCGTCGGGTGCGAAGGGGTAGCCGCCCAGCAGCCGGTTCGGATAGGTCCGCAGCACCTGGACGGTGTGCGGGCCGCAGGGCGCCGGATCGGCGGACTGCGGGGGCAGCCCGTCCCCGCCGGTGTCCTCGCGGTGCGCCAGCGACCGCAGGCGGGTGAGCGGGCTGCGGCTGAGCGGCGCCGGGTCCTCCCACCGCTCGCGGAAGACCGCCTCGACGTCACCGACGGCCGGCCCGCGCAGGGCGAGCTGGACGTCGTGCCACGGCGGGTGCGGACCGTAGGCGGGTGCCAGCGGCACCGACTGGCGGTCGCCGCGGTGCGCCGCGTCGTCGTTGCGGTTGTGGCAGAGGTCGATGCCGCCGACGTAGGCGACGTCCAGCCCGGGACGGCCGGGGTGGCGCAGCACCACCATCTTCTGGTGGTGGGAGCCGCCGGGCCGCACCCTCATGTCGAGCAGGCACTCGCCGCCGGCCTCCTCGATCTCCTCGCCGAGGTGGCGGTTCTCCGCCTCGCTGAACTGCAGGCTGTCGAGGTGGGAGCGCCAGAGCAGCCCCTTGACGACGACCCCCCGCTCGGCCGCCCGGCACAGGACCGTGCCGATCTCGGTGCCGGGCCCGTCGAGGCGCTCGTCGGGATCGCCGCGCCAGTCCGTGAACAGCAGCAAGTCGCCCGCGCGCAGCGCGCGGATCTCCGCCAGCAGCTCGGCGAAGTACGTGGCCCCGTGGACCAGGGGCCGTACGTGATTGCCCCGCGACCAGGCCGTGCCGTCCGGGCGGCGCCGGTCCAGGCGCGTCGCCGGGTTGCCCCGTTCACCCGAGGCCAGCAGCCAGTCGGCGCAACCGGGGCCGACGGCGTCCGCCGGCCTCACGGCCGACCCGTCCCAGGATCCACCGCACCGCTCCGATCGTGCGCGCGTAGGTACGTACCGCAATCCCAGGCTAGGCCGGAAGCGCCACCCCGGCCGCCGGGGCGAACGGCCGGGGAGCGGGTGAGTCGCATGCCACCGGTGCGCGAGCGGACGCACGAAAGGCCGCCCTCTCGTGGATGAGAGAACGGCCTCCGACCTGCGTTTCCGCACAGTCGGGACGACAGGATTTGAACCTGCGACCCCTTGACCCCCAGTCAAGTGCGCTACCAAGCTGCGCCACGTCCCGATGCCCGCTGACCTGGGGTTTCCTCCTGGCCGAACGCGCATGAGAACGATACCGCATTTCAGCGGGTGGTCGCACGCACCTTTTCCGCTACCGGTTCCACGGGTGCCGCGTCGGCGACGTCCGCCGGTCCCGCGCCGGGCGGTGGGCCGGTTCTCAGCCCGCCGTGCCGGTGAGTTCCGGATGGGCCGCGATCAGTCGTTTCGGGGCCGTCTGGAGCCAGGAGTCGGTCAGGATGGAGCGCAGCTCCGTCGCGTCCGCCAGGGCCTCCAGGCGGACGCGGATCCAGGCGTAGTTGTCGTCGTGGCCCGGATGCAGGAAGAACTTCTCCGGCTCCGCCGCGATCAGCTCGGCGCGGTCCTCCTTGGGGCACTTCACCCCGATCGAGGTGTCGTCGTCGGCCAGCGCGACGAAGATCTTCCCGCCGACCCGGAAGGTCGGCTTGCCCCAGGCGGGCTTCTCGCTGCTGTCCGGGAGCGACAGTGCGATCAGACGGACGTCCTGCGCGGTCGTGGTCATCCCCGAGACCCCTCTCCAGCCACCGGTGAACCCTCGTCCGACGACCGTAGCCCCCGCCACCGACATGCGGCGTTCACCCCCGCCGGTCCGCCGCCCGGGCCTGCGCCCGGTCCTCCCGTGCGTGCACCAGCGCCACCAGCTCCGCGGCCAGCGCCTTGACGGTGGCGAGCCCCGCCGTCCCCCAGCGCCGCGGCACCACGTCCACGGCGCACACCGTGCCCAGGACGATCCCGCGCCGGTCCGTGAGGGGCGCGCCCACGTACGAGCGCACCCCGCTCTCGTCGACGACCGCGTTGCCCGCGAAGCGCGCGAAGTCCCGTACGTCCTCCAGTACCAGCGCCCGCCGCCGGACCACGACGTAGGGGCAGTAGCCGTGGTCACGGGCCAGGACCCGCGCCGGGTACCCGCCGGCCGGGGACTCGGCCGCGTGGTGCAGCCCGGCGAAGAACTGCCGTTCCTCGCCGATGAAGTTGACCCCGGAGTGCGGGGCTTCGAGCACGTCCGCGACCCGCCGCGCGAAGGCGTCCAGTTCGGCGTCCGTCCGCTCCCCCAGACCGAGCTCGCGCAGCCGGACGGCGCGCGCGGGTGCCTCCCGGTCCACCGGCGTGAGCAGCAGGTGTCCGGTCGATTCGTAGTACGTCATGGCGGTTCCCCCGGTTCCGAAGACGAAGAGCTGACAGTGGATGTGGACATGCAGAGGAGGTGATGGACGAGGGCGGCCAGGGCGCCCGTACCCGAACTGGTCAGGCGCGCGTCGCACCGTACGACGGGCACCTCGGGCCCGAGCCCGACCGCTTCGCGGACCTCCTCGGGCGCGTAGCGGTGGCCGTCCTCGAACTCGTTGACGGCCACGATGAAGCCGATCCCGCGCCGCTCGAAGAAGTCCACGGCGGGGAAGCAGTCCTCGAGGCGGCGCGTGTCGGCGAGCACCACCGCCCCGAGCGCGCCCGCGCACAGCTCCTCCCACAGGAACCAGAAGCGGTGCTGGCCCGGCGTGCCGAAGAGGTAGAGCACGTGGCGCTCGTCGAGGGTGATCCGGCCGAAGTCGAGGGCCACGGTCGTGGTGGTCTTCGTCTCGACGCCGTGCGTCGGGTCGGTGGCCGAGCCGAGGTCGCTGAGGAGTTCCTCCGTGCTCAGCGGTTCGATCTCGCTGACCGCGCCCACGAAGGTGGTCTTGCCCGCGCCGAAACCCCCCGCGACCAGGATCTTCAGGGTCGCGGGGGCGGCAGCGGGGGCTTCACAGGCGTTTTCGCAGGCCATCGAGCACCGCCCTCAGGAGTGACTGGTCGGTGGCGGCGAACCCGTCGCCGCCGATGCCGGGGAACCGCGGCGCCTGCGCCATGACGGCCCCGTGTTCCATCAGGTCGGACAGCAGCACCTTCACCACCGCGGCCGGCAGCCGCAGCTGCCCGGCCACCTCGGCGACGGTGACCGCGGCCGCGCCGGCGCACAGCCGCAGCACGAGGGTGTGCTCCGCCCCGAGCGCGATGCGCGGGCGCACGCCGGTCGCGCTCACCAGCGAGAGCAGGTCGAGCGCGACGCCGGGTCGGGTCCGCCCGCCGCTGGCGGTGTACGGGCGCATCACCCGGCCCGCCGAGTCGTCGAGCCATGGTGTGTCCCGCCCCTTCGCGTACGCCCCCGTGACGCGGACCCTCATCGCTCCGGGTCGGCGGTGGGGCGCCGCGGCGGGGCGGCCAGGTACGGGCGGACGCTCTTGACCAGCATCGCCATCTCGTAGCCGAGCACTCCGGCATCGGCCTCGCGGTCGGCGAGGACGGCCAGACAGGTCCCGGAGCCGGCCGCGGAGACGAAGACGAGTGCGGTGTCGAGCTCGACGACGACCTGCCGTACCTCCGAGCCGGCGCCGAACCGGGAGCCGGCGCTGCGGCCCAGCGAGTACAGGCCGGAGGCGAGGGCCGCCAGGTGGTCGGCGCTGTCGGCGTCCAGGCCGTGCACGCAGGTGACGAGGCCGTCGGCGGTGAGGAGTACGGCGCTGCGCGTGTACGGCACGCGCTGCACCAGGCCGCTGAGCAGCCAGTCGAGGTCCGAGAGCCGGGTGCCGGTCTTCGTCGCCACTTCGCCGCCCATGGGGGGTGTGCTCCTTGCTGAGGTGAGGTGTCGGGTTCATCGCTCGTTCTCCGACTGGGCGAGGCCGAAGCCCCGTTGGAAGGCGGCCATCAGGCCCGGATCGTGCAACGGCTGCTCGGCGTCCGCGGCTGGCCGCGGTACGGGGGCCTCGCGCAGCTGCGGTGCGAGGTGCTGCTGCGCCCGCCGCCGGGGCAACGAGGGCCGCTCCTCCCCGCCCTCGGGCTCGGGCTCGCCGCCCCGCTGCAGGGGCAGCAATCCCGCCGCCTCCCCGACGGACGGCCCACTGCGGGCCCACGCGGCGCCCCCGGCCCAGGTCTCGCCCCCGGCCGGAGCCGGGTCCGCCGCGGCGGGAGCGGGCAGCGGCGCGGACGCGACCATCCGCTCGTCCCCGCCGTCGGGGCCGTACGCGTCCCGGGCCCAAGGCTCGGCCGAGGCCGGATCCGTATCTCCCGGGGGCACGCCGTCGCCGGGCACGGGCCCGTCAGGGGCCGCGGTCCAGGGCTCGGCCCCGGGCGGAGCCGCGGGCGCGGCCGCAGCCTCGGGGCCGTACGCGTCCCCGGCCCAAGGCTCGGCCGGGGCCGGATCCACATCTCCCGGACCTGCTCCGCCCCGGAGCACGGGCTCCGGCCGGAGCCCGCCCGGGATCCGAGTCCAAGGCGCGGCGACCGAACCGGTCACGTCCGTGAGCGGAGCCGAAGCCGTAGCCGGAGCTTCTGCGCCGGCCGCGGGCACGGCCGTCGCCGGGGCGCCGGCTACAGGCCAGGCCGCGGGCTCGTCCCTGGGGACGGGCCGGTCACCGGCCTCCCGCCGGGGATCGGACTCCGGACCGGTCGAGGCCGCTGCGTGATCGTCCACGGCAGGAGGGGGAAGCGCCGCGGCCTCGGACCAGGCCGAGTGTCCGCCCTCCGGCACGGGCCGGGGCCGGTAGCCGGCCTCCGCCGCGGGCACGGGCACAAACGTCTCCTCCGACCGAGGTTCGGCCCTCGGGACGGCAGCGGCCGGGTCGTCCTCGGCAGCAGCGGGCAGCGGCACCGGCCAGGCCGCAGCCGCGTGCGTGGGCCCCGTCGAGGGCCCGGGCGGCGGGCCCGCCGCCGCGTCGGGCTCGGCGTTGCTCGGGACGGCGGGGGCGGTGGGAGCTGCCGGCCCCGATCGCGGTGCGGGGACCGCCGGGGCGCGGGGTGGGGTCGGCGACCAGGCCTGCGGTGCGGGGACCGGTTCCAGGCGGGGGGCCGGCGGCGGCTCGGCCGTGCCCCACCAGGTCGGCCGGGAGCCACCCGCGACGTCGGCGGCGCTCGGCGCCTCCGCGCCCAGCAGCTCCTGCGGCAGCACGAGCACGGCGAGCACGCCGCCGTAGATGTTGGACTTGAGCTCGACGGCGATCCCGTGCCGGCGGGCCAGCGCCGACACGACGAACAGCCCGATCCGCCCGTCCGCGAGCAGGTGCCGGACGCTGATCTGGTCGGGGTCCCCGAGCAGGGCGTTCATCCGGTGCTGTTCCTCCACCGGCATGCCCAGGCCCCGGTCCTCCACCTCGACCGCGATCCCCGCGGTGACCCGCTCGGCGCGCAGCACCACATCGGTGTCGGGCGGGGAGAACACCGTGGCGTTCTCGACCAGTTCGGCCAGCAGGTGCACCACGTCCGCGACGGCGTGCCCGCGGACGCTGCCGCCGGCCGGGGGCACGACCTTGACGCGGGTGTACTGCTCGACCTCCGCGACCGAGGAGCGGAGCACCTCGCTCAGGTCGATCGGCCGGGTCCACTGGCGGCGGGAGGCGGACCCGCCCAGCACGGCGAGGTTCTCGGCGTGCCGGCGGATCCGGGTGGCGAGGTGGTCGACGTGGAAGAGCTCCTTGAGCAGGTCCGGGTCCTCGACCGTGTCCTCCAGCTCGTCGAGGAGCGCGATCTCCCGGTGGACGAGGGATTGCAGTCGACGCGCGAGGTTGACGAAGACCTCGACCTTGCGCTCGCTGTCGGACGGCGTGGCCGGTCCGGCCAGCCGTACGAGGGTCGCGTGCGCCTGCTCCCGCGCACCGCGCAGCTCCTGGGAGAGCAGCCAGAACTCGTCCACGCCGGCCGGATCGCCCCCGACGAGCGGCCCGGTCGGCCCGCCCCGCACCGGGCGGGGCGGGGTCTCGCCCCGTTCCAGCAGGTCGGCGGCGGTACGCAGCTCCTGGCGGCCGCGCACGCTGGAGCGCCGCAGCGCCTCGCACCGGTCCCGTACGGCCTTGGCCCCGCGCTGGGCCCCGAGGAGGGCCGCGGCGAGGGCCCCGACCACGAGCAGGGCGCAGCCCGTGAGCACCGGCCAGAGTCGGGCGTCACGGTCGCCCGCGCCCCCGCCGAGCTGGAGGGTGAAGATCACCGCGGCGGCGCCGCTGAGCGCGGCGGCGAGCGTGGGCAGGACGGCGGCGCGCACCAACTGGGGCCGTATCTGCCGGCCGGGACCGGTGACGGCGTGTCTCGACGGGGCGTGGCGGGCGGCGCGGAGTCCGGACATCGGCGTCCTAGGTACGTTCGGTACGTGGGGCCCGGCCCCCAGCGTTCCGGGGCCCGGTGTTGATCACCGGATACCCACGCTAGACCCCGCCGTCCCGCCCCGGAACGCCAGTTGGGGAACTTCGAGGGGGTGCTTCCCGCTCCCGGTGGAGCGCTCGTACAACCGCCCGAATGCGCCGCCTGCCCCGCCCCCGGGGACGGGCGGCGGCGACGTCAGGACCCGACGGCCTCGGGTTCCTCGCGGGTCACGGCCCGCGGCAGCTCCTGCGCGGTGACCGGGCCGGGGGTCGCGGCCGGGGCGGTGACCGCGCCACCCGCGACGAACGGTCGCCACCAGGGCTGGGCCGGAGCTTCGTCGGCGCCCGGCTCGAACGGCTGCCCCGGGATCGGCAGCGCGACGGCCGCTCCGGCCCCCTCGGCCGCGGCCAGTGTGCCCTCGCCCGGCTCGTCCCACGGGTGCAGGGCCAGGTTGAAGGTGCCCCAGTGGATCGGCAGCATCGTGCCGTGCGGGACGCCGCCCTGGAGGTCGAGGTGGGCGCGCATGCCCTCCTCGGGGGTCATGTGGATGTCCGGCCAGTACTCCGAGTACGCGCCGATCTGGATCATCGTGGCGTCGAAGGGCCCGTGCTCGGCGCCGATCTCCTCGAAGCCGGGGAAGTAGCCGGTGTCCCCGCTGTGGTAGATCCGGTGCTCGTCGCCCGCGACGACCCAGGAGGCCCACAGGGTGTGCTGCTGGTTGCGCAGGCCGCGGCCGCAGAAGTGCCGGGCGGGGGTGGCCGTGAGGGAGAGGCCGGCGATCTTGGTGGTCTCGTTCCAGTCCAGCTCGCGCAGCCTGTCGGGGGCCACGCCCCAGCGCTCCAGGTGCGCGCCGACGCCGAGCGGGACGGCGAAGACCGTGTCCGTACCGGCCAGGGCCTTGATGGTGGGCAGGTCGAGGTGGTCGTAGTGGTCGTGCGAGATGACCACGACGTCGACGTCGCCCAGCGAGGCCAGCGGGACGGGCACCGGGTGCAGCCGCTTGGGGCCGGCGAAGGGGAAGGGGGAGCACCGCTCGCCCCACACCGGGTCGAACAGCACCCGGCGGCCGTCGATCTCCGCGAGCACGCTGGAGTGGCCCATCCAGGTCAGCCGCAGACCGCTCGCCGGCGGCTTCGCCAGCTCCGCGAGGGTGGTCGGGTAGACGGGGATGGGCGCGGCGGGACCGCGCCGGACCCGCTGTTCCCGGTGGAAGTAGATCTTGGCGAACTCCGCCATCGAGCCGGAGGGTCTGTTCCGGGCACCGACCGGGTTCTGGAAGACGCCGTCGGCGAAGTTCGGCGAGCGGCGGATGCGCTCCAGCCGGGCACCGGACGGGTCCGCGCCGAAGGCTTCGGGCCGCAGGGCACGCAGCCGGGGACGCAGGGGACGGGAGCCGGTCAAAGCGCCTCCAGGGAGGATGGAGTAAGGGGTGGTCGTCTCTCTACGACCATCCCAACGCACACCGGCCCCGAAGGATTCCGCCGACCGACCCGTCCCCCTGCCCCCAGTCCCCCAGTCCCCCTGTTCCCCGTCCCCCCGTTCGTCCCCGTCCCGGTCCCCCGTCCGCGTACGTACGGCTACAGCGGCAGCAGGTCGGGCCGCTTCGCCTCGACGTGGTCCCCCGAGGACTCCCCGCGCAGCCGCCGGCCGATCCACGGCACGAGGTGGTCGCGCGCCCACTGGATGTTGTCGCGGGTCACGTCCACCGAGCCGCGCGGCCGCTGCGGCGGCCACGGCTGGTCGGGGTCGGTCGGCACGTCCAGCCCGAGCACCTGCGCCGCGCGCAGCGCGACCCGCGTGTGTCCCTCGGGCGAGAGGTGCAGCCGGTCCGTGTCCCACGCCCGCCGGTCCTGTACGGACCTCAGCGACCACAGGTCGAGCACCGGGCAGTCGTAGCGGTCGGCGATGGCGCGCACGTGCGCGCTGTACGTCGCCACCTTGCCGCGGAGGTGCTTGAGGACCGGCACGCCCCGGGTGTCGAAGCCGGTCGTGATCATGACCTGGCCGACCGCGCCGGCGAGGTCGGCCACGGCCGCCTCGAACCGTTCCGCCACGTCGTCCGGGTCGCTGCCGGGCCTGATGATGTCGTTGCCGCCCGCGCAGAAGCTGACCAGGTCGGGCGCGAGGGCCTTGGCCCTCGGAAGCTGGTCGGCCACGATCTGGTCGAGGAGCTTTCCGCGCACCGCCAGATTCGCATAGCGGAAGTCGTGCTCGTCGCGCTGATCGGCCAGGAGTACGGCGAGCCGGTCCGCCCAGCCGAGATACGAATCCCCGGATCCCGGGTCCCCCACGCCCTCCGTGAAGCTGTCCCCGATCGCCGCGTACGAGCCGATGGTCTTGAGTTTCGTCGTCGTCGCTGCCACGGGACACCATCCTTCACTCCCGTAACCAACCTACGCCAACGTAATGAGGGGTTGACGGACCGTGATCTGTACCACGTGGGGGATAAGGAATAAGTACACGTGAGGCCGGGACCCCCCTCGGGCCCCGGCCTCACGTGTGTCCCTGCGCCGACGGCGGGTGCCGTCAGATGCTCACACCCTTCGAGCGGAGGTAGGCCAGCGGGTCGATGTCGGAGCCGTACGAGGGGCCCGTACGGATCTCGAAGTGGAGGTGCGGGCCGGTGGAGTTGCCCGTGGAGCCGGAGAGGCCGAGGGTCTGCCCGGCGGTGACGCTCTGGCCGGAGGAGACGGACAGCTGGGACAGGTGGGCGTACTGGGAGTACTTGCCGTCCGCGTGGCGGATGACGACCTCGTTGCCGTACGAGCCGCTCCAGCCGGCGGAGACGACGGTGCCCGCGCCGACGGCCCGGACGGTGGTGCCGGAGCTCGCGATGAAGTCCACGCCGGTGTGGTAGCCGGAGGACCACATGCTGCCCGCGACCTTGTACTGGGTGGAGACGCCGGTGGAGGCGAGCGGGGCGACGAAGCCGGAGGCCGACTTCTGCGCGGCGGGCGCCCCGGCCTCGGAGTCCTGCTCCGCGGGGGCGGCCTTCGCGGCCGGCTTCGGCGCCGGCTTCGGCGCCGCCTCGGGGGCGGACTCCGGAGCGGGCTCGGCCTCCGCCTCCGGGGCGGCGTCCGCCGGGTCCGCCGCGCCCGGACCGCCGAGGTGCAGCTTGAGGCCGGGGTGGATCAGCGACGGGTTGCTGCCGACCGCCTCGCGGTTGTCGGCGTACAGGCGCTCCCAGCCGCCGGAGAGGTGGCGCTCGGCGGCGATCTTGGAGAGGTAGTCGCCCGGCACGACCGTGTAGACGCTCGGGGCGGCCTGCACGGCGGCGACGGGCGCGGCCTGCAGCGCGACGGGGACCTGCGGGGCCACGGCGGGGGCCACCGCGGTCGCCGCGGCCGGGGCGCCGGCCGCCTGGGCGCCCGCGGCGCCCATCAGCGGCAGCGCGAGGGCCGCGCCACCGGTGCCTGCGACGGCGAAACCGCGCGATATCGAAAGGGACTTGGGACGGCGGTGCTTACCCTTTGCAGGCATGGCGAATTCCTCTCCGGCGCCTGCGAGGTGAGCTGTCGGGTTCGGACTGGAGATGTCCGGACGTACCTGTACTGGACCTGTACGTCTTCACCCCGAGCCGTCCCGGCGAAAAGATCTCCGAAAAGATCTCCGGGACAGCGGCTTACCTGGTTCCCCCGCTCCTGCCGCGCGAATAGTCGGGTGCGGTTTCCGGGCGGCGGCAGGATTCGGCGATCCACCCGGATCGATCGCGAAGGTAAACCCTTGCGACGGCGGGGAACAAGCCATGAATTCCCTGACGGAATCACAGGGATGAGGAATCGGCGGAATTCTGGTCACCCTGCGTCCATTACCCGCCGTCAACAACCGCTCCGACGGGGCCATTCGGCATTCGTGATCAGGCACTCACGGTCACCGTATGATCTGGCTCACGGGGACGTGCCCGATCTCGCCTCCGGATATGGCAAGTTGGCGCCAAACAGCTCAATTCGGACAGAAGTCTCACCTTGAAGCGGAGGAGTTCCCGTGACCCAGCAGATACAGGAGCCGGAGCTGACCGGAGTGCGCAATTTCCGCGATGTGGGCGGATTGCCGACTTCTGATGGCCGAAGGGTCAGGACGGGACGACTCTTCCGAAGCGGACATCTCGCACATGCCACTGAAACCGATGCAGAGTTCCTCGCCTCGCTCGGCCTCCACACCATCTTCGACTTCCGCAACGGCGCCGACCACGCGCTGGAGGGGCTGGACGTGGAACTGCCCGGGGTCCGGAACGTGAACATCCCGCTCTCGGATCCGGCCGACGGCCGGGAGTTCTGGCGGCTGGTCCGCGAGGGCGACCTCGACCAGCTGCGCACGATCCTGGGCGACGGCAAGGCCGCGGCCCGGATGACGAACTCGTACCGCAGGATCATCGAGCAGCGCACGGCCGAACACAGCCGGGTCGTGCACGCGCTCGCCGAGGACAGCGTCCCGGCCCTGCTGCACTGCGCGGCCGGCAAGGACCGGGCCGGTCTGTCGATCGCCGTCACCCTGCTCGCGCTCGGCGTCGAGCGCGAGGCGATCGTGGCGGACTACCTGGAGTCGAACGCCCCGCACCGCCGCTACCGCGTGCACCGCAGCAGCGCGACCGACGAGGCCCGCTCCCCCGAGGTGATGGAGCTGCTCGCACCGCTCTTCGACGCCCGCGCCGAGTACCTCGTCGCCGCATTCGAGACCATCGACGCGACCTGGGGCGGGGTGGACCCGTACCTGGCGGAGGGCCTCGGGCTGAAGCCCGAGACCCTCGGCCGGCTGCGTGACCGGCTGCTGGCGTAGACCGCCCGGAGCGGGCCGTCAGCGCTGGGCGACGGCCTGCTTCACCAGCGTCCTGCCGAAGTCCCACATCAGCCCGGACCCGCCGTGCGCCTCGTCCATGACCGCGCGGAAGGCGCCGACGAAGCGGTCGACGTCCCGCTCGTCCACGACCAGCGGCGGAATGAGCTTGATGACCTCCAGGTGGTCCCCGGAGACCTGGGTGAGGATGCGGTGCTTCTGGAGCAGGGGCACCACGACCATCTGGGCGAAGAGCCCCTTGCGGGCCGCCTGAAGCATCGTCCAGCGGCTGCGCAGCCCCAGCGAGGACGGCCGGCCGAACTCGATGCCGATCATCAGCCCGCGCCCCCGCACCTCGTGCAGCAGCTCGTACTCGTCCACCATGGCCGCGAGCCGCCCGCGCAGCAGGTCCCCCGTCGCCCGGGCGTGCGCGACGAGCTCCTCGTCCTCCATGACCGACAGCACGGCCAGGCCGGCCGCCATCGCCTGCGCGTTGGACCCGAAGCTCGCGGAGTGCACGAGCACCCGGTCCATGGACGAGTAGACCTTCTTGAAGATCCAGTCCTTGCCCAGGGTGGCGCCGACCGGCACGTAACCGCCCGACAGCGCCTTGGCCACGCACACGAGGTCCGGTTCCACGCCCGGCTCGTGCTGGTGGGCGTAGAAGTCACCGGTACGTCCGAGGCCGGTCTGCACCTCGTCCGCGATCAGCAGCGCCTTGTGCCGGTGCAGCAGTTCCTGCGCGGCGAGCAGGAACCCGGGCGGGGCCTCCAGGACCCCCTTGCCCTGGATCGGCTCGACCACGAAGGCGGCGACGTCGCCCTTGCGGAGCTCCCGCTCCAGGGCGCCCAGGTCCCCCAGGGCGATCTTCGTGTCGGGGAGGAGGGGGGCGAAGCCGTCGCGGAACCCGCCCTCCCCGTTCACCGACAGGGAGCCGGTGGTCAGGCCGTGGAAGGCGTGGTCGCAGTAGAGGATCCTGGGCCGCCCGGTGGCGTACCGGGCGAACTTCAGGGCGGTCTCCACGGCCTCGGTGCCGCTGTTGCCGAAGAAGAGCCGGTCCAGATGCGGACTGTACGAGAGCAGCTTCTCGGCCAGCAGCCCGGGCAGCGGCTGGCAGTCGAAGCGGGTGAGGTCGGCGAGCTGCGCGTCCAGTACGTCGTGCAGGGCCCGGCGGACCACGGGGTGGTGGCGGCCCAGGCCCATGACGCCGAAGCCGGCCAGCATGTCGAGGTAGTCGTTGCCCTCGGCGTCCCAGAAGTGGGCGCCCTCAGCCCGCTCGTAGACCTTGTCGAAGCCGATGGTGTGCAGCATGCGGGGCAGTTGGTGGTTGAGGTGGCGGGCGTGCAGCTCGTACCGCTCCCCTCCGCGCGCGGCGAGCAGGGCGCCGAGGTCGAAGCCCTCGCCCCGGGCGCCCGCTCCCTCCTCCGCCGGGGTCATGCCGACGTGTCCCGGTTGCCGCCGATCGTCTCCCGGGCCGCCCGCAGGGATTCCTTGAGGGAGCCCATGGTGGCGAGGACGGCGGTGGGCTCGTAGCCGCAGTGCGCCATGCAGTTCGCGCAGCGTGGGTCCTTTCCGCGGCCGTACTTGCTCCAGTCGGTGTCGTTGATCAGTTCCCGGTACGTCGGCACGTAGCCGTCGCTCATCAGATAGCAGGGGCGCTGCCAGCCGAAGAGGGAGTAATTGGGAATGGCCCAGGCCGTGCAGGGGAAATCGGCCTTCCCTTCGAGGAAGTCCAGGAAGAGCGGCGAGTGGTTGAGCCGCCAGCGCCGCCGGTTGCCGCCCGCGAACGCCTTCCTGAAGAGTTCCCTCGTCTGGTCGACGCCGAGGAAGTGTTCCTGGTCGGGAGCCTTTTCATAGGCGTAGGCCGGGGAGATCATCATCTCGTCGACCTGGAGGTCGTCATTGAGGTAGTTGAGTACCTCGATGATCGTCTGCGGGGTGTCCGTGTTGAAGAAGGTGGAGTTGGTGGTCACCCGGAAGCCGCGCTTCTTCGCCTCCTTGATGGCCGCGACCGCCTCGTCGAAGACGCCTTCCTTGGCCACGGACTCGTCGTGGCGCTCGCGCAGGCCGTCGATGTGCACGGCGAAGGCGAAATAGGGGGAAGGGGTGAATTTCTCGATCTTCTTGCGCAGGAGCATCGCGTTGGTGCAGAGGAAGACGTACTTCCGCCGCGCCACCAACTGTCGGACGATCTCGTGGATCTGCGGGTGCATCAAGGGCTCGCCACCCGCGATGGACACCATCGGCGCGCCGGACTCCAGCACGGCGCCGACCGCCTGGGCGACCGGCATGCGCTGCTTGAGCACCCCGGCCGGATGCTGGATCTTCCCGCACCCCTCACAGGCCAGGTTGCACGCGTAGAGCGGTTCCAGCTCGACGATCAGCGGGAACTTCTCACGCTTGCGGAGCTTTTGTTCGAGAAGATAGGTCCCGACCCTGATGGACTGGCGCAGCGGCATGGCCATCTGGCTCACCTCCTGGGGAGCAGCAAAGAACGGTGCCATTCGTAAAACGCGGGCAGTACGGCACGCAGAACACGGAAGGCCGATATTCCCCCGCGGACCGTGCCGATACGGACGAGCTCGTGCTCCGGAGCGTCCACGATCACCCGGACGGCCGCAACCGGGCGGCCGCCGCCCGGGGAGGGCCCGGCGCGGGTGGCGGTCCACAGGGTGGCCGCGGACTCCATGTCGACCGCGATGGCGCCGGTGGCGCGCAGCTGCGCGCGCTCCTGGCCGCGGACGACGTGGTCGGATCCGGTCAGTGCGCCGGTGTGCACGGTCCGGCCGGGCGCGGCACGGGCCAGTGCCTCGGCGAGCAGGGCGGTGCCGGTGCAGGTGACGGCGCCCTGCCGGTCCCGGGTCTCCTCGGCGACGACCAGGTCGCCCGGGTGCATCCCGGGGACCAGGCCGGCGCAGAAGCCGGTGGCGAGGACGGCGGCCCGGTCCATCCCGGGCCGGTCCAGTGCCCGGGCGACGGCCCGCTCGGCCGCGCGCGGGCCGATTCCGGTGCGCAGCAGGGCGTAGCTCCCGGCCGGGGCGCGGGCCGATGTGGGCCCGGCGCTGCGCAGCGCCGCCTGCTCGATGCGCAGCGCGCAGGCGACCAGCAGCGGGTCGGGGTTCGCGGCCCCTTCCCCCTTGCTCCGCCGTGGTGCGGCGGACATCAGACGGCCCCGCCGGGGGCGAACGGTTCCCCGTACAGGTAGCGGCCGAGCGCGGTCAGCGGGAACACCTGCCGGTACAGGTGGTAGTTGATGGAGAAGTCCCAGGGGAAGCCGGTGCCGGTGAAGTGCGGCTCGTCCCAGGAGCCGTCCTCCCGCTGCGTCTCCACCAGGTAGCCGATGCCCCGTTCGACGGCCTTGCCGTCCCGCTCCCCGGCCGACAGCAGGGCCATCAGCGCCCACGCGGTCTGCGAGGCGGTGGAGGCCCCCTTCCCGGCCCAGGACGGGTCCTTGTAGGAGCGCTGGTCCTCGCCCCAGCCGCCGTCCTCGTTCTGTACGGTCTCCAGCCAGCGCACGGCCCTGCGGACGGCTGGATGCGCGGGCGGGATGCCGGCGGCGACGAGTGCCGGGACCACCGAGCCGGTGCCGTAGACGTAGTTGGTGCCCCAGCGGCCGAACCAGGAGCCGTTCGCCTCCTGTTCGGCGAGCAGCCAGGCGATGCCGCGCCGGGTCCGGGCGTCACCGGACCGGCCCTCGAAGGCGAGCATCTCCACGACGTGGGCGGTGACGTCGGCCGAGGGCGGGTCGATGACCTCGCCGAAGTCGCAGAAGGGCAGCCGGTTCGGGAAGGGGCTGGTGTTGTCGGCGTCGAAGGCGCCCCAGCCGCCGTCCTTCGACTGCATGCCGAGGTTCCAGGACACCCCGCGGGCGATGGCCCCCTCGACGCGGGCCGGGTCCGGGTGCTGGATGCGGCGCAGTGCGAGGACGACCTCGGCGGTGTCGTCGATGTCGGGGTAGGTGTCGTTGTGGAACTCGAACGCCCAGCCGCCGGGGGCCAGCCCCGGCCGCCGCACGGCCCAGTCCCCGGTGCGGGTGATCTCCTCGCCGAGCATCCAGTCGGCGGCCTTGACGAGCGCCGGGTGAGCGGGGTGCAGGCCCGCGTCGGCGAGGGCGATGGCGGCCAGGCAGGTGTCCCACACGGGGGACTGACAGGCCTCGATCATCCGGGCGCCGTCCTCGCGCCACACCGCGAAGCGGTCCAGGGACTCCAGTCCGGCGCGCATCACCGGGTGCCCGAGGTCGTAGCCGAGCAGGTGCAGGGCGATGACGGAGTACACGGCGGGCGGCTGGATCCCGCCCCAGCAGCCGTCGTTCTCCTGCCGCTCGACGATCCAGCGGCCGGCGGTGGCCATCGCGGCCTTGCGCAGTCGGCGCGGGGCGAACCGCCGGTAGACGTGCAGGGCCTTGTCCATCCGCTGGAAGGCGCCCTCCCACGTGGTCAGCGGGGCGGGGCGCCTGGCGGGGTTCGGCACCCGTGCGTCGGTGTGCAGCTCGTCGAGGGCGAAGGGGGCCGGGCGGACGGGGCGCAGCGCGGAGACCACGGTGAGCGGCACGATCGTCTGGCGGGCCCAGCAGCCGAAGTCGTAGATGTTCAGGGGCACCGAGGGCGGCAGGAACACCAGCTCGGGCGGGAGTTCGGGCAGGTGCTCCCAGCTCCACCAGCCGAAGAGGGCCAGCCAGATCCGGGTGAAGACGCGGGCGGCGGCGATCCCGCCGTGGGCCCGGATCCAGGCCGAGGCGCGGGCCATGTGCGGGGCGTCCGGGGCGTCCCCGGCGAGGCGGAGCGCGACGTAGGCCTCGATGGTGGCGGACAGTTCGGGCGGCCCGTCGTGGAAGGTGGCCCAGGTGCCGTCCTCCCGCTGCTCGCCGCGGATGAAGAGG
The DNA here is from genome assembly GCF_042871845.1 of Streptomyces sp. NPDC005533. Taxonomy (NCBI): domain Bacteria; kingdom Bacillati; phylum Actinomycetota; class Actinomycetes; order Kitasatosporales; family Streptomycetaceae; genus Streptomyces; species Streptomyces sp. NPDC005533. The sequence continues at coordinate 110,414 of NZ_JBIAJH010000017.1, read as the reverse complement.
GCGGCGGCCCGGGTGGTGGCCTCGTCCCGGATGCCGAGGAACTGCCGCAGCAGGAGGTCCTCGGCGTCCATGGTGACGTTGGTCTCCAGGTCGCCCTTCCACCAGCCCTCGGGGTCCTGGCGGTCCAGCAGGTGCCGGGTCGCCCGCGCGGTGGCCTCGTACACCCCGGGCGGGGCGCCGTCCGGCGGCTCGTGCAGGTCCGCGGCCGTCCGGGCCGTGCCCGCCCGGTCGGGTCCCGGGCCGGGGGGCGCGTCCGCGAGCACGCTCACGCGCACGCGGGCCCCGAGCCCGTCCGGTGGACCGGCCGCCGGGCCGAAGCCGGGCGCCGCTGCGCCCGGTGGCCGCGCCGGGCCCGGCGGCCGGTCCCCGGCCGTGCCCACGCGGATCCGGCCGCCGCCGGCTCCGGGCGCGCCCGGGGGGCCGTAGTCGGCGCGCGGGCCGGCGGCGCCGGGCGCGTCGCCGTACTCGGCCCGTAGGCCGGGCCGCACCGCGTGGGGCGGGGCCGGGGGCCCCGCTTCGGCGGCCGGGCCGCGGGCGTGTCCCACGGCGGGGACCGCCGGGAGGCCCGGGGCCGATTCGCTGCCCGCAGCAGCGCCCTCGGCGCTGCCGTCGGTCGTCGCTGTCATGGCTTCCCCTTAGAACAGTGTCCTCTGCTGTGCTGGGGTCCGCCGTCGGCCGGTGCGCGCCACGCTCAGGTGGCGGCGCCGGCCGGCGACTCGCGATTCATATCCGCTGTCGGGTGGCGGTCACCTCTTGCGCACGACGACGAAGTCGGCGAGGTCCACGAGCTGTTCGCGCACGCGCTGCGGCATGTCGACGTCGTCGAGGGCCCGGATCGCGATGGCGTGCTGGCGGCGTGCCTCGTCGGCGGTCCACTGGCGGCCGCCGGCCTCCTCGATGAGCGCCGCGCGGGCCGCGAACTCCTCCTCCGAGAAGTTCTCGAAGTCGCTGGCCTTGGCGTCCGTGGCGAGCAGTTCGGCGAGCTGCTCGGAGGCCGGGCCGCCGGCGGCGAGGGCGGCGACCACCGGCAGGGACTTCTTGCGCTGGCGCAGGTCGCTCCAGGTCTGCTTGCCGGTGGCCTCCGGGTCGCCCCAGATGCCGAGCAGGTCGTCGACGGCCTGGAAGGCGAGTCCCAGGTGGTAGCCGTACTCCTCCAGCTTGTCGGCGGTACGGTCGTCCGCGCCGCCGAGCACGGCGCCGATGGAGACGGCGCAGGCGAGCAGCGCGCCGGTCTTGTTGCCCTCCATCTCCAGGCACTCCTCGACGCTGACGCGCTCGCGGTGCTCGTAGGAGATGTCCTGTGCCTGGCCGTCGATGAGCTTGCGGCTGGCGGTGGTCAGCCGGCGGGTCGCCCGGCCGGCCTCGACGGTGCCGAGCTCCAGCAGCACCTCGTTGGCGAGGGCGAAGAGGGCGTCGCCGACGAGGATCGCGAGGGCGGGGCCGTGCACCTTCCACACCGTGTCGCGGTGGCGGCGCTGCTCGTCGCCGTCCATCAGGTCGTCGTGCAGCAGCGAGAAGTTGTGCACGAGCTCGACGGCGACGGCGCCCGGGATGCCGACCTCGGCCGCGGCGCCCGCCGCCTCGGCGGAGAGCAGCGCGAGGGCGGGGCGCACGGCCTTGCCGCCGTCGCCGTCCGCGGCGTTGCCCTGGGCGTCGATCCAGCCGAAGTGGTAGGCGGCGACGGTGTCCATGGGCGCGGCGAGCCGGTCCACGGCGGCGCGGAGCACGGGGGTCGACAGTGTGCGGCCACGCTCCAGGAGGGCGATCGTGTCCGCCTTCTCCGCGCCCCTTCCGGCCGTGCCCGTACTGGCATCCGTGTTCTCGACGGCCGGATTCCCCGGGTTCACTGGCTCTCCTCTTGTTCCTGTACCTGCTGTGCCGGTGTTGCTGGTGATGCTCGTCGTGCTCGTGGTGATCGTCATGCCGCCTCCTGGAGAGGGTGGTCGCGGTGGCGGCCGAGCGCGGCGAGTGCGGCGTGCGCCGCGCTCATTCCGCTCCGGACGGCGCCCTCCATGGTCGCGGGCCAACCGGTGGCAGTCCACGCACCGGCCAGGTAGAGCCCCGGCGTGTCGGTGCGCGCCCCGGGGCGCAGCCGGCCGACCCCGGGGGTGGGGGCGAAGGTGGCCGTCCGCTCCCGGGTGACGAAGAAGTCCCGTACCTTGGCGCCCCGGGCTGCGGGGAGCAGCCGCTCCAGCTCGGGCAGGTACTTGGCGCGCAGGACCGAGACGGGCTCGTCGATGTCGTCCTGGGCCGCGGACTGGGAAAGCGCCAGGTACTGGCCGCCGTCGGGGAGTCCGGAGGACTCGGTGCGGTCGAAGACCCACTGCACCGGGGATCCGAGTGCGGCGAAGAAGGGCTGCTTGAGCACCTTGCGTTCGTAGACGACGTGGACGTTGAGGATGGGCGCGGTGCCGATGTCGAGGAGCTTGTCGGGGTCGGCGAGGGCGCCGGCCGGCAGCAGTCCGTGCGCCTCGCGCTGCGGGACGGCCAGGACGACCGCGGCGGCGTCGAGGGACTCGTCCTCGGTGTCGATCCGCCAGTTCCCTTCGGCGGTACGGGAGATGCCGGTGACCCGGGTGCGCAGCTCGGTGCGGACGCCGGCCGCGTCGAGGGCCTTGCGGGCGAGCCCGTCGTGCAGGTCGCCCAGCGGTACGTGGGCCCAGCCGATGTCGGCGGCGCCGTTCTCGGAGAGCAGGCCGGTCTTGAAGACCATGGCGGCCAGGCCCAGCGAGGACTGGCCGGCGGTGGCGTTGAGGGTGGCGATGCCGACGAGGTCCCACAGGGCTTCGATGGCACGCGGGCTCTGGCCGTAGCGGCCGAGCCAGGTCGCGAAGTCCAGGCCGTCCAGGGCCGGGTCGGCGGGATCGAGGCGGCGCAGTGCGAGGGCGGCGCGGCCGACGCCCGCGCGCTCCGCGAGGGACAGGTGCGGGTAGCGGGCCAGCGAACCGGCCAGGTGCAGGGGCACGGGCAGGGCGCTGCGCCGCAGCCGTCCCAGGCGCGGTCCGCCGGGGTGGGCGACGTCGAGTACGGGTACGTCGAGCCGGTCCTGGAGGGGGGCGAGGGCGGCGCCTTCGACGCGGTCGAGGAACCACCGGTAGGCGGTGCAGCACCGCAGGTAGACGTGCTGGCCGTTGTCGACGTTCAGGTCGCCGCGCTTGAAGGAGAAGGCGAGGCCGCCGAGCCGGGGGCGGCCTTCGAGGAGGGTGACGCGGAGCCCGGCGTCGGCGAGTTCGAGGGCGGTGGTGACCCCGGCGAGGCCGCCGCCGACGACGACGGCGTGGTGCTCGGTGCCGGTCATGCGCCCTCCCCCGTGGTCCGGTGGCCCTCCTGGCCGGCCGGTCGGTCCTGAGCGGCCGGGGCCGCCCCGTGTCCGGCGGCCCGCCCGGCGCGGTCGGAGCCCGCGGGAAGAGACGCGCCCGCCGGGCGGCTGGTTGCCCGGGCGCCGTGCGGGCCCGCGGCGGTCCCGCCGGCGCGGCGCGCGGTGACGGACACCGGCGTACGGCCGGCCCGTACGGCCCCGTGCGGCTCGGCCGCGCATGCCGGGGCCGTCGCCGGGGTCCGGGTGGGGGGAGCCATCAGGGCCGCCTCCGCGTGCTCTGGCGGGAGATGGTCCGTGCGTCGAGGCCGGACAGGCCGCGCACGGCGACGTACGCCTTCTCGTGCGGGGGCAGCGAGACGCGGCCGCGCAGCACCGCCTCCGGCTCCCGCTCGATGCGGTCGAGGAGGCGGCGGTAGATGCCGGCCATGGCGGCCACGCAGGCGCCGCTGCGCCGGTCGAGCATGGGCAGCAGCCGGTAACCCTCGACGAACAGGGCGCGGGCGCGCCGGACTTCGTGGTGGACCAGCCCGGCGAAGTCGGAGCCGGCGGGCGCCCGGTCGCCCTGGAAGCCTTCCGAGCAGCCGAACTTGGCGAGTTCCTCGGCCGGCAGGTAGGTGCGTCCGTTGCCCGCGTCCTCGCGAACGTCGCGGAGGATGTTGGTGAGTTGCAGGGCGAGGCCGAGGGTGTCGGCGTACTCGGCGGCGCGCTCGGAGTCGGCCGCGCCGGCCGTGGTGCCGAAGACGCCGAGCGAGAGCCGGCCGATGGCCCCGGCCACGCAGCGGCAGTAGACCTTGAGGTCGTCCCAGGTCTCGTAGGTCTCGCCACGGACGTCCATCAGGACGCCGTCGATGAGTTCGTCGAGGCCGCCGAGCGGGATCGGGAAGCGGCGGGCGGCGTGCGCGAGGGCGACGGCGACCGGGTCGGTGTCGTCCTCGTCGATCTCCTCGGCCCGGACCCGCCCGAGCAGGGCGCGGGTCTCCTCCAGCCGGGCCAGCTTGGCCTCGGGTGCCAGCGTGCCGTCGCCGATGTCGTCGACGCGCCGCGAGAAGGCGTACAGCGCCGACATGGCCTGCCGCTTGTCGGTGGGCAGCAGCCGGATGCCGTACGCGAAATTGCGCGCCTGTGAACCGGTGACGGCCTCGCAGTAGCTGTAGGCCGCCGAAATCGGTGCGGACATCGCAGCCGGTGCGGACGCGTGTGTGGGGCCCTCCACGGTCGGGCTCACCCCTTTCTCGGCGCTGTGCGCAGGACGGCGGCAACCTCGCGGAGCAGGCCGCTCTTGGTGGGCTTGGGCGGGCCGGGGAGTACGTCGAAGCCGGCGGCGGTGACGGCTCGCAGGGCTGCGCGCCCTCCTCCCACGAAACCCGCGAGCAGCAGCCGGAGTCTGCCGTGCACGCTACCCACGAGCGGGGTGCCTTCATTCAGCAGCTCGCGTGCGCGCTCAGTTTCGAATGCGACCAGGGAGCGTACGGACGCTCCGGCGGACGGGGCCGCCAGGTCGGCCTCGCTCACGTGGAAGCGCCGCATGTCCTCGGCGGGCAGGTAGATCCGGTCGTTGCCGAGGTCCTCGGCGACGTCCTGGATGTGCTCGACGATCTGCAGGGCGGTGCAGACGGCGTCGGAGCGGCGGACGCGCTCGGGGGTGCTGGTGCCGGTGAGCGAGAGCACGAGGCGACCCACCGGGTTGGCGGAGAGCTCGCAGTAGCCGGCCAGGTCCCCGTAGGTCTCGTAGCGGGTGACCCGCTGGTCCTGGCGGTTGGCCTCGATGAGCCCGAGGAAGGGCTCGGGGGTGAGGTCGTGGGCGCGGACCACGGGCTGGAGGGCGAGCAGCAGCGGGTGCCGCGGGGGGCCGTCCGTGCCGCCGAACACGCGGCGCAGGTCGGCCTCGAAGGCGTCGAGCATGGCGAGCCGGTCGTCGGCCGCGGCCGGGTCGAGGCCGAGGAGCACGGCGTCGCGTCCGCCGGGTGCGAGGTCGCCGTCGCCGATGTCGTCGACGAGGCGGGCGTATCCGTAGACGGCCGTCAGCCCGTCGCGCCAGGCGCGCGGGAGGAAGGCGGGGGCGACGGGGAAGTTCTCCGCCGCCGCCTTGTCGAGGGTGGCGCTCACGTGGACCGTGTCGGACGAGGGCCGGATGCCGTGCGCCGCGGTCACCGCCCGCCGCCCGGGGCGGGGACGGCCGTCGTGCCTGGGGGCCGGAGAATTCCCGTAGCCATTGCCGTCACATCTCCCGTTCTACACTGCCGACCCAATACATCCTATTTCGGACACGCCGCCGGGATTTCCCCGGGGCTGCCCCAGGGCCGTTCACCTGCGGGGAATCGTCCCCTCTTGCCGCGATTCAGGACCGCTTCAGCTTACGCTGTAGAACGCCGCGGAGGCCTCTGGGGTATTCGCTCCGGCGTCGAATGTCGCAGCGGAATGCGAAAGCACGCCGAAGGCCCCCACCACGCACGGCAGCGGGGGCCTTCGGGAGGAGCGGACGAGCGCCGCGCGGGGCGCCCTGCGACCCGGAGGTCAGCCGTTGGAGGCCTTCTCGTAGGCCGAGACGACTTCCTCGGTGGGCCCGTCCATCAGGAGCTCGCCCTTTTCCAGCCACAGCACCCGGTCACAGGTGTCGCGGATGGACTTGTTGTTGTGGCTCACGAGGAAGACCGTGCCGGCCTTCTCCCGCAGTTCGCGGATGCGGTTCTCCGAACGCACCTGGAAGCTGCGGTCACCGGTGGCCAGGGCCTCGTCGATCATCAGGACGTCGTGGTCCTTGGCCGCCGCGATGGAGAAGCGCAGTCGCGCCGCCATGCCGGAGGAGTAGGTGCGCATCGGCAGGGAGATGAAGTCGCCCTTCTCGTTGATGCCCGAGAAGTCGACGATGCCCTGGTAGCGCTCCTTGATCTGCTCGCGGCTCATGCCCATCGCGAGACCGCCGAGGACGATGTTGCGCTCACCGGTCAGGTCGTTCATCAGCGCCGCGTTGACACCCAGCAGCGAGGGCTGGCCGTCGGTGTAGACCTTGCCGGCCTCGCAGGGCAGCAGGCCCGCGATGGCGCGCAGCAGGGTCGACTTGCCGGAACCGTTGGAACCGATCAGGCCGATCGCCTCGCCGCGGTACGCCGTGAAGGAGACGCCGCGCACGGCGTGGACCCGGCGGACGCCCGGGGCGTCGCCCTTGCCCCGGCGGATTATCTTGCTCAGCGCCGCGGTGGCGCTGCCCTTGCCGGAACTGCCGGTGTTGACCCGGTAGACGATGTGGACGTCGTCGGCGATGACGGTGGGGACGCGCCCCATGGAGTTCTCAGCCACGGCCGTAACGCTCCTCAGCCTTCCAGAAGTACACGAACCCGCCGAGGCCGATCACGACGGCCCAGCCGACGGCGAAGGCCCAGACGTGCGGCGGCAGGTTCTCCGCGCCGTAGTTGTCGATCAGCGCGAAGCGGATCAGGTCCATGTAGATCGCCGCCGGATTCCACTGGAGCGCGTCCGCGATCCACGTGGGCCTGTCCTCGAGCATCGTGCTGATCGAGAACATGACGCCGGAGGCGTACATCCAGGTGCGCGTGACGAACGGCATCAGCTGCGCGAGGTCGGGCGTCTTGGAACCCATCCGCGCGAAGACCATGGCGAGGCCGGTGTTGAAGACGAACTGCAGCACCAGCACCGGGATGACCAGCAGCCAGGACAGCTGCGGGAAGTTCCCGAAGGCCATCACGACCACGAACACGACGATCATCGAGTAGAGCAGCTGCTGGAGCTGCTGCATCGAGAAGGAGATCGGCAGGGAGGCGCGCGGGAAGTGCAGCGCGCGGACCAGGCCGAGGTTGCCGGGGATCGCCCGGACACCCGCCATCAGCGAGCTCTGGGTGAAGGTGAAGACGAAGATGCCGATCACCAGGAAGGGGATGTAGACCCCCTTCGGCATGCCGCGGTCCGCCTTCAGGATCAGCGCGAAGATCAGCCAGTAGACCAGCGCGTTCAGCAGTGGGGTCGCCACCTGCCAGACCTGGCCGAGCTTCGCCTGGCTGTACTGCGCGACCAGCTTGGCCCGGGAGAAGGCCATGATGAAGTGGCGCCGTCCCCAGAGCTGGCGCACGTACTCGCCCAGGCCGGGCCGGGCACCGCTGACGGAGAGGCCGTACTTCCTGGCGAGCTCCGCGGCGCTGAGCCCCGCGTCGTCGGACGGCGGCCTGCTCGTGGCGAGGGCGCCGTCGTGGGTTGTGTCACTCACAAGTTGAAACTTTCGTCTTCAAGATGCGGCCAGGTGGGCATCAGGCTGGTGGTGCGAGGCCCATTGATCGCGCCATGTTCCCAGACGCGGACCGGTCAGATGACAGGTGGTCGGCCCAGACGGGTCAACCGCCAGACCGTACGCCATCTCATGGGGCGGCGGGGTCCGCAGGGAGTGGTCCATCCCTCGCGGAATCCGCCGAACCAGGCCTTGAGCGCCGGTGCCGAGGGCCTGCGTACGAGCGTCAGCAGGAGCCAGACGCCCAGGTAGACCGGGACCAGCGGAGCGGGCAGGTTGCGGCGGGCGAGCCACACCCGGTTACGAGCCACCATACGGTGGTAGACCGCGTGCCGGGAGGGGGCAGTGGTCGGATGCAGCAGGACCATGTCCGCCCGGTAGTCGATCAGCCACCCGGCGTCGAGCGCCCGCCAGGCCAGATCGGTCTCCTCGTGCGCGTAGAAGAACTCTCCCGGCAACGCTCCGACCTGCTCGAACACCTTCGTGCGGACGGCGTTGGCGCCGCCCAGGAAGGTGGTCACGCGCGAGGAGCGCATCGGGTCCGAGGCGCGCAGCCGCGGCACGTGCCGGCGCTGCGTCTCGCCGGTGTCCGGATCGGCGATCCGGAAGCTGACGATGCCCAGTGCGGGGTCCTCCGTGAAGGCCTGGCGGCACAGCTCGGCGGTGTCGGTGCGCTCCAGCAGTCCGTCGTCGTCCAGGAAGAGCAGGGCGTCGACCTCGCCGCCGCCGGGGCCGAAGGCCTCGATGCCGACGTTGCGGCCGCCGGGGATGCCCAGGTTCTCGGGCAGCGTGATGCTGCGCACACCCTCGGGCAGGCCGGTGACCTCGACGCCCTGGCCGACGACGACGACCTCGACGGGGTCGCCCTCCTGGCGGGCCACCGAGTCGAGGAGCGCCTTGAGCTCGTCGGGCCGGTTGCCCATGGTGATGATCACGGCGCCCAGCCGCATCGGGGCGGTCACTTGAGCCTGCTGGAGGCCAGGATCGACACCAGGTGCAGCACGGTCTGGAGCACCGCGATGCCGGCCAGCACGGCCACACCGACGCGGGACCAGTACAGGTCGCCGCGCATCTGGTCCAGGACGGCCAGCACCAGGATGAGCAGCGAGGCCTCGATGCCGAGGACCAGGCGGTGGAACTTGAGCGCGGCGGCGGCCCGGCGGGCGAGGGCCATGCCGGACGAGCGCGGCTCGGCCGCCGCGTCCTTGACCACCGGCTTGCCGGCCTGGTGGCGGGCGACGCCGACCAGGTCGGTCTCGGCCTTGATCAGGATCGCGCCGAGCGCCGCGAGGGTGCCCAGGAAGGCCCAGAGCCAGTCGATCCGCCCGGGGCCCCACAGGTCCGCCGCGCGCAGGCCGAAGCCCACGAGGACGGCCGCGTCGCAGAGGTAGGCGCCGACCCGGTCCAGGTACACGCCGGAGAGCGAGAACTGCTTCTTCCAGCGCGCGACCTCGCCGTCGACGCAGTCGAGCAGCAGGTAGAGCTGGACCGCGACCACGCCGAGGACGGCGCCCAGGACGCCCGGCACCAGCAGGGCCGGGAGTGCGAGGACGCCGGCGAGGGTCATCACGTAGGTCAGCTGGTTCGGCGTGACCTTGGTGGTGACCAGGAGGCGGGTGATGCGCAGGGAGATCTCGCGCATGTAGAGGCGCCCGCCCCAGTGCTCGCCGCTGACCCGGTCCTTGACGCCCGCCGGGTGCACGACGGGCCGGAGTTCAGCTACGGATGGTCTTGGCATAGTCGGCGTAAGCGTCCCTGATCTCGGCGGCGGACAGGTTGAGGTGCTCCAGGATCGTGAAACGTCCCGGTCGGGTCTGGGGGGCGTACTCGACGGCCGTGACGAACTCGTCGACGCTGAAACCGATCTCCTCGGGCGCCACCGGCAGACCGTGCCGGCGCAGCACCTCGGTGAAGAGGCCGGACTGCTCGGCGGCCCCGCGCAGGTGCATCGCGAAGGCCGCGCCGATGCCGACCTGCTCGCCGTGGAGCGCGGAGCGCCCGGGGTAGAGCAGGTCGAAGGCGTGGCTGATCTCGTGGCAGGCGCCGGACGACGGGCGGGAGTCCCCGCTGATCGACATGGCGATGCCGGAGAGCACCAGGGCCTCGGAGAGCACGGTGAGGAACTCGTCGTCGCCGCAGCCGCCGGGGTGGCGCAGCACGGACTCGCCGGCGGTACGGGCCATGGCGGCGGCCAGGCCGTCGACGGGCTCGCCGTTGATCCGGTGCGAGAGCTCCCAGTCGGCGATCGCCGAGATGTTGGAGATGGCGTCGCCGATGCCGGCGCGGATGAACCGCACCGGCGCTTCCTTGATCACGTCGAGGTCGATGACCATGGCGATGGGGGTCGGGACGCCGTAGGAGCCGCGGCCGTTGTCGTTGTCCAGGATGGACACCGGCGAGCAGATGCCGTCGTGCGAGAGGTTGGTGGCGACGGCCACCATGGGCAGGCCGACCCGCGCCGCGGCGTACTTCGCCACGTCGATGATCTTGCCGCCGCCCAGGCCCACGACGGCGTCGTAGCGGCGGCCCTTTATGTCGTCGGCCAGCTTGACCGCGGAGTCGATGGTGCCGTCGACGACGGCGTACCAGTCGGCGTACGGCAGGACGGGCTCCAGCTTGGCGCGCAGCGCCACGCCGGAGCCTCCGCTGATCGCGATGGCCAGCTTGCCGGAGGCGGAGATCCGCTGGTCGGCGAGGAGGCCGGCCAGGTCGTCCATCGCCCCGCGACTGATGTCGACGACGACGGGCGAGGGGATGAGCCTCGTCAGTACTGGCATGCGATCGTCCGGCCCTTGGCGAGGTCGTCGTGGTTGTCGATCTCGACCCACTTGACGTCGCCGATGGGGGCCACGTCGATGGTGAAGCCGTCGTTGACGAGCTGCTGGTAGCCGTCCTCGTAGTAGAGGTCGGGGTCGCGCTCGAAGGTGGTCTTCAGGGCCTCGGCGAGCTGCTCGGCGGCCTCGGGCTCGATGAGGGTGACGCCGATGTACTCGCCGGTGGCCTCGGAGGGCTCCATCAGCTTGGTGATCTTCTGCACGCCGGTCCGGGAAGAGCTGCCGTCGGCGGTGACGACCTTCATCTCCTCGTCGGCCAGGTTCTTGACCGTGTCGAGGGCGAGGATGATCTTCTGGCCGTTGCCGCGGGCGGCGAGCAGGGTCTTCTCGACGGAGACCGGGTGGACGGTGTCGCCGTTGGCGAGGATCACGCCCTGCTTGAGGACGTCACGCGCGCACCACAGGGAGTAGGCGTTGTTCCACTCCTCGGCCTTGTCGTTGTCGATCAGCGTGATCTTGACGCCGTACTTGGCCTCCAGGGCCTCCCGGCGCGCGTAGACGGCTTCCTTGCGGTAGCCGACGACGATCGCGACCTCGGTGAGGCCGACCTCGGCGAAGTTGCCCAGGGTCAGGTCGAGGACCGTCAGGCTCTCCTCGTCACCCTCGGGGCCGACCGGCACGAGCGCCTTGGGCAGGGTGTCGGTGTAGGGACGCAGACGGCGTCCGGCACCGGCAGCGAGTACAAGGCCGATCATGCTGGTTCTCCTTCGTCATGTACGGCGGGTGCTCCGGAGGAGACCCAGAATCGGATGCTCTCGACGAGCACCACGAGTGCCACGAACACGGCCGCGGCCGTGAGCGCGACGGGGAAGTCCGCTTCGCGCGAGGCGAGGACGGCCGCCAGGACCGTGAGCAGCAGGACCCGGCCTTCGTGGCCGCCGATCGTCCGCACCAGCCAGTGCGGGGGCGCGCCGGTGCCGCCGCGGATGCGGTACACCGTGTCGTAGTGATGGTAGGCGACCGCCGCGATCAGGCCGAATGCCGCCGGAAGGGCTCCGGGGACGTCCGCCTTGGCGGCGAGCACGAGGACCGTGACGTACTCGGCGGCCCGGAACAGCGGCGGGATCAGCCAGTCCAGGGCGCCCTTGAGCGGGGCGGCGACGGCCGCCCCGGACGCCATGACGTAGATCACGGCGGCGGCGATCAGCCTCGGGTCGCCGAACGGCAGCCAGAGCGCCGCCCCGATCATCAGCACCGCGCCGAGGGCGGCCACGTACACGGATCCGAAGGAACCGGCGCGGCCCCGCAGCAGCCGGCCCTGGAGCTCGGCGAGCGGGCCGGAGTCGGCGAGGTCGGCGAGGGCCTGGGCCGCTCGGTCGGTGCGGGTGGCCTTGCGGGTCAGGGAGCGCAGGACCCGGCCGGCGGTGGTGTAGAGCGCGCCGAAGGCGCAGCCCACGAGGAGGGCGTAGAAGACGATCCGGGGGGTGGTGAGGGCGGTCAGCACCGCGATCATCGCCCAGCGCTCACCGATCGGAAGGATGATCATGCGCCGGACCCACACGGTCCAGCCGACGCTGTCGAGCCGGTCGGAGAGCGCCGCCGTGGGACTCGTGTTGGCGGTGGCGTCGTGGTTGGCCTCGTTGAAGGAGAAGTCCACGACGTGCCGGCAGGTCATGAGGATCATCGCGCCGACCGCCAGGGCCCAGACGTCGTCGCCGTTCCGGGCGGCGCCGAGCGCGAGGCCCGCGTAGAAGGAGTACTCCTTCGCGCGGTCGAAGGTGGCGTCGAGCCAGGCACCCATCGTCGAGTACTGGAGCGAGTAACGGGCGAGCTGCCCGTCGGTGCAGTCCAGGACGAAGGAGACCAGGAGCAGCACGCCGGCCGCCACGTAGCCCCAGCGCTCGCCCGTGGCCGCGCAGCCGGCCGCGATCAGCGCGGTGATCAGCGAGGCGGTGGTGACCTGGTTCGGGGTGAGGCCGCGGCGCGCGCACCAGCGGGCGATGTAGCGCGAGTACGGGCTGATGAAGAAGGTGGTGAAGAAGCCGTCGCGGGACTTCACGGCGGTCCGCAGGCGGACGGCCTCGTCGTCGACGGCGGCGACGGCGGCGGTCGCCGCCTCCCGGTCCGCGGGACCGGCGGGGACCGTGGCGACGAGGGTGCCGAGCTCGGGGCGCTGCACGGCGGTCCCGGCTGCCTCGACCGAGGCGGCGAGCCGGTCCGCGTACGGGCCGGGGCCGTCGGCTCCGGCTCCGGTGGCGAGAGCGGCGGCCTTGTCGAGGGCGTCACGGGCACCGGGCAGGACGGCGAGGGCGCCGGTGACGGCGCAGGCGTCGAAGCGCGGATCGGTCAGCGCGAGGCGCAGCGCGTGCACGTGCCCGACGAAGGCGCTGTCCACGACGGCCACCCGCTCGTCGGCGGGTACGGCGGCCAGTGCGGCGGCGGCGTCCTCGGGACCGGTGGCGGGGCGGACCTCGAAGCCGAGGGAGCGCAGCTCGTCCGTGAGCGGTGATCCGGGGACCGGCAGGCCGGTGAGGATGACGGTCGGCAGACGAACTCACTCCTTGTAACGGATTGCGGACGGTCGCCCGTGGCGCGGCGGCACGTCGGCAGAGGCTATCGGATGAATGGAAGCAGGGGTTCATCACCCGTTTACGCCCCGATCAGCCCCCTATCGCGGCCCCGGGCCGGGTCGCGATCATCATCGGTGATCACGGCGCGGTACCACAAACGGCGCCGGTGTTACGGTGGACACGCCCCTGAACGAGTCGAGTGGAAAGAGGTGGGTTGATGACCGTCGTAGTGGTCGCGGCCATGCGCAGCGAACTCCGGTGCATCCCCCTTTCCTCTTTCCTCCGGGCATCCGGCCGGGCCTGACCACACAGCCGGGCCTCGTCGGCCGGAGCCCCCGTTCCAAGGGTTCACGTTGACCGACCACCACAGCTCCACCGAAAACGACACCTTCTCCGGCGACGCCTTCACCGGGGCCTTCTTCGCCGTGCACCGCGGCCTGCCCCGGCAGGCTCCGGGCTCCGACGCGAGCACCCGCCGGCTGCTGTCCCTGTGCGGACCGCTGCCCGAGCGGCCGCGCGTCCTCGACCTGGGCTGCGGTCCGGGCCGCAGCGCCCTGCTGCTCGCCGCCGAGGCGGGCGGTGCCGACGGCGCCGAGGTGACCGCCGTCGACCTGTACGCCCCCTTCCTCGAAGAGCTCCGCACGGTCGCCGCGGCCCGCGGGCTCGCCGGCCGCGTCCGCACCGTCGAGGCGGACATGGGCGCCCTCACGGGCGAGGACTTCGAGGACGGCTCCTTCGACCTCGTCTGGGCGGAGGGCTCCGCCTACGTCCTCGGCTTCGACGCCGCGCTCGCGCGGTGGAAGCGGCTGCTCGCCCCGGGCGGCACCCTCGTCCTGACCGAGTGCCAGTGGACGGTGCCCGAGCCGTCCGCGGGCGCCCGCGCCTTCTGGGACCCGCACTACGCGCTGCGCACCACCGCCGACAACCTCGCGGCCGCCCGGGCCGCCGGGTACCGGGTGCTCGGCGTGCACCACCTGCCCGACTCGGACTGGGCCGAGTACTACGGACCGCTCGCCGAGCGGGTCCGTGCCCTGTCCGGTGACGGCGCCGACGCCCCCGCGATGGCCGCGGCCCTGGCCGGGACCCGCGAGGAGCTCGCCGTGCGCGAGCGGCACGGGCACGAGTACGGGTACACGGGCTACGTCCTGCGGCCGGTGACGGCCGGCGACGGCGACGCCTGGCCCACCCGCCCGGAGGCAGCCGCCGACGTGGCCGCCGTACGGGAGGTCAATCTGGCGGCCTTCGAGACCCCGCTGGAGGCGGACCTCGTGGACGCGCTGCGTACGGACGGGGCCTGGCTGCCCGGGCTGTCGTACGTGGCCGAGGCCCCGGACGGGTCGGTGGCGGCGCACGCCCTGCTCACCGCGTGCGAGGTCGGCGGGGTACGGGCGCTCGCGCTCGCCCCGGTGGCCGTCGCTCCCGCGTTCCAGCGCTCGGGCGCGGGCAGCGCGGTCGTACGGGCCCTGCTCGCGGCGGCCCGGGAGCGCGGGGAGTCCCTGGTCCTCGTGCTCGGGCATCCGGAGTACTACCCGCGCTTCGGTTTCACACCGGCGTCGCGCTTCGGGATCCGGGCGCCCTTCGAGGTCCCGGACGAGGCGATGATGGCGCTGGTGCTGGACGACTCCGTTCCGGTGCCGGCGGGAACGATCCGCTACCCGGCCCCGTTCGGGGTCTGACGCCCGCCCGACGTCGGGTGATGTCGCGCTGATGTGAGCCGCCCCTCGTCGCCTAGCACGCGACGGGGGGCGGACATGCGCGGATCTCCGAAGTGGGGACAAGCCTCTTTTGTACGGCAGACTGAAGGCCGAAGTCCGAAGCGAAGGATGGGTATGCCGACCACACCAGCCACCGCCGCGAACAGCGCGTCCAACGGCACCGGTACTCAAGGACCGATCATGCTCGAACTGGTCGACGAGTCCGGCAACACCATCGGCACGGCGGAGAAGCTCTCCGCCCACCAGGCGCCCGGGCAGTTGCACCGGGCGTTCTCGGTGTTCCTCTTCGACGAGCAGGGCCGTCTGCTGCTCCAGCAGCGGGCCCTCGGGAAGTACCACTCCCCCGGCGTCTGGTCGAACACCTGTTGCGGTCACCCCTATCCCGGGGAGTCGCCGTTCGCGGCCGCGGCCCGGCGGACCCACGAGGAGCTGGGGCTGTCGCCCTCGCTGCTCGCGCAGGCGGGGACGGTGCGCTACAACCACCCGGACCCCGCTTCGGGTCTGGTGGAGCAGGAGTTCAATCACCTGTTCGTGGGACTCGCGCAGACCGCCGTGCGGCCGGATCCGGAGGAGGTCGAGGCCACTGCCTTCGTCACCGCCGAGGAGCTCGCCAAGCGGCACGCCGAAGTGCCGTTCTCGGCCTGGTTCATGACCGTGCTGGACGCGGCGCGGCCCGCGATCCGCGAGCTGACCGGCGACGCGGCCGGCTGGTAGTCCGGACGTCGTCCCGTTGGGGGCGTCCCGCTGGGGCCGTACGCCGTCCCGTCCGTCCGCCGCTCAGCCCGCGGACGGACGGGACGGCGGGGTGAGCGGCAGGGCCGCCCAGATGACCTTGCCGCCGGTCGAGGTGTGCTCGACGTCGCAGACCCCGCCGGCCTCCAGCGTCACCTCCCGTACGAGGAGCAGACCCCGGCCGCCGGTCTGGCCGAAGTCGGCCTCCAGGGCCTTGGGCCGGTACGGGTGGTTGTCCTCGACCGCCACCCGTACCCACTCGCGGCCGATCGCGACCTCGACCGCGACCTCCGGCGAGAGCAGGGCGGCGTGCCGGACCGAGTTCGTCACCAGCTCGGAGACGATCAGGAGCAGGGAGTACACGAGGTCCTGGTGGGCCGGCACCCCCTGGCGCCCGAGCAGGTCCCGGACGGCCCGGCGGGCCTGCGGAACGGATTCTTCTACGGCGGGCGCGGTGAACCTCCACACGCCCTCGTACGCGAGGGGGTCGGCCGGGGCCTCCGGCTCCCCCTCCCTGACCGGCGGGACACTCCCGCTGACGTCCATCTTCCGTCCCCCGTCTTCGCGCTCGATCGTCTCCACGCGTCAAGAGTGGGGAACGGGCTGGTCCGGACCCGACGGCTGACCAGAAGTCAGCATCATTCGGACACATTCTGACCGCTGGCGTATGACAGAGTCAGTTGTTCGACTGTTCCTGATCTTCTGCCGGACGCTTCACGTCCGCCTCACGGGCCCCGTCCGCCGGAGCCGCCTCCCCCGGCTCCTCGTCTTCCCTGACCAAGCCCAGGATGCGGCGGGCCCCCATGCCCAGGGCGATCAGGCTCAGGCCGTCGAACAGGAGGGCGAGGGAGAAGAAGGTTCCGATCACGTACAGACTGTTGCCGGGCCAATTGGAGAGGATCAGGACCCCCAGCAGGACCCCGAAGGCCCCCTGGACGAGCGCGAGCCCGAAGTGCGAACCGCGCACCACCAGCGCTCCGACCAGCCGGAACAGGCCGCCCGTCAGGAAGAGCAGCGCGGCGAGCATGGTCAGCGCCTCGGCGCTCGCCTCGGGCCGGCGCAGGATCACGAAGCCCGCCGCGAGGTTGATCGCGGCGACGACGACGGCGAGCCAGAAGTAGTTGCTCCTGCGCGACTGCACGGCCTGCAGCAGGCCCACCACCCCGCCGATCAGGAGCAGCCAGCCGAAGAGGAACATCGAGGTGAGCGTGGCGAGGCCGGTGTAGACGAGGCCGACCAGACCGGCCAGCACGAGGATCACCCCGAGCAGCGCCAGCAGCCCGAAACTGCGGTGGAGCTTCTTCTTCTCCTGCTGCGGCTCCCGGCCCGCGACCGGGCCCCCGGCCGCGGTACGGTCCGCGCGGTCTGTGCCCATGGACGCGCCACCTCCTCGCACCCCCCGGACGGACTCCCTTGATCATAGGTATGACCGCCCGGGATAGCATCCGGCGCATGGACGCAGACCTCGACGCCACCCTCCTGCACACGGTCGCCGACGGGGTCGCCACCGTCGTCGTCTCGCACCCCGCCAAGCGCAACGCGATGACCGCCGCCATGTGGCGGGCGCTCCCGGAGCTGCTGACGGACCTGGCGGGCGACCCCGCGGTCCGGGCGCTCGTCCTGACCGGCGCCGGACCGACCTTCTGCGCGGGCGCCGACATCTCCTCGCTGACCGGGGACGACGACCCGCGGGCCCTCGCCGTGACGGCGGAGGAGGCCCTGGCCGCCTTCCCGAAGCCGACGCTCGCGGCGATCCGCGGGTTCTGCGTGGGCGGCGGGAGCCAGCTGGCGGCGGCCTGCGATCTGCGCTTCGCGGAGGAGGGGGCGTCGTTCGGGGTGACCCCGGCGAAGCTGGGCATCGTCTACCCGGCCTCCTCCACCCGCAGGCTCGCCTCCCTGGTCGGCCCCTCCTGGGCCAAGTACCTCCTCTTCTCGGCGGAGTTGATCGGCGCGGACCAGGCGCTGCGCGCCGGGTTCCTGAACGAGCTGCTGCCGGCCGGGCAGCTGGACAAGCGCGTCCGCGAGTTCACCCGGATCCTGGCCTCGCGCTCGCAGCTGACGCAGGCGGCGGCCAAGGAGTTCGCGGACGGCCGGACGGACCGGGACGGGCACTGGGACGCCCGGGCGGCGGCGAGCGACGACGCCGCGGAGGGCGTCGCCGCGTTCCTGGAGCGCCGGGCGCCCCGCTTCACCTGGACCCCGTGAGGCGCTGACGCCCCGGCCTACCCGAGGGGGTTGCTCCCCCGCAGCCGGGCGACGAGCCCGGCGGGCGCCTTCTCCGGGGAACCGGCGTCGTAGGGCGGCTGGGGGTCGTACTCGGTCATCAGCTGGACGGTCTGGGCGACCTCGTCCCCGGCGATCCTGCCGAGCAGGGTGAGGCCCATGTCGATCCCGGAGGACACGCCGGCCGCGGTGACGTACTTCCCGTCGAAGACCACCCGCTCCCCGGTGGGCTCGGCCCCGAACTGCGGCAGCTGGTCGAGGTACAGCCAATGGCCGGCGGCCCGCCTCCCGTCGAGCAGGCCGGCCGCGGCGAGCAGCAGCGACCCGGTGCACACGGACGTGGTCCACGTACTGGTGGCGTCGACGGTCCGCAGCCACCGCGTGACGGCGGGGTTCTTCATCTCCACCTCCGGGTGCGGCCCGCCGGGCACGACCACGATGTCGGGCCGGGTGACCTCGTCGAGCGCCCGGTCGGCGACGAGCGCGAGCGAGCCGTTGTCCGTGCGCACGGGTCCGGGCCGCTCGGACACGAACACGACCTCGGAGCCCGGCAGCCGGCCGAGGGTGTCGAAGGGCCCGACGGCGTCGAGGGCGGTGAAGCGGTCGTAGAGCAGTACGGCGATCTGCATGGCTCCTCCGGAGCGGTCGATGCGTGTGGTGTTCTCCGGCCGTCGAATCGGGCCCGGCCGGACCCGGAACGACCTAGCCGGTCCGGGGGGCGCCGAAGCGGCGGCGGTACTCCGTCGGGGGCTGGCCGAGCGCCTTCACGAAGGCGCGGCGCAGTGCCTCCGGGGTGCCGTACCCGCAGGCGCGGGCGATCTGGGCGATGCCCGTGGAGCCCTCCTCCAGGAGACGCCGTGCGTGTTCCACCCGCACCCGCTCGACGTACCGCCCCGGGGTCACCCCCGTCTCCGTCCGGAAGGCCCGCGCGAAGTGGCGCGGCGAAAGGCGGGCCCGCGCGGCGAGCGCCTCGACACCGAGGTCTCCGTCCGGATGCTCGGTGACCCACTGCTGCACGTCCCGCAGCGGCTCCCGTCGTGCCGTCTGCGCCGCCAGCTGCGCGCTGAACTGCGCCTGGTTGCCGGGCCTGTGCAGGAAGACCACCAGGTGCCGGGCGATCGTCAGGGCGACGTCCTTCCCGTGGTCCTCCTCCACCAGCGCGAGGGCGAGGTCGATCCCGGCCGTGACCCCGGCCGAGGTGGCCACCGGGCCGTCCCGCACGTAGATGGGGTCGGATTCCACTTCCACGGCCGGGTAGTCGCGCGCCATCTGCTCGCAGACGTACCAGTGCGTCGTCGCCCGCCGCCCGTCCAGCAGCCCGGCCTCGGCCAGCAGCAGCCCGCCCGTGCACACGGACACCAGCCGCTCGGCGCCACCCCCGTGGGCGCGCAGCCAGTCGGTGAGCCGCGGCTCGAAGTCGCCCGTGTACCGGCCCCCGGGCACCAGCAGCGTGGTCCCGGCGCCGGGCCGGGCGCTCTCCAGGTCCGCGTCCGGCACCAGCGTCAGCCCGCTGCCGGTACGGACCGGCGCTCCTCCCGGCGACACCGTCTCGATCGTGTAGGCGGGCAGCCCCGGGAACCGGGCCACCGCGGCGAACACCTCCACCGGCCCGGTCACGTCCAGGCTCTGCACCCCGTCGTAGAGGACGACGAGCACGTTTCGCGTCGGCATGACCCCATGGTGTGACGCGGAGACCGAGGGCCGCAGTGACGTGCTTCCCACCTATACGGCCATCCGGGGGTCGGCCCTGCGCCCGGATAGGATCGGCACATCATGACTGCAACCCTCGTCGCCAAGAAGCTCACCGCCGCGCACGGTGGGCGCACGCTCTTCGCCGATCTCGACCTCGTCGTCGCCCCCGGTGACGTCATCGGCCTCGTCGGCGTGAACGGCGCCGGGAAGTCCACCCTGCTGCGCCTGCTCGCCGGGCTGGACACCCCCGAGACCGGGGAGCTGCGGCTCTCCCCGCCGACCGCCGCCGTCGGCCACCTCCCGCAGGAGCCGGAGCGCCGGCCCGCCGAGTCGGTCCGGGACTTCCTGGCGCGCCGTACGGGTGTGGCCGCCGCGCAGGCGGAGCTGGACGCGGCGACGCAGGGGCTGGTGGACGGGACGCCGGGCGCGGACGACGCGTACGCGACCGCGCTGGACCGGTGGCTGGACCTCGGCGGCGCCGATCTCGAGGAGCGGGCCGAGGAGGTCGCCGCCGAGCTCGGCCTCATGGTGGGACTGGACCTGCCCATGACGGCGCTCTCGGGCGGTCAGGCGGCGCGCGCGGGCCTCGCCTCGCTGCTGCTGTCCCGCTACGACGTCTTCCTCCTCGACGAGCCCACCAACGACCTGGACCTGGACGGCCTGGAGCGGCTGGAGCGGTTCGTGAAGGGGCTGCGCGCGGGCACGGTCGTCATCAGCCACGACCGCGAGTTCCTGACCCGGACCGTCACCAAGGTCCTCGAACTGGACCTGGCCCAGCAGCAGATCAACCTCTACGGCGGCGGCTACGACGCGTACCTGGAGGAGCGCGAGCGCGCCCGCGACCACGCCCGCGAGGAGTTCGAGGAGTACGCGGGCAAGAAGTCGGCCCTGGAGGGCCGCGCCCAGATGCAGCGCAACTGGATGGACAAGGGCGTGCGCAACGCCCGCCGCAAGGCGTCCGACAACGACAAGATCGGCAAGAACCTCCGCGGCGAGTCCAGCGAGAAGCAGGCCGCCAAGGCCCGCCAGACGCAGCGGGCGATCGAGCGGCTGGAGGTCGTGGACGAGCCCCGCAAGGAGTGGGAGCTGCGCATGGAGATCGCGGCGGCCCCGCGCTCCGGCTCGGTGGTGGCCACCCTGCGCGAAGCGGCCGTGAAGCGGGGCGACTTCGCCTTCGGCCCGGCCAGCCTGCAGATCGACTGGGCGGACCGGGTGGCGATCACCGGGGCCAACGGCGCCGGCAAGTCGACCCTCCTCGCGGTCCTGCTGGGCCGGCTGGCCCCGGACTCGGGCTCCGCCACCCTCGGCTCCGGCGTCCTGGTCGGCGAGGTGGACCAGGCCCGCGGCCTGTTCCTCGGCGACGAACCGCTGCTGGAGGCCTTCTGCGCGGCGGTCCCGGAGACCGAGCCGGCCGAAGTGCGCACCCTGCTGGCCAAGTTCGGGCTCAAGGCGGCGCACGTGCTGCGCCCGGCGGCCACCCTCTCCCCGGGCGAGCGCACCCGTGCCGCGCTGGCGCTGCTCCAGGGCCGCGGGGTGAACCTGCTGGTCCTGGACGAGCCCACCAACCACCTCGACCTGCCGGCGATCGAGCAGCTGGAGTCGGCCCTCGACGCCTACGAGGGCACCCTCCTGCTGGTCACCCACGACCGCCGCATGCTCGACGCGGTGCACGTGACCCGCCGCCTCCGGGTCGAGGACGGCAGGGTCACCGAGCTGTAGCCGCGTGGTCGCGCGGCCGTCCCCCCGGCGGGGTCATGCTGCGGCGTCATGCGGCCGGGTCGGCCGGGGGGCGGCGCCGGCGCGCCAGCTTCCGGGCCACGAAGGCGCGCGGGAGGTGCCGGACCGCCAGGGCGTACGCCTGGTAGCGGCGGCCGGTGATGCTGACCGGGCGGCGCAGGGCCAGGTCCTTCAGGGCCTGGGCCACCACGGCCTCCGGTTCCAGCCAGACCGCGTCGCGCAGCGCGCTGACGTCCATGCCGGCGCGTTCCTGGAACTCGGTGCGGGTGAAGCCGGGGACCACGGCCAGCACGCGGACCCCGTACGGCGCCATGTCCACCCGCAGGGACTCGCTGAACGCGGTGATCCAGGCCTTGGCGGCCCCGTACGTGCCGGTCGGCAGGAGCCCCGCCACCGAGGAGACGTTGAGGACCGCGCCCCGGCGGCGTTCGCGCAGGCCGGGCAGGACGGCGTGGGTGAGCCGCAGCGGGACCTTCACCAGCAGGTCGAGCATCCGCTCCTCGTCCTCGACCGGGCTGTGGGGGAAGGGGGCGGGCAGTCCGAAGCCGGCGTTGTTGACCAGCATGTCCACGGGCCGGGAGCGGTCGGCGAGCCGCTCGGCGACCGCCGCGCAGTCCCCCGCGTCCAGCAGGTCGGCGGGCAGCACCTCGCACTCGGTGCCGTACTCGCGGCCCAGTTGCGCGGCGACGGCTTCGAGCCGGTCCTTGTCGCGGGCGACGAGCACCAGGTCGCAGCCCTTGGCCGCGAAGCCGCGGGCGAAGGCCGCGCCCAGTCCGGCGCTGGCCCCGGTGATCAGTACGGTGGTTCCTGCGGTGGTCACGACGGGTTCACTTCCTTGTGCTGACGGGCGTGGTGCCGGCGGGCGAGGCGTAGGCCCGGGCCACGTCGACGAGGAACCGGGCCTCGTCCGCCAGGTCCCCGCCCTCCTGCGAGGTGTGGATCGAGGCGGGCAGCTCCAGCGCGGCGGCCTCGCCCGGCTGTCCGGGCAGTCCGTCGAGCTTCGCCTGCCGCGCCTCCTTCAGTACGCGGGCCAGCGCGGCCGCGGCGGTCCGCTGCTCGGGAACGCCCTGGCCGGCGGCCTGGCCGCGGGCCCGCTCCAGCGCGCCCGGGGCCACGTGCTCCCCCAGGATCAGGATCGCGTCGCGCGTCTCGATCACCTTGCGGTACACGAGCAGGTTGCGCGGGACCGGCGGCCACAGCAGCTCCACCACCCGGCCGGCGCGCGGCTTGTTCAGGGCCACGTGCGGGACGGCTTCGACCAGGTCGCGCCAGAGCGGCCACAGCCGCCAGGCGGTGGCGGTGTCGGCGGCGGTGCGGCGGAGGGTGAACAGGGTGGGCACGAGGATCGCGGCGGCGCGCAGCAGACCGTGCAGGTTCATCAGCAGGGGCAGGGCGGGCATCGCCCAGGTGCTGCCGAACAGGGCCTTGAGCAGGTAGGCCAGCCAGAACAGTCCGGCGAGCGCGGTGCCGAGGCCGAACAGGCGCAGGCCGGCGGCAAGGCCCCGGCTTTCGGTGCGCCGGCTGTAGCGCCAGCACAGGGCCACGCAGACGGTGTTGGCGATGACGTGCGCGGCGATCAGGACCAGCCAGTACGCGAGGGAGGGCACCGGGTCGCCGACCGGCGGCATGGTGTGCGTGCCGTGGCCGGGGGCTGCCGCGTCCAGGGCCAGGAGGGCGCCGAGCCATGCCAGCGTGGCGATCCAGGAGCCGAGTTGGAGCCGGCGGCCGCGGGTGGCGGCGGCGACGAAGTAGAGCACGGCGCCCGCCGACAGTACGCCGATGAGGTTGCGGACGAGCCCGATGGTGTGGGCGTAGCCGGCGCCGCGGTTCATCGCGTAGGTGACGACGTCCGGAAGGTTCAGGGTCATCGCGGCGGCGGCGGTGGCGACGGCCAGCCACAGGCCGCGCTGCTGGGGGGAGCGCAGGGCGCCGGGGGCGCGCAGCAGGACGGCGGCCCACAGGCACACCACGCTGGGGACGGCGAGCCAGTCGCCGAAGGCGGTGAGGTCAGCTGCCATCGTTGCCCCGCTCGTAGCCCATGGCCGACTCCAGCCGGGCCAGGGTGCCGCGGTCCCGGCCGGCCGGGCGCGGGCCGGCGTTCGCCGTGCGGATGCGGATCATGCTGGCGAGCATCTCCGCCTCCTGCTCCTGGCGGGTGGTGTAGTTGGTGCGCCCGAGCACGGTGGGGGCCTCGCCGTCGGTCTCCTCGCCCTCCAGCGAGTTGTGCCCGAAGAGGATGTGGCCGAGCTCGTGGAGGACGATGTGCTCCCGGTGCAGCGGGGTGGTCTGCGCCTCGTAGAAGACGTAGTCGACGCTGTCCGTGCCCACCCACAGACCGCAGACCCCGGACTCCGCCGCCTCCTTCGGGAGCGGGTGGAGGCGGATGGGGCGGCCCCGCTGCTCGGCTATCCGGCTGCACAGCACGTCGAGGGAGAAGGGGTGGGTCAGATCCAGATGGCCGAGAATGTTCTCGCACCTTTTGCGAAGGCTGAGTTGCCGGTGGGGCATGTGATCCCTCTTCGGACCCTTTCCGGGGCAGCGTCGGTAGGCGTGTATGGGCATGGGCATGACGTCCTGTGCCTTCAAGGCGGCCTCGGGGAATGCGGTCCTGAGGGGGAAACACGGAAGCCCGTCCGCCGGATGACGAACGGGCGTTCCACCATGCCTACAGATCTTGTACGCGAGTTGGCAAGACAAGTCCCCAGGTGGGGAACCTATTCGGCCATCGCGTAGGGGGACCCCGACGCGCCGGGTGGCCACAAGCCGCCCTTGACGGTGCCTACCGCTTGCGGCGCTCCTCGGGGGCCGTCAGACCCGCGCGGCGCAGCGCGTCCGCCATCGCGCTGTTCGCGGGGGCGGGGGCACCGCCGCCGCCCTGGCGCCGGCCCTGACCGCCCTGGACCTGGCCGCCCTGGCCCTGGCCTCCTTGACCCTGGCGCTGGCCCTGGCCGCGCTCGCCCTGGCCACGGCCGCCCTCCCGGGCGCCGCCGCCTCCGCCCCGCTGCTGCGGGGGACGGCCGCCGCCGGAGCCGCCGCCCCGCCGGTCCTCGCGCTGTCGCGGGGCGCCCGCGCCGCGCTCGGCCCCGGCCTCGTCCTCCAGGCGCAGGGTGAGCGAGATCCGCTTGCGCGGGATGTCCACGTCCAGGACCTTCACGCGGACGATGTCGCCCGGCTTGACCACGTCCCGCGGGTCCTTGACGAAGTTCTTCGACAGCGCCGAGACGTGGGCCAGGCCGTCCTGGTGGACGCCGATGTCGATGAAGGCACCGAAGGCGGCCACGTTGGTGACGACTCCCTCCAGGATCATCCCGGGGGCCAGGTCGCCGATCTTCTCCACACCCTCCTTGAAGGTGGCCGTCTTGAAGGCGGGGCGCGGGTCGCGGCCCGGCTTCTCCAGCTCGCGCAGGATGTCGGTGACCGTGGGCAGGCCGAAGGCCTCGGTGACGAACTGCTCGGGGCGCAGGGAGCGCAGCACGGAGGTGTTGCCGATCAGGGCCGCCACCTCGCCGCCCGCCGTCTTGCCCATGGCCCGCACGACCGGGTAGGCCTCGGGGTGCACGGCCGAGCCGTCGAGCGGGTCGTCCCCGCCGCGGATCCGCAGGAAGCCCGCGCACTGCTCGTACGCCTTCGGGCCGAGGCGGGCCACGTCCTTGAGCCCCTTGCGGCTGCGGAAGGGGCCGTTCGCGTCGCGGTGGGCCACGATGTTCTCGGCGAGGCCGCCGCTGATGCCCGACACGCGCGAAAGCAGGGGCGCGGAGGCCGTGTTGACGTCCACGCCGACGCCGTTCACGCAGTCCTCGACGACCGCGTCGAGCGAGCGCGAGAGCTTCACCTCGGACAGGTCGTGCTGGTACTGGCCGACGCCGATCGACTTCGGGTCGATCTTCACCAGCTCGGCGAGCGGGTCCTGGAGGCGGCGGGCGATGGAGACGGCGCCGCGCAGCGACACGTCCATGCCGGGAAGTTCCTGGGAGGCGAAGGCCGAGGCCGAGTACACGGAGGCGCCCGCCTCCGAGACCATCACCTTCGTGAGCCCCAGTTCCGGGTGGCGCGCGATGAGGTCCCCGGCGAGCTTGTCGGTCTCGCGGGAGGCGGTGCCGTTGCCGATGGCGACCAGCTCGACCGCGTGCTCCTTCGCGAGGCGGGCCAGCTTGGCGAGGGACTCGTCCCACCTGTTGGCGGGCACGTGCGGGTGGATCACGTCCGTGGCCACGACCTTGCCGGTGGCGTCCACGACGGCGACCTTCACGCCGGTACGGAAGCCCGGGTCCAGCCCGAGCGTGGCCCGGGTGCCGGCGGGCGCCGCGAGCAGCAGGTCGCGCAGGTTGGCCGCGAAGACCCGTACGGCCTCGTCCTCGGCCGCCTGGCGCAGCCGCATCCGCAGGTCGATGCCGAGGTGCACCTGGATCTTCGTACGCCAGGCCCAGCGGACCGTGTCGCCCAGCCACTTGTCGCCCGGCCGGCCGCGGTCCGCGACCCCGAAGCGGCGGGCGATCATGCCCTCGTACGTGGACGGGCCGGCGGTCGCCGCGTCTTCGGGGGCCTCGGGCTCCAGAGTGAGGTCGAGGACGTCCTCCTTCTCGCCGCGCAGCATGGCGAGGACGCGGTGCGAGGGCAGTGCGGTGAACGGCTCGGCGAAGTCGAAGTAGTCGGCGAACTTGGCGCCCGCCTCCTCCTTGCCCTCGCGGACCTTCGCGGCGAGCCGGCCACGGCCCCACATGCGCTCGCGCAGTTCGCCGATCAGGTCGGCGTCCTCGCCGAACCGCTCGGTGAGGATGGCGCGGGCGCCTTCGAGGGCGGCTGCCGGGTCGGCGACGCCCCGCTCGGCGTCGACGAACGCGGCAGCCGCGGCGGCCGGTTCCACGGACGGGTCGGCCAGCAGGCCGTCCGCCAGCGGCTCCAGGCCGGCCTCGCGGGCGATCTGTGCCTTGGTGCGCCGCTTCGGCTTGAAGGGGAGGTAGATGTCCTCCAGCCGGGCCTTGGTGTCGGCCGCGTTGATCCGGGCCTCCAGCTCGGCGTCGAGCTTGCCCTGCTCCCGTACGGAGTCGAGGATCGCCGCGCGCCGGTCCTCCAGCTCGCGCAGATACCGCAGCCGCTCCTCGAGGGTGCGCAGCTGGGCGTCGTCGAGCATCTCCGTCGCTTCCTTGCGGTAGCGCGCGATGAACGGCACGGTGGAGCCGCCGTCGAGCAGCTCGACGGCGGCCTTGACCTGCCGCTCCCGTACGCCGAGCTCCTCGGCGATCCTGCCTTCGATGGACATCGTCACGATCGGGTCCCGCCTGCCTTCGTTTGCACTGGAAGGCTGCCAATTGTGGCAGGTGGCGGTGACGGACGGCGGGAGCCCTGTCCGTCAGCCCCTGCCCATGAGGTCCGCGGGGAAGGCCCCGGCGGTCACGGCCTTGATCACGAGGGCGCCGCCGAGCTCGGTCAGGCGGGCCACGCCGTCCGCGCCGAGGTGCTCGTACGGGGCGGCGTCGAGGCGGTCGGTGTCGTCCTCCAGCCGCTCGCGCAGCGCGACGCCCTGCTCGGTCAGCTCGCCGGCGGCGTCGAGCACGCCGCGTTCGCGCAGCCGGTCGGCCGCGGCGTCCAGGTCCTCCTGCCCCCAGCCGCGCATGCCCTTGAGCCACTTCGGGGTCATGCCCTTGCCGGTGGCGGTGTGGCTGACCAGTGCCTCGACCGGGTCCAGGCCCGCCAGGAGCAGGGCGGCGAGGTGGCCGTCGCCGCGGTGCTCGCGCAGCAGGGTGGTGGCGTGCCACAGCCGCAGGTGCGGCTCCCGCGGTACGGGGAGGTCGGCGTGGGCGGCGTAGAGGGTGCGGGCGTGCCGGGTGCAGCGCTCGGTGGCGCGCATCGCCAGGTCTGCGGCCTCGGCGAGTTCGGGCGAGGCGATTGTGTCGGCGCCGAGGAGCCGGCGCAGGGAGCCGTCGGCGGCCCGCAGCCGGGCGGCGAGGGCCTCCTCGGGGGTGGTGGTCTCCCAGACGGCGGGCAGGTGCCGGGCGACCAGGTCGTGGCGGTAGTTGTAGAAGGTGGCGGTGACCGCGCCCGCCCCGACGGCGCCCATCGCGGCCGACCGGTGGGCGAGGTTGACGGCCACCGGGTCGGTGACGCCGAGGACGGCGAACTCCTTGGCGATCTCCGGCGAGAAGTACACGGTGGCGTGCAGCGGGTTGATAGCGGCGTGCCAACAGCGACGGGCGGCGAGCAAGGGAGAGGTCATGCGCCGCACGCTACCGACTGTTCGGTACGCCGGGTAGGGCGCCGACCCGTGGTGCGCGTCTCACCCCGTGGACACCTCCCCCGCACCTCCGGCAGGCCCGGCTCCGGCACCGGCGTCACCGCACATCGCCCGCCGGGAGAAGGCCTTCAGCGCGTCGTCGACGGGGTGGTGCCGCGGCTCGCCCGAGGAGTCCGGCCCGTTCCACCTCTGGAGGTTGACCGCGACGGACATCCGGCGCCTGCCGTCGTCCCGGGTCAGGGAGATCGTTCCGGCACCCCACACCGTGCCGTCGTGCCCCCAGAAGGTTCCGCACCCCTCGGTGGCGACCTTGTGCAGACCGAGGCCGTATTCGATCGTCGATCCGTCCAGGGCGACGACCGCGACCGTGCGCTGCATCTGGGCCAACGAGGACCGGCTGACGATCTTCCCGGCGAGCAGCTCGCCGTAGAAGAGGTTGAGATCGTCCATGGTCGACACGAGGGCCGCCCCCGTCCCCGTCCAGGACATGTCGTAGACGCTGTAGTCGCGCGGCGGGTCGAGCAGGCCCCACAGGGCCTCGTACATCCGCGAGTGCGGTCCCTCGATGCGCGGCCCGGTCGGGAACCCGGTGTGCCGGAGTCCGGCACGCTCGATGACGTTCCGGGCGATGTACTCCTCGGCCGGGACGCCCGTCACCTGCTCCAGGAGCTCGCCGAGGAGCAGGTAGTTGGTGTTGGAGTACGCCCCCGGAGTGGCTCCGGGCTCGCTCGCGGCGGGCGCGTCGACCCCCATCCCGATCAGCTCGGCCGGGCGGAACCGCCTGAACCGGTTGTCGTCGAGGCTCTTGGGTGACATCTCCTGCAGGGAGGGGAACGCGTAGCGGATGTAGTCGGGAAGGCCACTGGTGTGGTTCAGGAGCATCCGGACCGTGATCTTCCTGCCGCGTTCCCCCGGTACGAGTTGCGGCAGGTGGTCGCCGATCGGCGCGTCGAGCCGGATCCGGCCCTGCTCGACCTGCTGCATGATCGCGGCGGCGGTGAAGGTCTTGGTGATGCTGCCGACGCGCTGCCTCATGTCGGGCCTGACGGGACGGCCGGTGCCGATGTCGGCGACTCCGGAGGCCCCGCGCCATGTCCGGCCGGCATCGCGCACCTCGGCGAACACCCCCGGGACGCCCGCGCGGTGGACACCGTCCAGCGCGGACTGCAGCTGCGCGGGACCGGAAGCGGTCGGCGGGCTCGCGGGAGCCGCCGACGCCGTGCCCGCAAAGAGGCTCAGTGCGGCCACGCTCGCGCATACCACCAGTCGGATCTTCAACACGTCCGTCCTTTCGTCATCGGTGAGTTGGTGTCCGCGGCTCATGCGGCGAGGGCGCGCCGCAGCGCCGCGGCGAGCTCGGCGTTCTGCCGCTGCGAGACCTCGGCGGACAGGATCGCCTGGGAGCCGTGGAAGGTGCCGGGCCACTGGTGCAGTTCCACGGACACCCCCGCCTGCAGGAGGCGCCGCGCGTAGTCGATGTCCTCGTCGCGGTTCGGGTCGAACTCCGCGGCGGCGATGTAGGCGGGTGGCAGCCCGGACAGGTCGGCGGCCCGTGCCGGGGCGGCGTACGGGGTGGCGGGCCGGGAGCCCAGGTAGTGCCGCCAGGCCGCCGCCATCTGGTCGTGGTTGAACCAGGGCGTGTCGGTGAAGTTCCGCGCCGACCAGGTGGCCTGGCGGTCGTCCAGTCCCGGCTGGTTGAGCAGTTGGAAGCGGATCGCGGGCCCCTGCTCGTCACGTGCCCGCAGCGCAGTCGCGGCGGCGAGGTTCGCGCCGGCGCTGTGTCCGCCGACCGCGATCCGCGCCGGGTCGATGCCGAGTTCGTCCGCGTGGCCGGCCGTCCAGTCCAGTACGGCGTAGGCGTCGTCCAGGGCTGCGGGGAACGGGTGCTCGGGTGCCAGGCGGTAGCCCACCGAGATCACCACCGCCCCGGAGAGGTCCGCGATCCGGGCGGCCCAGGGGTGCTCGGTGTCGAGGTCGCCGAAGACCCCGCCGCCGCCGTGCATCCAGACGACGGCTCCTTGCGCCCGGTGCGGGCGGTAGATCCGCACCGGCACGTCCGGGTCGGCGGGCACCGTGCGGTCTTCGACGTCCATGTTCGTGGTGTCCGGCGCCGGCGCCGCCGCGGCACGCGCCGCGAAGTCCTTGCGGGCGGTGACCGGGTCGCTCAGGTCCAGCCGGGCGAGCAGCGGGATGAAGACTTCGAGTTCGGGATCCATGGCGCCCATCCTCACGGCCCTCGCCCGGGCGGGTCGTCCGCCGTCCGTCGCGCATCGCGCCCCGTTCGTGCGCCGACCGGCGCACCGGACGGTGCCTATCCTTGCGCCATGGAGGCACTGGCCGTACGGCTGTCGGGACTCGATTCGTACGCCGAGGGTGCGATCCGCGTCGTCGCGTTCTACGACACGTTGATGCGCCGGCGGGTGGACCTCCCGGCGCTCGCCCGGGCCTCGGCGGGCCTGGCCGAATGCGTGGCGGGCCTGCGGCTCCACGGAACGGGACGGGTGGTCCGGGTCTCGCCCGACGGCGGACGGGTGTCGACCCCACCGCCCGCGGCTTCCTCCACGGCGCCGATCACCCTGGACGAGGAGGAGGTCGGCGCGGTGTGGCTGGAGCGCCCCGGCCCGCCGAACCCTCTCGACGACGTACTCCTGGACCGGCTGGCCCTCGCCGCAGCGGCCGTCGTCGAACGGTACGGACCCGCCCCCACCACCATGGCCGACCCCGCGCTCGTCGAACTGGCGATCAGCTCCGACGGCGACGAGGCGGCCCGGGCCCGGGCGTTGCGACTGCTGGGGTTCGCCGCCGGCCTGCCGGTCCGCGCCGTCGCCGTGCGGTCGCCGCTGCCGCTCGACCGGCTGGGCGCCCTGGTGTGCCCGGCCCGCCCGGTGAAGGCGGCATCGGTCGCCGACGTGGGCGTCATCCTGGCCACGGCCGTCGACACGGCCGGGTTCCCGGCGGACGTCCGCGCGGGCATCGGCGCCGCGGGCAGCCCCGATCGCTCCTGGCGGCAGGCCCGCACCGCCCTGCGCTTCACCACCGCGCGCGAACCCGTCGTCCGCCACGAGGACCTGGGCGCGCTGGCCCTGCTGGCCGACGTACCCCGGGCCGCGGCGCGCGCGAACACCGACGTGGCCGCGGTCGCCCGCGTGGCCGCCCACCCGGAGGACCTGGCGACGCTCGACGCCTACTGCGCCACCGGCTCCCTGCGCCGGGCCGCCGACCTCCTCCACCTGCACCACAGCAGCGTCGCCCGCCGGATCGACCAGATCGGGAAGACCCTCGGCATCGACCTCACCGGGCCCACGGGCCTGCAGCGGGCCGCCTTGGCCCTCATCGCTTGGCGCCTCCTCGACGACTGAGCCGCCGGCCCGCCGGCGGGGGAAGGGCCCGACTCCCCCGGCCTCAGGCCCGATTCGGCCGATCCGCGGGGCGGGACGCGACACGTCGCAGCGCTGCTCGCCGCCTCCTCGGCATCGGCCGCGCGGGCGCCGTCGGGGCGGAGCCAGGGGCTGCGCCGCAGGTCGTGGGCTACGGGTGCGGGGTGCCGGGCCGGCGGCGGGGTGGGCCGGCGCGCGGCGCCCCCCGCGCACGCCCGGCCCCGTCCGCCCTTCCGTGACGGCCGAATGGCGATCGTGTGACAGCAGGGGCCATGGACATGACGTGAGCGATCACGGGTGAATACGGTCGAGCCACAACACCTGGAACCGACCTGCCTCCCCTACCACTTGGAGTCATTCGTGCACCGCAAAGTCATCGCCCCGAGCGTGCTCGCCGCTTCCCTGCTGCTGGTGATCCCGGCGTCGGCGGCGAGTGCCGGTCCGGGTGCCCCGGGTATCGGCGACCCCTATTACCCGGCCAGCGGCAACGGCGGATACGACGTGTCCCACTACGACCTGCGCCTGCAGTACCAGCCCAAGACGGACCTGCTCGAAGGCACCGCCACCCTCCTCGCCACCGCCAAGCAGGACCTGTCCCGCTTCAACCTCGACTTCGGCCTCGAGGTCAGCGAGATCCGCGTCAACGGCGCGAAGGCGAAGTTCGCCACGTCCGGCGCCCACGAGCTGGAGGTCACCCCGGCGAAGCCGCTGGCCCGCAACGCCCCGCTGACCGTCGTCGTCAAGTACGCCGGTAAGCCCTCCGAGTTCAAGGTCGACGGGTGGACCGCCTGGCAGCGCACGCCCGACGGCGGTGTGGCGGCGCAGGAGCCCGACTCGGCGGCCTGGTGGTTCCCGAGCAACGACCACCCGTTGGACAAGGCCACCTTCGACGTCTCCGTCAACGTCCCCGACGGCACCCAGGCCATCAGCAACGGCGTGCTCCAGTCGCAGACGTCGCGCCTCGGCTGGACCCGGTACAACTGGCGGTCCAACAAGCCGCAGGCCACCTACCTCGCCACCCTCGCCGTCGGCAAGTTCGACATCACCACCGACACGACCGCGAGCGGGCTGCCCATCGTCAACGCCTACAGCAAGGACCTCGGCGACAACGCGGGCGCGGCGCGCGCGAGCGTGGAGCGCACCGGCGAGGTCACCGAGTGGCTGGAGGGGGTCTTCGGCCCGTACCCCTTCAACGCGCTGGGCGGCTACGTGCCGAACGTGAACGCCGGCTACGCGCTGGAGACGCAGACCCGGCCGTTCTACGGCCCGCGCCAGTTCCAGAACGGCGCCAACGTCTCGGTGGTCGTGCACGAGCTCGCCCACCAGTGGTACGGCGACAGCGTGTCCGTCGACGGCTGGAAGGACATCTGGATCAACGAGGGCTTCGCCCGCTACAGCCAGTGGCTGTGGTCGGAGAAGCAGGGCGAGGGCACCGCGCAGGAGCTCGCCGACTGGGCTTACGCCCTGCGCCCGGCCGAGGACGCGTTCTGGCAGGTCAAGCCGGGTGACCCGGGTCCGGAGAATCAGTTCCACGGCGCCGTCTACGACCGCGGGGCCATCGCCCTGCAGGCGCTGCGCAACCAGATCGGCGACGAGAAGTTCTTCCGGATCCTCAAGGGCTGGCCGACCGAGCGGGCCTACGGCAACGCCAAGGTCGGGGACTTCGTGCGCTACGCGGAGAAGGTCTCGGCCGAGCCGCTGGCCCAGCTGTTCGAGACCTGGCTCTACACCCCGGGCAAGCCCGACGCGTCGGCGCTGAACCCGGCGGCCGGCAAGCCCGCGGCCCGCTCACAGCAGGCCGCTCCCACCAAGCCGGCGAAGCCGGCCGCGGAGCCGAAGTCCTGGAAGAAGATCGCGGAGACGAACACGATCCACACGCACGACGAGCACTGAGTCCCCTCAGCGGGCGGCGGCGCGCCATCGGGCGCGCGCCGCCCGCGCGATGGGCAGGTACCGCAGGCGTTCCGGCAGCAGCGGTACGAGGAGGCGCAGGGCCGTGCTGAACCGCCGGAGCCTGCGCTCCTGGGCCGGGCTCCACTCCAGTCCGAGGGCGGCGCGCGCCTCGGGGGGCATGTAGCCGACGGTGACGAAGGCCCGCAGGTGCAGGAACGCCGTCCGCAGGGCGGGCCAGGTCAGGCGCAGCAGCAGGCGTACGGCGCGGGACCCGGTCTCGGGCCGGGGCAGCGGCACGTCGGTGGCGATCAGCTCACGGGCGACCTTGGTGGGCTCGATCTCCTCGGCCAGCATCCGGCCCCAGTACGTCCAGTACTCCTCGATGCTCTGCGGCATGTCCCGGTCGTGGATGCCGAGGATCCGGCCCACCTGCAGCCACTCCCGGTAGAGCTGCCGTTCCTGGGCGGGGGTGAAGCGGCGCAGCAGGTAGCGCCCGGCGTACAGGTAGACGGGGAAGCCGGTGGCGTGCACCCAGGAGTAGCAGGCGGGGTCGAGGGAGTGGTAGCGGCGGCCGCGCGTGTCGGTGCCCTGGATCTCCTTGTGCAGGCGGCGGACCCGGCGGCCCTCCTCGGCGGCTTTCTCCCCGCCGTACACCCACAGCTGGACCGAGCGCAGCGAGCGCTCGCCGCGGCCCCAGGGGTCGGTGCGGAAGACGGAGTACTGGTCGACGCCCGCCCCGATCGCGGGGTGGGCGACTTGCAGGGTGAAGGCGGCGGGCAGCATCAGCAGGGCCCGGACGTCGCCGGCGACGGTCCACAGCACCCCGCCCGGCGGGGGCGGCTCGGGGTCGGTGCGGCGCCCGGTCGCAGGTCCGGCGGGGTGTGCTGAGTCCGTCGTCGTCATATGACAAGTATGCGAGCACCGGACGGCCGTCTCACGGACAGAAAGTCTCTGCACGGGTGTTACCCAGAGGTAACTGCTGCTGCTTGTATGACGGCGTCGATCTTCCCCCGCAGGAATGACGGAGACCTCCATGCTGCTTTCCACGCCCCGCTCGCGCCGCGCCGCCGCGGCGGCCGTAGCGGCGGTCGCCGCCGGCGCCCTGGCCGCCGCCTCCGCGCCCGCCGCCACCGCCGCGGAGGGCGCCGCCGCCCCGCGGCTCAGCGTCCTGTCGTACAACGTGTTCCTGATGAGCAAAAGCCTGTACCCGAACTGGGGCCAGGACCACCGGGCCGCGGAGATCCCCAAGGCCTCCTTCTACCAGGGCCACGACGTGGTCGTGCTCCAGGAGGCCTTCGACAACGCCGCGTCGGACGCGCTGAAGGCGGGCTCGGCGGCGCAGTACCCGTACCAGACCCCGGTCGTCGGCCGCAGCAAGAGCGGCTGGGACGCCACGGGCGGCGCCTACTCCTCCACCACCCCGGAGGACGGCGGCGTCACGATCCTGAGCAAGTGGCCGATCGTCCGCAAGGAGCAGGTGGTCTACAAGGACGCCTGCGGCGCCGACTGGTGGTCCAACAAGGGCTTCGCCTACGTGGTGCTGAACGTGAACGGCGCGAAGGTGCACGTGGTCGGCACGCACGTGCAGTCCACCGACCCGGGCTGCGGTGCGGGCGAGGCGGCGGACATGCGCGCCCGCCAGTTCCGCGCGATCGACGCCTTCCTCGACGGGAAGAACATCCCGGCGAACGAGCAGGTCATCGTGGCGGGCGACCTGAACGTCGACTCGCGCACGCCCGAGTACGCCGCCCTGCTCGCCAACGCGGACCTGGCGGGCTCCGACACGCGCACGGGGCACCCGTACTCCTTCGACACCGCGCTGAACTCGATAGCGAACTACCGCTACCCGACCGACCCGCGCGAGGACCTGGACTACGTCCTCTACCGCAAGGGCAACGCCCGCCCCGCGGGCTGGGAGAACAACGTGGTCAAGGAGCAGTCGGCGCCCTGGACGGTCTTCAGCTGGGGCACCTCCTACACCTACACCAACCTCAGCGACCACTACCCGCTGATCGGCCGCTAGGTCGTCTCTTTCGGCCCAGGTCGCGCACCGCACCCGGTCCGTCCCCCCGGGTGCGGTGCGTCGGCTCCACCCGTCAGGGGGCCGCGTCCGGCTCCTCGTACGGCTCCTCGTACAGGCCGTCGATCAGTGCGCGGTACTTGTCGCGGATCACCCGGCGGCGGAGCTTCAGCGAGGGCGTGAGTTCCCCGCTGTCGGGCCCCCACTCCCCGGTCAGCAGCCGGTACCGCTTGATCTGCTCGGTCCGGTTGAGCCGGGCGTTGGCCGCCTCGACCGCGCGGGCGATCTCCTCCCGGATCTCCGGGTGCGCGGCGAGCTCGGCCGGGGAGGAGGCCTCGATGCCCCGGGCGGCGGCCCAGACCGGGGCCAGTTCGGGGTCCAGGACCAGCAGGGCGACGAGGTAGGAGCGGCCGTCGCCGTGGACCAGGGCCTGGCCGATCAGAGGGTGCTCCTTGACCGTGTTCTCCACCAGCGCCGGCGAGACGTTCTTGCCGTTCGAGGTGATGATCAGTTCCTTCTTGCGGTCGGTCAGCCAGAGGAACCCGTCCTCGTCGAGCCGGCCCACGTCCCCGGTGGGGAACCAGCCCTCGTCGTCGGAGGCGCTCTCCACCGTGCCGTCCGGCCGCAGGTAGCCGCCGAAGACGGTCGCGCCGCGGGTGAGGATCTCCCCGTCCTCGGCGAGCCTCAGCTCCAGCCCCTCGATCGGGCGGCCCACCGAGCCGAGCCGGAAGCCGGCCGGGCTGTTGACCGTGCACACGCCCGCCGTCTCGGTGAGCCCCCAGGCGTCCATGATCGTGATGCCCCAGCCGGCCCAGAAGCGGACCACGTCGATCGGCATCGGCGCGGTGGCGCTGGCCGTCCAGACCAGCCGGTCCAGCCCGGCCAGCCGCAGCAGCGGGTCCAGCACCTGCTCCTTCGCCGCCGCGTACGAGGCCTCGAGCGCGGCCGGCGCCTCCTCGCCGCCCTCCAGGTGACCGGCCCGGGCGCGGGCCAGGTCGTTCGCGGCCTCGATGGCCGTGCGCCGGTCCTCCGGCAGCTGCGCGAGGACCGCGCGGACCGAGGCGGCGAGCTTCTCCCACACGCGGGGGACGCCGAAGAACTGCACGGGGTGCAGTTCGCGGACCGCCCCCGCCACGGCGGTGGGGTCGGCGCACAGCCGCACGTGCGCGGCCCGCAGCAGGGGCAGGTAGATGCCGAGGACCCGCTCGGCGATGTGCGCGAAGGGCAGGTAGCAGAGGTGCTCGGCGTGCTCGGGCAGGTCCACGTGCCGGTCGAGGCGGATCGCCTGGAGCATGAGGTTGCGGTGGGTCAGCCGCACACCCTTGGGGTCGCCGGTGGTCCCGGAGGTGTAGACGACGGTCAGCGGGTCCTCGGGGCGCGTCTCCTGCCAGGCCTTCTCGAAGGCGTCGGCGCGGTGCAGCCGGGCCCCGCTCGCGTGCAGGGAGGCGTACGTGGAGTGCCCGCCCGCGTCGGCCGCCTCGGCCACGACGAGGCGCTCCAGCGGAACGGTCGCGTCGGCCAGCAGCGGTTCCCAGCGCAGGAGTTCGCGGGCGCCCTCGACGACGGCGACCCTGGCCCGGCTGTGGCGGGCGATGTGGGCGATCTGCTCGGGCGCGGAGGTCCCGTACACGGTGACGGGCACGGCGCCGAGGTGGACGAGGGCGAGATCGCTGAGCCAGTGCTCGGGGCGGTTGCCCATCATCATCAGGACGTGCTCGCCCCGCTCGACCCCGAGGGCGGCGTAGCCGGAGGCGAGGACGGCCACCTTGTGGCGGACCTCGCTCCACGTGAGGGTCGCCCAGTCGGCGCAGTCGCGGCCGGCGCGCCACGAGAGGGCGGGCAGGTCCCCGTGCTCGGCGGCGTTGCGGGTCAGCAGGGCGGGGAGGGTGATCTCCTCGGGGCGTCCGGGCAGTCGCAGGTTCGTGGTCATGGGCAGCTCCTGGCCGTTTCACATCGTTGGTGCGACAGCAATACTGTTGAACCCAAGCTGTGGAGCAGAGAGCGAGGCGCAGACGATGGCCGACCAGGCACCCGAGCCGATGCTCACCGTCGACGAGCTGGCGGCCAGGGCGGGTGTCACCGTGCGCACCGTACGGTTCTACAGCACCCGCGGGCTTTTGCCCCCTCCCGTGATCGGCCCTCGTCGGGTCGGCCACTACGGGCCGGAGCACCTGTCCCGGCTGGCCCTGATCGAGGAGCTGCAGCACCAGGGCATGACCCTGTCCGCCATCGAGCGCTATCTGGACGCGCTGCCCGACGACCTGAGCGCCCACGACCTGGCGATCCACCGGGCGATGGTGGCCAGTTGGGCTCCGGACGCGGCCCGGGAGGCCTCGCGCGAGGAGTTGGAGAAGCGGGCCGGCCGGGCACTGTCGGACACCGACGTGCGGCGGCTGACGGCGATGAACGTGCTCGCCGCCTCGGGTGACGGGTTCCGGGTGGACGTGGGGCTGCTGCGGCTGGGGGTCGCGCTGCTCGACGTACCGATCGCGCACGAGACGATCCTGGCGGCGCGCAGGGTGCTGATGGAGCACGCCAGGTCGGCCGCGCACGAGCTGACGGGGCTGTTCCGGGACGAGGTGTGGGGCCCGTTCACGCGGGACGAGAGCGATCCGGAGCGGGTGGAGTCGATGAAGGCGCTGTCGGCGCACATGCAGCCGATGGTGGTCCAGGCGCTGGTGACGGCCTTCCAGCGGTCCCTGCGCGAGGAACTGCGGGCGGCGTTCGCCTCCGAATCCGGGTAGGTTCAGGCCACATGGCAGTCATTCACCGCACCACGATGTCGCCCGGCAAACTCGAACTCCTCGCCGACTGGCTCCCGTCGCGGCCCTGGTACCGGGGCGCGCAGGGACCCGCCGCCCTCACCAAGGCCGGCGGCTTCCGGCTCGACGACCCCGAGGGCGAGGTGGGCGTCGAGTTCATGGTGGTCACCGACGGCGCGGGGGACGCCCCCGTGAGCTACCTGGTCCCGCTCACCTACCGCGGGGCGCCCCTGGAGGGCGCGGGAGAGGGCCTCGTCGGCACCTCCGAGCACGGGGTGCTGGGCCGCCGCTGGATCTACGACGGCGCCCACGACCCGGTCCTGGTCGAGCAGTTGCTGGCGCTGCTGGCGGGCCGTGCCGTGGCGCAGGACCAGAACCGGAGCGGGGTTCCCGACCCGACGGTCGAGATCCGTTCCGAGGGGGCCGGGGTGCCGGCGGGCCTGACCGGTCCCGGGCTCGTGACGGACACCGCCGACGGCACCGTCGTCACGGTGGGCCCGGTGGGGCTGGAGCGGCCCGTACTGGCCCTGACCCTGGCCCGGGAGCTGCGTACGGGACCCGCTCCGGCCTCGGACCGCGTCCGGGGGCGGCTGCTGGCCCGCTGGGCCGCACCGGACGGCGCCGAGGCGCGTACGACGTTCGCCTCCCTGGCCGACTCCGGCCGGTAGGCGGTGAGCGCCCCGGGCCCGCTCGCGGGCGGGCCCGGGGCGGGCGGGATCAGTCGCCGTACGTCTCGCCGCGCCCGGCCTTCTCCACGAGGGAGGCCGGCGGGGTGAAGCGCTCGCCGTACTGCGCGGCGAGCTCGCGGGCGCGGGCCACGAAGCCGGGCAGGCCGCCCTCGTAACCGTTGACGTACTGGATCACGCCGCCGGTCCAGGCCGGGAAGCCGATGCCCATGATGGAGCCGATGTTGGCGTCGGCGATCGAGGTGAGGACCCCCTCGTCGAGGCAGCGGACGGTGTCCAGGGCCTCGGAGAAGAGCATCCGCTCCTTCATGTCCTCGAACGGGATCTCGGCGTCCGGCTTGGCGAAGTGCTCGCGCAGGCCCGGCCAGATGCGGGTGCGCTTGCCGCTCTCGTCGTACTCGTAGAAGCCGGCGCCACCGCTGCGGCCGGGGCGGCCGAAGTCGTCGACCATGCGGTCGATGACGGTGTCGGCGGGGTGCTCGGTCCAGGACCGGCCCTCGGCCTCGAAGGCCTTGCGGGTCTCGTTGCGGATCTTGCGCGGCAGGGTGAGGGTGAGCTCGTCCATCAGGGAGAGCACCTTGGCCGGGTAGCCGGCCTGGGCGGCGGCCTGCTCGATCGAGGCGGGCTCGATGCCCTCGCCGACCATGGCCACGCCCTCGTTGATGAACTGGCCGATGACGCGCGAGGTGAAGAAGCCGCGCGAGTCGTTGACCACGATCGGGGTCTTGTTGATCTGGCGGACCAGGTCGAAGGCGCGGGCGATGGCCGCGTCGCCGGTCTGCTCCCCCTTGATGATCTCGACGAGCGGCATCTTGTCGACGGGCGAGAAGAAGTGCAGCCCGATGAAGTCCGCGGGCCGCTTCACGCCCTCCGCGAGGCCGGAGATCGGCAGGGTGGAGGTGTTGGAGCACAGCAGCGCGTCGGGGGCGACGACGTCCTGGACCTCCTGGAACACCTTGTGCTTGAGGGCGGTGTCCTCGAAGACGGCCTCGATGACGGCGTCGCAGCCCGCCAGGTCGGCGGCGTCCGCGGTCGGGGTGATCCGGGCGAGCAGCTCGGCGCGCTGGGCCTCGGTGCTCCGGCCGCGGGAGACGGCCTTGTCGAGGAGCTTCTCGGAGTACGCCTTGCCCTTGGCGGCGGCCTCGGCGCTGACGTCCTTCAGCACCACCTCGATGCCCGCGCGGGCGCAGGAGTAGGCGATGCCCGCTCCCATCATGCCGGCGCCGAGGACGGCGACCTTGCGGACCTGGCGCGGCTCGATCCCCTGCGGGCGGCTGCGGCCGGCGTTGACGGCCTGGAGGTCGAAGAAGAACGCCTGGATCATGTTCTTCGCGGTCTGCCCGGTGACCAGCTCGGTGAAGTAGCGGGCCTCGATGGTCAGCGCGGTCTCGAAGTCCACCTGGGCGCCCTCGACGGCGCAGGCCAGGATGTTGCGCGGGGCCGGGTACGGGGCCCCGTTCAGCTGCTTCTTCAGGTTGGCCGGGAAGGCCGGGAGGTTCGCGGCGAAGCGCGGGTTGGACGGCGTACCACCCGGGATCTTGTAGCCGGGTACGTCCCAGGGCTGCTTCGACTCGGGGTTCGCGTCGATGAAGGCGCGGGCCTTGGCGAGCATGTCCTCGGGGGTCTCGGCCAGTTCGTGGACCAGGCCGTTCTCCAGGGCGCGCTTCGGGCTGTACTGGGTGCCCTGGAGCAGCACCTTGAGCAGCGCGTCGGCGATGCCCATCAGGCGGACGGTGCGGGTGACGCCACCGCCGGCCGGAAGGAGGCCGAGGGTGACCTCGGGCAGGCCGATCTTGGAGCCGGGGGCGTCGAGGGCCACGCGGTGGTGGGAGGCGAGGCAGATCTCGTAACCGCCGCCGAGGGCCGCGCCGTTGATCGCGGCGACGACGGGCTTGCCGAGGGTCTCGATGCGGCGCAGCGAGGCCTTGATCTCGGTGCCGGTGTCGAAGGCGAGCTGCGCGTGTTCGGGGCGCAGCCGGATCATGTCCTTGAGGTCGCCGCCCGCGAAGAAGGTCTTCTTGGCGGAGGTGAAGATGATGCCGCGGATGGAGTCCTTCTCGGCCTCGGCGCGGTCGGCTACGGCCGCGATGGAGTCCTTGAAGGCCTGGTTCATCGTGTTCGCGGACTGGTCCGGGTCGTCGAGGACGAGGGTGACGACGCCGGTCTCGTCCTGTTCCCAGCGGATCGTGGTGGACTCGCTCATGGTCACTGCTTTCGTGTCGGTCCGTGCGGAGGAGGGTCTGGGGACAGGACGGTTCAGAGTCGCTCGACGATGGTGGCGACGCCCATGCCGCCGCCGACGCAGAGGGTGACGAGGCCGTAGCGCTTGTCCTGGCGCTCCAGCTCGTCGACGATCGTGCCGAGGATCATCGCGCCGGTGGCGCCGAGCGGGTGGCCGAGCGCGATGGCGCCGCCGTTGACGTTGACCTTGTCGAGGGACAGGCCCATGTCCTTGACGAAGCGCAGCACGACGCCGGCGAACGCCTCGTTGATCTCGACCAGGTCGATGTCGTCGATGGTCAGGCCGGCCTTGGCGAGGGCCTTGCGGGTGGCGGGGGCGGGACCGGTGAGCATGATGGTGGGCTCGGAGCCGGACACGGCGGCCGAGACGATCCGGGCGCGCGGGGTCAGCCCGCCCCGCTCTCCCGCCTCACGGGAGCCGATGGCCACGAGCGAGGCGCCGTCGACGATGCCGGAGGAGTTGCCCGCGTGGTGGACGTGGTCGATCTTCTCGACCCAGTGGTACTTCTGCAGCGCGACGGCGTCGAAGCCGCCGAGCTCGCCGATGTCCGCGAAGGAGGGCTTCAGCTTGGCGAGGGTGTCGGCGGTGGTGCCGGGGCGGACGAACTCGTCGTGGTCCAGGACGACCAGGCCGTTGCGGTCGGTGACCGGGACGACCGACTTCGCGAAGCGGCCTTCCTTGATCGCGACGGCGGCGCGCTCCTGCGAGAGGGCGGCGTACTCGTCCACGTCCCGCCGGGAGAATCCCTCGATGGTGGCGATCAGGTCGGCGCCGATGCCCTGCGGGACGAAGTTGACGTCCCAGTTCGTCATCGGGTCGTTGAACCAGGCGCCGCCGTCCGAGGCCATCGGGACGCGGGACATGGACTCCACGCCGCCCGCGAGGACCAGGTCCTCCCAGCCGGAACGGACCTTGGCGGCGGCCAGGTTGACGGCCTCCAGGCCGGAGGCACAGAAGCGGTTCTCCTGTACGCCGGCCACGGTGTCCGGGAGGCCCGCGGCGATGGCCGCGATCCGGGCGATGTCGGAGCCCTGGTCGCCGACCGGGCCGACGACGCCCAGCACGATGTCGTCGATGGCGGCGGGGTCCAGGCCGGGGTTGCGCTCGCGCAGGGCGTCGATGAGTCCGACGACCAGATCGATCGGCTTGGTGCCGTGCAGGGAGCCATTGGCCTTGCCGCGGCCGCGCGGGGTGCGGATCGCGTCGTATACGTAAGCTTCGGTGCTCACTGGTCAAGCCTTTCGGAGTGTTCTGGGCGGAAGGGTTGCGGGGGAGGTTCAGCCGAGGAGGGAACGGCCGATGATCTCTTTCATGATCTCGGTCGTGCCGCCGTAGATGGTCTGGATGCGGCCGTCGGTGAAGGCCCGCGCGACCCGGTACTCGGTCATGTATCCGTAGCCGCCGTGGAGTTGCAGACAGCGGTCGGCGACCCGCTTCTGCAGCTCGGTGGCCCACCACTTGGCCATCGAGGCGTGCACGTGGTCCAGTTCGCCGTTCGAGTGGTCGGTGATGCACCGGTCGAGGAAGGTCCGGGTGACCGCGACCTCGGTGGCCATCTCGGCGATCTCGAAGCGGATGTGCTGGAGCTTGGACAGCGGACGGCCGAAGGCCTCCCGCTCCTTCACGTACTGCGTGGTGATCTCCAGCAGGTGCTCGGCGGCCGCGATGCCGGCCATCGCGATGCCCATCCGCTCCTGTGCGAGATTCGTCATCAGGTGGACGAACGCGCCGTTCGGCTCGCCGAGCAGGTTCTCCTTCGGGACGCGGACGTCGTGGAAGAAGAGCTCGGCGGTGTCCTGGGACTTCTGGCCGATCTTGTCGAGGTTGCGGCCGCGCTCGAAGCCCTCCGCGCCGCGCTCGACGACCAGCAGCGACAGTCCGTGCGCCCCGCCCTCGGGGGTGGTCTTGGCGACCACGATCACCAGGTCGGCGAGGATGCCGTTGGAGATGAAGGTCTTGGAGCCGTTCAGCACCCAGTGGTCGCCGCGGTCCTCGGCGGTGGTCCGGATCCCCTGGAGGTCGGAGCCCGCCCCCGGCTCGGTCATCGCGATGGCGGTGATGGTCTCCCCGGAGCAGAATCCGGGCAGCCAGCGGCGCTTCTGCTCCTCGGTGGCGAGCGAGGTCAGGTACGGGCCGATGATGTCGTTGTGCAGGCCGATGGCCAGCCCCGGGGCGCCCGCGCGGGTGAACTCCTCCGCGATCACGGCGGCGTAGCGGAAGTCGGTGTTCCCGCCCCCGCCGTACTCCTCGGGGACGGCGAGGCCCAGCAGCCCCTGCCGGCCCGCGGCCCGCCAGGCCTCGCGGCTGACGATGCCGTCCTTCTCCCACTGGTCGTAGTGCGGCAGCACCTCCTTGGTGAGGAAGGTGCGCACGGTCTCGCGGAACGCCTCGTGGTCGGCGTCGAAGATCTGGCGTTTCATCGGTCGGCTCCCTAAAGCCAGTTCTTGACGGTTTCGATCAGCCGGGCCGGCTCGGGCCCGACGGGCGTGACGTTGAGCATGGTGACGCCCGCCTCCCGGAAGGCCTCGACGCGCTCGCGCACGTAGCCCTCGGGCCCGCACAGGGTCATCAGCTCGCAGAACTCGTCCGGTACGGCGGCGGCCGCGTCGCGCTTGCGGCCGGAGAGGTAGAGCTCCTGGATGGTCCGGGCCTCCTCCTCGTAGCCGTAGGCCACGGCGAGGTCGTTGTAGAAGTTCTTGCCCACCGCGCCCATGCCGCCGACGTACAGGGCGATCTGCGGGCGCGCCAGGTCCCGTACGGCGGCCGCGTCCTCGCCGATGGCGAGCAGGCCCCCCGCGACGGTGCGGAGCGGGCCGAGCTCAGGCGCCCGCTTGGCCGCGCCCTCGGCGAGGGGTCCGCCCCACACCGCGGCGGCCTTCTCCGGGATGAAGAGGGTCGGCAGCCAGCCGTCCGCGATCTCGGCGGTCATCCGTACGTTGGCCGGGCCGAGGGAGGCGATGTAGACGGGGATCGCGTCGCGCACGGGCCGGGTGAGGATCTTCAGGGGTTTGCCGAGCCCGCTGCCGCGCTCCGGGGGCAGCGGCATGTCGGTGATGCCGTGGTGGTCGATCGTCTCGCGGCGCCAGATCCTGCGGCACAGCTCGACGGTCTCGCGGGTGCGGCCGAGGGGCTTGTCGTACGGCTTCCCGTGCCAGCCCTCGACGACCTGCGGGCCGGAGGCGCCGAGGCCGAGGAGGGCCCGGCCGCCGGAGAGCGCGTCCAGGCCGGCGGCGGTCTGGGCGATGAGGCCGGGGGTGCGCGAGTAGACGTTGAGGATGGCCGAGCCGATCTTCATCCGCTCGGTGCGTGCGGCGAGATAGCCCATGATCGTCGGGGAGTCGAAGCCCCAGGCCTCGGCCACCCACACGGCGTCGAGCCCGGCCGCCTCCAGCTCGGCCGCCCGGTCCGCCGCCTGTCGCGGGTCACCGGCGTAGTCGAGCATCATCGACAGTTCCATCAGACGTCCTTGGGGAGCAGTGCCGGTACGTCCCAGTCGGCGGCCACGGATGCGGTGTGGGCCCCCGGCAGGGCCGGGCCGCCGGCGACGGCGGCCGGGGTCGCGGAGAAGCGGGGCGCCGGCGCGGGCTGGGTGATCCCGCCGAAGTCGGTGAAGGTGCCGCGGGCGGCCAGGTGCGGGTGGTGCGGGGCCTCGCGCAGCGAGAGCACGGGCGCCACGCAGGCGTCGGTGCCCTCGAAGACCGCCGTCCACTCCTCGCGCGTACGGGTCCTGAAGCGTGCGGCGACCACCTCGCGCAGCTCGCCCCAGCGGGCGAGGTCCTTGCGGGCCGGGGCCCGGTCCGCGATGCCGAGGAGCTCCACGAAGGTGTCGTAGAACTGCTGCTCCAGCGCGCCGACCGCCATGTACCCGCCGTCGGAGGTCTCGTAGGTGCCGTAGAAGGGGCAGCCGCCGTCGAGCAGGTTCGCCCCGCGGCGGTCCTGCCAGCCGCCGGCCGCCATCATCCCGTGGATCATGGCGGTGAGGTGGGCGGTGCCGTCGACGATGGCCGCGTCGACGACTTGGCCGGTGCCGGTGGTCCGGGCGTGCTGGAGGGCGGCGAGGACCCCGATCACCAGGTAGAGCGAGCCGCCCGCGTAGTCCCCGACCAGGTTCGCGGGGACGGCCGGGGGCTCCCCCGGGTTGCCGATCATGCCGAGGGCGCC
Source organism: Streptomyces sp. NPDC005533 (assembly GCF_042871845.1). Lineage (NCBI taxonomy): Bacteria > Bacillati > Actinomycetota > Actinomycetes > Kitasatosporales > Streptomycetaceae > Streptomyces > Streptomyces sp. NPDC005533. The sequence goes on along the minus strand of NZ_JBIAJH010000017.1, from coordinate 66,042 downwards.
GGTGACGGCGATGTACGCGATGTCGTGCCCCGCGCTCTGCGCGAGCGGGCCCTGCTGGCCCCAGCCGGTCATCCGCCCGTAGACGAGCCCCGGGTTGCGGGCTTGGCAGTCGGCGGGGCCGACGCCGAGCCGTTCGGCGACCCCGGGGCGGAAGCCCTCGACGAGGACGTCCGCCCGCTCGACCAGGTCCAGGACGCGGGCGGGCCCGTCGGCGGACTTCAGGTCGACCATGACGGAGCGCTTGCCGCGGTTGGTGAGGTCGTAGGCCGGATCGACCGCGAGCCCGCCGCCGCCGGGCCGGTCCACGCGCACGACGTCCGCGCCCAGGTCGGCGAGGAGCATGGCGGCGAAGGGGCCGGGGCCGATGCCCGCCAGCTCGACGACGCGCAGTCCGGCGAGCGGGCCCCGCCCGCGCGCTTCCCCGCCGCCGTTGCCTGTCACTGCCATCGAGCCCCCAGCGTCTCCGTGTGGATGGTGTCCGTGGATCGTGTCCGTGGACGGTGTCCGTGGTGTGCGACTGTGTGACACAACTGATGTAACACCGGTGATGCTAGGAACGTGTTCCACCCAGCACAAGCCCCCGGGCGGGGTTGGGCCGGTATCGGTCGGCGCCTGATGTTTGGATCGGCGCAAGCGAGTCCAAGATGTAGGGCCACCCCCCTGATCAATCCCCGTGCGGCTGTGTACTCTGAACACGCTTTCGAACTTGTTCAAGCGTTCAACCAGAAATCATGGGGGGCCGGTGCGCAGTCGCCGACTTGTAATTTCCGCTGCCGCAATAGCAGCAGGCGTGGGTCTCATCCCGGGCGTGGCGCACGCCGACCCGGCCCAGCCCGACGCTCACGGTGCGACCGTTCCCGACCTGGACCTGGGCAAGACCAAGGGTTCCAAGTCGAAGGGTCACGCCTTCACCAGCCCCGCCGAGCGCTCGGTCCGCAAGGCCCTGCCCGCCGGGAAGACCGGGGCGGCCGCCGCCCCGCAGGCGCAGTCCGTCGCCGCCAACCCCGACCTCGCGGTCGGCGTGTACGCGTACGGCACCACGGCGCACGGGGTCGAGCTGGACACCGTCATCACGAGCGCCCCCAGCACGCTCGAGGTCACCATCGCCTGGGGCGACGGCAAGACGGACGTGCTGAGCGCGTCCGGCGACACGACGCTGACCACGGCCCACACCTACGCCGAGGTCGGCTCCTACACGGTCAAGGTCACCGTCAAGGACACCGCCAACGCCGTCTCGGCCGTGAACGAGGTCGCGTTCGTCACCCAGGGCTCCGACTTCACCCCGTACGCCCCCACCCGCCTGCTCGACACCCGTGACGGGACCGGCGCGGTCAAGGGCAAGGTCGCCCCGTACAGCTCCACCCGCGTGAAGGTCGGCGGCAACGGCACGATCCCCGCCGGGGTCACCGCCGTCGTCCTCAACATCACGGTGACCAACACCACGAGCGCCGGTCACATCACGGCGTTCCCCGAGGGCACCGAGCGTCCGACCACCTCGAACGTCAACTTCAAGGCCGGTCAGACCGTCCCGAACCTGGTCATCGTGCCGGTCGGCAAGAACGGCTACGTCGAGCTGGCCAACCGCGGCGGCCAGTCGGTCGACCTGATCGCGGACGTCACGGGCTACTTCAGCTCCACGCAGTCCAGCGGCTACACCCCGATCACCCCGTCCCGCTTCGTCGACACCCGCGAGGGCCTCGGCACGGTCAAGGGCCAGCTCGGCGGCCGCAAGACCTTCTCCACCCAGATCAGCGGCCTGCGCGGCGTGCCCCAGGGCATCACCGCCGTGGCGCTGAACGTGACCGTCACCAACCCGAAGGAATCCGGCCACCTGTCGGTCTTCCCGGGCGGCGGCGCCACCCCGACCGCGTCCAACCTGAACTTCACCCCCGGTCAGACGATCGCCAACTCGGTGATCGTGCCCGTCGGCGCGGACGGCAAGATCAGCGTCTTCAACGGCGCCTGGGCGGGCACCGACGTCGTCGTCGACGTCGTGGGCTTCTACAGCAAGGACAGCACGAGCGCCTTCGTGCCGCTGGAGCCGGAGCGTCTGCTCGACACCCGCGACGCGGCGACCTGGGCCTGGGGCCCGCTGGGCGCCCGTAGCTACGTCTACATGCCGCTCTCGTACAACGCGCCGAGCATCACGGGCTTCGTGATGAACTCCACGGTCACCAACACGAACGGCGACGGGTTCCTCACGGTCACCCCCGACCCGAACTCGATGGACGACTACGACAACGGCACCGAGTTCTGGCCAACGCCGCCCAACTCCTCGAACCTGAACTGGACGAAGGGCGACACCGTCCCGAACCTGGTCCAGGCGAGCACCGGGAGCAACGGCATCGTCGACTTCTGGAACCAGGGCTGGGAGGACATCGACCTCGTCGTCGACCTCTTCGGCCTGTACCAGCAGGGCTGACCCACCGACAGGTGGCTCCCGCAGCGCCCCGGGCGCGGCCGCAAGGCCGTTCCCGGGGCGCTGCGCGTATCAGGGGACGGTTCCCGCCCCACCTGCCCGCGCGGACGGCGGGGCGTCACGCTAGCCTCGGCCACCGGCACGACCGACACGACCCGCCCCACCGACACCGACACACCGACACACCGAACCCACCCGGGAGGAGCGCTCATGAACGCACGGGTCCCGCAGGACCGGCCGGAACGGGCCTACGACGTCGTGCTCTTCGGCGCCACCGGGTTCGTGGGGGCGCTCACCGCCGAGTACCTGGCCGCCCACGCGCCCGCCGGCTGCCGGTGGGCCCTCGCCGGCCGCGACCTCGCGAAGCTGGAGCGGCTGCGCGAGCGGCTGGCCGCGATCGATCCGGCGTGCGCGACGCTGCCGCTGCTGCGGGCGGACGCCGCCGACGCCGGGGCCCTGCGCGAACTGGCCGCGTCCACGCGGGTGCTGGCCACGACCGTGGGACCGTACGTCTGGTACGGGGCCGAGCTCGTGGCCGCCTGTGCCCGCGCGGGCACGGACTACGTGGACCTCACCGGCGAGCCGGAGTTCGTGGACCGGATGTACGTGGAGCACGACGCGCGGGCCCGGGAGACCGGGGCGCGCCTCGTGCACGCCTGCGGCTTCGACTCGATCCCGGCCGACCTCGGGGCGTACTTCACGGTCCGGCAGCTGCCGGAGGGGGTGCCGCTGACGGTCGACGGGTTCGTCCGGTCCAACGCCCTCTTCTCCGGCGGGACCCTGGCCTCCGCGCTGACCGCGCTGTCCCGCGGCCCCCAGACCCTGGCGGCCGCCCGCCGGCGCCGGCTGCACGAGCCGCGGCTGCTCGGGCGGCGGGCCCGCGGGCCGGCGGGCGCGCCGCGGTTCAGCCGGGAGACCGGCACGTGGGCGCTGCCCCTGCCCACCCTCGACCCGCGGATCGTGGCCCGGTCCGCGGCCGCCCTGGAGCGGTACGGCCCGGACTTCCGCTACCGCCACTACGCCTCCGTCAAGCACCTCCCGGTCGCGGTCGGCGGTACGGCGGCGCTGGGCGCGACGGTGGCCCTGGCCCAGGTGCCGCCGGCCCGGCAGTGGCTGATGAACCGCTGGGAGCCCGGCTCCGGACCGGACGCGGAACGCCGCGCGCGCAGCTGGTTCAGCCTGCGCTTCGTGGGCGAGGGCGGCGGCCGCCGGGTGCTCACCGAGGTGTCGGGCGGCGACCCGGGCTACGGGGAGACGGCGAAGATGCTGGCGGAGTCGGCGCTGTGCCTGGCCCACGACGCCCTGCCGGACGCCGCCGGACAGCTGACGACGGCGGTGGCGATGGGCGACGCCCTCCTCGACCGCCTGCAGAAGGCGGGGATCACCTTCCGGGTGGCCGACGCCCGCTGACGCGCGGTGGGGTGCCGGTGCGTCAGGCGGTGGCCTCGCGCAGGGCGCGGCGGCACAGGGAGTCGGCGTGCCGGGTGGTCTCGGGGATCCGGAAGCGGGGGCTCAGGGCCAGGGCGTGTGCGCAGGCGTTGTCCAGCGAGACCCGGTGCCCGACGGAGACGTAGACCGGTTTGATCCCGTCCTGCGTCCGCAGCGCGCGCCCGACCTCGGCCCCGTCGGGCGCGCGCAGCGCGGCGGCGTCGCCCCGCCGGGCGCCCGGCTCCTCATGGGTGAAGGTGAACGGGTTCTTCGCGACGCCGATCGTCGCCAGCCCGGTCACCACGCCCAGGTGGCAGGCGAGGCCGAAGCCGCGCGGGTGGGCGAGGCCGTAGCCGTCGCAGACGACGAGGCCGGGCCCGGTGGTCAGGGCGTCCAGGGCGGCCAGTACGGTCGGCAGCTCGCGGAAGGCCAGCAGCCCGGGCACGTACGGGAAGCTGACGTGCCCGACGGCGGTGGCCTCCTCCACGACCTCCAGGGTGGCGGCGTCGAGCACCACGGCCGCGGCGGCGACCAGGTCGCGCTCGTCGTCGTAGGCCACGTCCACCCCTGTGACCAGCCCGTGGCCCGGTGGCGGGCCGGACTCGGTGAGCACGACCCGATGGCGCAGTTCGTCCTGTATCGCCCGGGCTTCGACCTCGTCGGCGGGAGTCTTCACACTCGTCATGATGGAGTGAGAGTAGCCTGACGATCATGTTCGTCATGGAGCTCACCTACACCGCACCCGTCGAGGCCGTGGAGGAGGAGATGGACGCCCACATCGCCTGGCTGGACGGCCACTACGCCGCGGGCGTCTTCCTCGCGTCGGGCCGCAAGGTCCCCCGGGACGGGGGCGTGATCCTGGCCGGCGGGGTGTCCCGGGCCGAGATCGAGGAGATCGCGGCCGAGGACCCCTTCACGGTGGCGGGCGTCTGTTCCTACCGCATCACCGAGTTCCTCGCCACGAAGACCTCGGCGGACCTGGCCACGGTGCGGGAGAACCCGGTGGTCTAGGCCGTCCCTTCCGGACCTTGCCGGCACGCCGGTGCGACCGGCACCGCACCTGGCCGCGCTGTCGGAGCGCCCCCGTACGTCCAGTACACGGGCGCCCCTCCGCCTTGCCATGCACGGCACCAGCCACCGCGGGCAAGGCCGACAAGATCCGAAAGAGACGACCTAGGCCGTCCCTTCCGGACCTCGCCGGCACGCCGGTGCGACCGGTGGAGGGTCCGCCCGGCGCAGGACGCGCCGGTCAGCGGCGCTCCAGCCGTGCCACCCGGCCCTTCTCCCCCGCCGCCCAGCACCCGGTGTCCGCCGCGCAGTCGACCGTGTCGAAGGAGCCCGGCTCCAGCGCCCGCCAGCTGCGGCCGCCGTCCGTGGTCACGTCCGTGCCCGTCGGTCCCACCGCGAGGGCCGTCCCGCGGGCGTACGGGAACCACGCCGCGCCCGAGCGGTACGCCGACGGCGGGGTCGCCGCCTGCCGCCAGCTGCGTCCCCCGTCGGAGGAGACGGCCGCGGCCTGCGGGGAGGCCTGCCCGGTGCGGTAGTCGCCGCCTACCGCGAGGCCCGTCGTACGGTCGCGGAAGGCGAGGGCGAAGACCCCGCGTGCCGGGTCGCCGGCCGGGACGGTGGATTCGGTGACCCGCCAGTGCAGGCCGCGGTCGGCGGAGTGCAGGACCCGCGCGCTCGCCCCGCCGCCGGTGGCCAGCCAGACGTCGCGCGGGCCCGCGCTGACCAGGCACTGGCCGCTCGCGGCGAAGCCCGCCTCGCCCGGCAACGCGTCGGGCATGCCCGAGGCGGGCAGGACCCGCCAGTTCCGCCCGCCGTCGTCCGTGGACAGGATCCGGAACCGTCCGTCCACCGGATCGCTCATCGCCAGTCCGTACCGGGCGTCGAAGAAGGTCAGGCAGTCGTAGAAGGCGCGCGGGTCGGGGTTGCGGAAGGTCTCGGTCCAGGTCGCGCCGCCGTCCTCGGTGCGCCACACCCGGGAGGCCTCGCCCTCCCCGATGGACAGGGCCACCGCGCGCCGCGCGTCGAAGGCCTCGATGTCGCGCAGCTCCAGGCCCTGCGCGACCGCGTCGGGCGGCGACACGTCCTGCCAGCTGCGGCCGCCGTCCACGGTGCGCAGCACGGTGCCCTGCGAGCCGGCCACCCAGGCCGTGCTGCGGCTGACCGCAGCGAGCCCCCGGAAGCGTGCGGTCTTCCCGGTCTCCTTCAACTCCCAGCCGGCGCCCCGTAAGTCCTGCGCCACCGCGGCCCCGGCGGACGGTTGGGACCGTTCGGACGGTTCCCCGGACAGGCTCGCCGGGGCCGTCCCGGCCCGGGCGGGGGCGGCCGGCGCCCCCACCGCCACCAGGGCTGCCGCGAACAGGCCCGCTCCCACATGCAGAAGTCTCATGGCGCCGGAAGCTAACGCACCCCCGTTTCGCCGTCCAGAGTGCCTCCCCGGCCGTGCTTTGGGCCTGTGGAGTGAGCGGTAACCAGCCCTTCTGCGGCCCGTCCGGGTCCTGCGGGAACCACCGGCCGTCCTTCGGGCTGCTTCCCTCTGGCGGTCACTCTGTGCGATCACACAGTTGGGTTCCGGCCAATCGGTGACACAGCTCACGCAACGACCCATGCACGGATTTGCCGATTCCGGCGTCTATCGGGTTGCCGGGCTCCACCCCAAAGTCCGGCAGCAGATCCGCCGCAAGGGAGTGAGCCTTGATCACTGTCATCGAGCAGGCCGCACAGGCCCGTCTGGTCGCCACCGCGCCGAAGGTCGATACGGTTCCCGTCACCCTCTGCTACGACCGTGCGGATCCGTTCGCCGTGCGGATGGCCTTCCCCGCCCCGGCGACGCTGGAGGGGATCGAGGTGTCGTGGACCTTCTCGCGGGAGCTGCTGGAGTCCGGGCTGGACCGCCCGTCGGGCCGTGGCGACGTACGGGTGCGCCCGTACGACGGTGACCGGACGACGATCGAGTTCCACGCGGCGGAGGGCGTCGCGATCGTGCTGATGCTGACGGCCGAGCTGCACCGCTTCCTGGAGCGGGCGGCGACCGTGGTGCCGCCGGGCCTGGAGCACCTCTACCTCGACATGGACCACAGCCTGGCCGAGCTGATGCGCGACACCTGCTGAACCGGGCCCGCCGGTTATTCGATTGCGGGCGGCTCCGGCCGCCCGTAGCTTCGTTGACGACCCATTGCCGTCGAAACGGAGTAGGACGTTGCTCTTCTGAGGTCCGAGACACCGACCACCGACCACCGTGACCCCCGTCGTCACCGGCTGAGCGTCGGCTGTCTCCCCGCGTTGCACGCACCACTCACGCAACCTGGAGGCCTCCATGAGCCACGCCCCTGCATTCATCACCTGCTCCGCCCTGTCCTTCGACTGGCCCGACGGCACTCCCGTCTTCGACGGTTTCCAGCTCGCCGTCGGCCCCGGCCGCACCGGTCTGATCGGCCTGAACGGCTGCGGGAAGTCCACCCTGCTGAAGCTGATCGCCGGTGAACTGACCCCGTCCGGCGGGCAGTCGTCCGTCTCCGGCTCGGTCGGCTACCTCCCCCAGACGGTCACCCTCGACACCGCGCTGCGCGTGGACGAGGCCCTCGGCATCCGCGCCGCCCGCACCGCCCTCCACGCCATCGAGGCGGGCGAGGCCACCGAGGCGAACTTCACCGCTGTCGGCGACGACTGGGACGTGGAGGAGCGGGCCCTGGCCGCGCTCGACCAGCTCGGTCTCGCCGGGATCGGCCTGGACCGCACCGTCGGCGAGCTCTCGGGCGGCGAGTCCGTGCTGCTGCGGCTGGCTGCCCTGCTGCTCGCGCGCCCCGACGTCCTGCTGCTGGACGAGCCCACCAACAACCTGGACCTGCGGGCCCGGGGCCGGCTGTACGCGGCGGTCGAGTCGTGGTCCGGGGTGATGCTCGTGGTCAGCCACGACCGGGAGCTGCTGGAGCGGGTCGACCAGATCGCCGACCTGCGCGACGGCGAAGTCCGCTGGTACGGAGGGAACTTCACGGACTACGAGGAGATGCTCGCCGCCGAACAGGACGCGGCCGAGCGGATGGTCCGCGTCGCGGAGGGCGACGTACAGCGGCAGAAGCGCGAACTGGCCGACGCACAGGTCAAATTGGCGCGCCGCAAGCGGTACGGCCAGAAGATGTACGAGAACAAGCGCGAGCCGAAGATCGTGATGGGCGCGCGCAAACGGGCGGCGCAGGAGTCGGCCGGCAAGCACCGGATCATGCACACCGAGAAGCTGGCGCAGGCGAAGGAGCGGCTGGACCAGGCGGTGGAGGCGGTGCGCGACGACGACGAGATCCGCATCAAGCTGCCCGCCACGCAGGTCCCGCCGGGCCGCCGCGTGCTGACCCTGAGCGATCTGCGGCTGGTCCACGGGGCCCGCGTACCGGGCGAGTGGGAGCTGCGGGGGCCGGAGCGGATCGCCCTGGTGGGCCGCAACGGCTCGGGCAAGACCACGCTGCTGCGCACGGTCGCGGGGCAGCTCGCGCCCGAGTCCGGGGAGGTGGTGACGCATGTGACCACGCGGTTCCTGCCCCAGCGGCTGGACGTGCTCGACGAGAGCCGGTCGGTCGTGGAGAACGTGGCGCGCTTCGCCCCGCAGGCCACGAACAACCTGGTCCGGGCACGGCTCGCGCACTTCCTCTTCCGGGGCGCCCGGGCGGACCGGCCGGCCGGCACCCTGTCGGGCGGCGAGCGGTTCCGGGCGGCGCTGGCGGCGCTGCTGCTGGCGGAGCCGGCCCCGCAGCTGCTCATGCTCGACGAGCCGACGAACAACCTCGACCTGGCGAGCGTGCGGCAGCTGACCGGGGCGCTGGAGTCCTACGAGGGCGCCTTGGTGGTCGCGAGCCACGACGTGCCGTTCCTGGAGTCGATCGGCATCACCCGGTGGCTGCTGATGGACGGGGAGCTGCGGCCGACCACGGCCGAGGAGGTCCGGGAGACCCTCTGGCACGGGTGAGCGAGCCCGTTTCGCCGCCGCCCGCGGACGCCCCGCGCCGCGGGCGGCGGCGAAGCGGAACCCGTTCCGGGCGTCAAAAGTAAAAATTTCGATCCACCTGACGGCGTGATTTTGCCCCTTCCGGGGCCTCTCGCACCCCCCGTAAACTGCACAGATAACTGGATGTAACTGGACATACACCTGCCCGGGGGTTGGCTGGCCTTGATGTCGCGCTTAACCTACGACTCCGTAGGCTACGGAACCGTAGGTAATTCGCTTTGCACCCAGGAGTACCCGTGACGATCACCTCTCCCCACCTCGGCAGCTCGGAGGCGTGGACCGACGCCAAGCTGCTGTTCGCGCTGGAAGAAGTGGTCGAAAAGGAGCTCAACCGCCATCTGAAGGTCACCAAGGACTGGATGCCCCACGAGTACGTCCCGTGGAGCGACGGCCGGAACTTCCCGGGCTTCTTCGAGGACGGCGAGGCCTGGGACCCGCAGCAGTCCAAGGTCACCGACATCGGCAAGATCGCGCTGGTCGTGAACCTGCTGACCGAGGACAACCTCCCCAGCTACCACCACGAGATCGCCACCCTCTTCGGGCGCAACGGCGCCTGGGGCACCTGGGTGCACCGCTGGACGGCCGAGGAGGGCCGCCACGGCATCGTGATGCGCGACTACCTGCTGGCCTCGCGCGCCGTGGACCCGGACAAGCTGGAAGCGTTCCGCATGCAGCACATGTCGGAGGGGTTCGAGTCCGACAACCGCCACTCCATGCTGCACTCGGTGGCGTACGTGGCCTTCCAGGAGCTCGCCACCCGCATCTCGCACCGCAACACCGGCCACCAGTCCGGTGACCCGGTCTGCGACCGGATGCTGGCGCGCATCGCGCAGGACGAGAACCTGCACATGGTCTTCTACCGCAACCTGCTGGGCGCGGCCTTCGAGCTCGCCCCGGACCTCACCATGGAGGCCGTGCGGGACGTCGTGGTCAACTTCCGGATGCCCGGACACGGCATGCCCGGCTTCGAGCGCATGGCCGCGCAGATGGCGATCGGCGGGGTCTACAACCTGCGGATCCACCACGACGACGTGCTGAGCCCCGTAATCCGCTTCCTGAAGATCATGGACATCGACGGCCTCGGCCCCGAGGGCCAAAAGGCCCAGGAGGAGCTCGGCCTGTTCATGAACGGCCTGGACAGCGAGGCCCGCAAGTTCGACGAGCGCCTGGCCGCCCGCGCGGCGCGCATCGCGGCCCGCAAGGGCTGACCTGTTTCCGCTCGCTCGGCCGAGTGACGCCGATTGCCCTGGCAGAGCCGTGCTCTGCCAGGGTTTCGCGTCATGACCTCGCTCCAGGTGGACATCGACCAGCTGACCCGTCTGACGCGCGCCCTGGACTCCTCCCTGGTCTCCCTGCGGGAGGCACGGCGCGCGCTGGACCACGTACGGGCCGACCAACTGGGCACGGCCGACCTCGACGCGGCGTGCGACGGCTTCCAGGAACGCTGGGCCCACGGCACGCGGGAGCTCACCCGCCGCGTCAAGACCGTACGGGAGGGCGTGGACCGCAGCGCCGCGCAGTACGCGGAGCTGGAGGAGGCCGTCCGCGCGGCCTTCCGCCGGGTGGCGGCCTCGCATGGCTGACCACGCGGCCCTGGGCTTCGACCCGGCGCCCGGCGATCCGACCGCGGTCCTGGCCCTGACGAAGAAGCTCGGGGCGTCGGCGCAGTCCCTCGGGGAGGCCTCGCGGGTCGTGCAGGACCTCGTGTCCCACAGCGCGCAGTGGCAGGGCGAGGCCGCGACCGCCTTCCGCGCCTCCCTCTCGCAGGAACTCCCCCGCTACCTGGGCGCGGCGCACACCTCCCTCGCGGAGGCCGCCCGCCGGCTCGCCGGCTGGCACGACACCCTGGTCGCGCACCGCGCGCTGGCCGCCCGGTACGAGGCCCAGGCGGCCGCGGCCAAGACGGAGCAGGCCCTCTCCGACACGCCGCCTGGCCCGCGAACTCGCCGCCGAACACGCGGCGGCGGCCAGCCGCGTCGCCCGCACCCTGAACGCGGCGACGGACCGCCTGGCCCCGCAGGAACCGGGCCTCCTGGCCTCGCTCTGGCACAAGATCACAGAAGACCCGGGCGACGCCTTGTCGAACGCGTCGGCGATCCTGGGCGCGATCGGTGCGGGCGTGGCACTGTTCTGCCCGCCCGCGGGGCTGGCGGTGATGCTGGTCGCGGGCGGCCTGTCCCTGGCGGCCCTGACCGTGCACCTGGCAGACCCGAAGTTCCGCAAACCGCTGGTGGACGGAGCCACGAAGGGTGAGTTCGACGCGGACTTCTGGAAGAGCGGCGTGACCCTCCTGGGCGACGCCGCCGGCACGGTCCCGGGCGTGGCCGCGGTCGCCTCGGGCGCCAAGGCCGGCACCCTGGCCGCCCGCGCGGCCATGACCGCCGCCCCCGAAGCCAGCGCCCTGACGGGCCTCAGCGCCGGCACCTCCTCCTTCCGCAGCACGACATGGTCAACAGGCCTCGCCATCCAGGAGGTCGACAACCCGCTCACCACATGGGCATTGCGAAGCACCACGAATCGAACTGTGAGGAACTCTGTGAACATGGCCGGGCCCACAGCGGGACTGGGGACAGCCCTCCTCGACTACGGGCCGGAAAACGACACGATCGAGCACGCCTCGACTGCAACCGACGGCGCGCGTGCAGCGTTGGACGACGGCCCTTCAGCCTTCGCGAAGTCGAAGCGCGCCTGGTCCGTGATCAGGCCATGAGCACCGCCCAGAGCTCACCACCAGTTTGGTTCCGGCTCCCCCCTGGCTTTCACGATGTCTCGCCGGGCGACCGCGAGGCGTTGGACGACGTCGCTCGCGCGCTGGGCAGCTCGAGCGCTCAGCAGCAGCTTTCAGAACTGTTGGACCTATTGGACGGCCTCGCTGGACACCATGTCGTGCACACTGCGCTCGGATTGCACCCAGAGGACGCGTTCAGCGTGTGCACCTCGTTCTTCTCCTTGGCCGTCCGAACTGCTGAACACGCCGATCTTCGAGTGAGCGTGGCACGAACAGCCCTCGCCATCGCCGCATCCGACTTGTGGAACAACGCGGAGCGCCGCCCTGTCGAGCTGTCCTCCTCGCTCCCCGGCTATTTGGTCGCGGGAACCATCACTCTCCCGGGCACTGATCAACACCTGTTTCAAGCCAGAGCGATCACGGCTCATGCAGATGGACAGCACGTCCTGGTCCTCGACCTGACCAGCGCGGCCACCCATCATGCCGACGCGTACACCGCCATCATCGAGGCCATCACCCACACCGTCAGCTTCGCTGATCCCCATCCCGGTCCCGCTGAGGCGCCACGGACTTCTCGCATTCTGGAGGTCCTTCTGTGAAGCTGCTGCGCACGCAGGTCGCATGGGACCACCCGCCGACGGTCGTCGGGTACAAGCGGCTTGTCCGCCGCCGGGCCATCTGGCTTGGTAGCCTGGGCGCGCCGTACCTGCTCGCTGCGGCAAGCCTTATCGTCGGGGTCCTCGGCCAGGCTGCGGGCGTCTTCCTCCTCGTCACAGTCGCCTGTATTCCTTGGCTCCCCTGGGTTGCCATCGCCTACTTCAGGCGCCGGCGCGTGCAAGCCGTCCTCCAGGCATATCCGTGGTCCGATCTGACCTGTGGCCACATCCCCTACGTGACCGGAAGCCCCGCGACTTTGGACATCCGGTTCCGGGAGGACCTTACGGCCACGTTCCGGATCATCCCGTTCCCCGTCGCGCTCGCCGCGCTGGAGGGCGATCATCCGGACCGGATCTGGTTCGCGGGGGATCCTCGGTTCGGGGGGGTCGTGTCGCCCGTCGGGGGGCACTACCCCGTGCGGGTCGTGCCGCATGTGCCGCGCCGCGAGGAGTGCGGTGGCGAGGGGTTCGACCTCGCCCGCCGGGTGGGGCTGGTCCGCGCGAGCGGTAAGGGTACGCGGACCTGATCAGCGGCGGGGGCGGAGGGCTAGGCGCTCGGCTTCCGAGAGGCCGCCCCAGACGCCGAAGCGCTCGTCATTGGCCAGGGCGTACTCCAGGCACGCCGCCCGCCCCTCGCACGCCCCGCACAGCCGCTTCGCGTCGCGCAGCGACGAGCCCGGTTCCGGGAAGAAGAAGCCCGGGCCCGTCTGGGCGCACAGGGCGAGTTCGTACCAGGCGGTGTCAGTGGCTGCTTCAGTGGTGTTCATCGACATGCCGCAGATACTGACCGCCACGGATGGACGTCCGATCAACGCCTGATCAACACCGCGGCGGATCGTGCCGGAGCGGACGACGGACATCGCCTCCGTGGCGGGGGTGCTCGACGCGGCGGCGCGGTCGGCCGGCGGGCGTGGGTGTCAGTCCTCGTGCTTGGCGCGGCTGGGTTGGACGCGTTTGGGTTCGCCCGGCATCTTCGGGTAGTCCGGGGGGTACGGCATGTCGCCGAGGCCGTGCTGGTGTTCGTCGCGGGCCGCGAGTTCCAGTACGGGGTCCAGGGCGAAGGCGTGCTCGTCCATGTCCGCGTGCAGGTCGCCCAGTTCGGCGAAGCGGGCCGGCATCGTCAGGATGTCGAAGTCGCGGGGCTCCGCGTCGTCGATCTCGTCCCAGCGCAGCGGTGCCGAGACCGGGGCGTGCGGGCGGGGGCGGACGGAGTAGGCGGAGGCGATCGTGCGGTCGCGGGCCGTCTGGTTGTAGTCGACGAAGATCCGCTCGCCGCGTTCCTCCTTCCACCAGGCCGTCGTGACCTTGCCTGGCATCCGGCGTTCCAGTTCCCGGCCGAGGGCGATGGCGCACCGGCGGACGTCGGTGAAGGTCCAGCGCGGGGCGATCGGCACGAAGACGTGCAGCCCGCGCCCGCCCGAGGTCTTGGGCCAGCCGCGCAGGCCCAGCTCCTCCAGCAGGGCGCGCAGCTCGTGGGCGGCCGCCACCGCGTGGTGGTAGTCGGTGCCCGGCTGCGGGTCCAGGTCGATGCGCAGTTCGTCGGGGCGGTCGGTGTCCTCGCGGCGTACCGGCCAGGGGTGGAAGGTGAGGCAGCCCAGGTTGGCGGCCCACAGGACGGCGGCCGGCTCGGTCGGGCAGATCTCGTCGGCGGAGCGACCGCTCGGGAAGGAGATGTGGGCGGTCGGGATCCAGTCGGGAAGGTTCTTCGGCGCCCTCTTCTGGAAGAAGGACTCGCCCTCCACCCCGTCCGGGAAGCGTTCCAGGGTCGTCGGCCGGTCGCGCAGGGCGCGCGTGATGCCGTCCGCGACCGCCAGGTAGTACTCGGCCACGTGCCGCTTGGTGAGGCCGCGTTCCGGGAAGTACACCTTGTCCGGGTTGGACAGCCGTACCGTCCGCCCGCCCGCGTCCAGCTCGATCGCATTACCGGCAGCACCCATGTGCGCCACGGTAGGCGGGCCCGCTCGTGCGCGCATACCGGGCGCGGCCAGACGTACCACCGCAGAATCGAGAGCATGGATCTGCCAGTGATGCCGCCCGTGAAACCGATGCTCGCCAAGTCCGTGGCGAAGATCCCGCCCGGCATGCAGTACGAGGCCAAGTGGGACGGCTTCCGGGCCATCGTCCATCGCGACGGCGATGAGATCGAACTCGGCAGCCGCACCGGCAAGACCCTGACCAGGTACTTTCCCGAGCTGGCGGAGGCGCTGAAGGCCAATCTGCCGGACCGCTGCGTCGTGGACGGCGAGATCGTGATCGTTCACGGCGGGCGGCTCGACTTCGACCGGCTGACCGAGCGGATCCATCCCGCGCAGTCCCGTGTCGCCCTGCTGGCCGAGACCACCCCCGCCAGCTTCGTCGCCTTCGACCTGCTCGCGCTCGACGACGAGTCGCTCCTCGACACGCCGCTCACCGACCGCCGTGCCGCACTGGTCCGGTCACTCTCCACCGCTCGGCCCCCCGTCCATCTCGCGCCCGCGACCACCGACGCCGCGCTGGCGCAGGAGTGGTTCGAGCGGTTCGAGGGCGCCGGGCTCGACGGGGTGATCGCCAAACCGCTCGATCTCCCCTACCGGCCCGATGCCCGCCTCATGTACAAGATCAAGCACGAACGTACCGCCGACGTCGTCGTCGCGGGTTTCCGTTTCCACAAGAGCGGTCCGATTGTCGGATCGCTGCTCCTCGGCCTGTACGACGCCCACGGCACCCTCCAGCACGTGGGCGTCTGCGCGGCCTTCCCCATGAAGCGCCGCGCCGAGCTGGTGGCGGAACTCGAACCCCTGCGGATGCCCGATCCGGCCGGACATCCGTGGGCCGCCTGGGCGGAGGAGGAGGCCCACGAGAGCGCGCGGCTGCCGGGCGCGCAGAGCCGCTGGACCGGCAAGAAGGACCTGTCCTGGGTGCCGCTGCGCCCCGAGCGGGTCGTCGAGGTGAGGTACGACCACATGGAGGGCGACCGCTTCCGGCACACCGCGCAGTTCCACCGCTGGCGGCCGGACCGGACCCCGGAGAGCTGCACCTACGCCCAGTTGGAGGAGGTCGTCGGCTACGACCTCGCCGACGTGCTCGGCCCGTCCGCCGGCACCGCAGGCACCGCAGGCACCGCAGGCACCGCTGGATCCACCGATTCCACCGGTTCTGCCGACTCCGGCGGCTGAGCGGCCCCGCCCGCCCCCTCCGTCAGCTTCTCCCACTCCGCCCGGTCCGGCCCCGCCTCGTGCGGGGCGTAGTCCGGCCGCGCCGCCAGCCAGCGCGCCACCCGGCCCTTGACCTCCGGATCCGCGTACGCCCGCTCCGGCGGCTCGGCCAGGTGCCGCACCCTCGCCCGCGCCCGCATCACCTCCGGGTCCTCCAGCGCGCAGTCGAACAGCGCGGCCACCTCGCGCGCCGTCCCCGTCCGCCCCACCCGGGTCGCGAAGCGCTCCCCGATGGCCGCGTCGGCGACCACCTGGAAGTCGAACCACGGCTTCAGCGTCCGCACCGCCCAGTCGTGGTGATCGACGGCGAACCGGGCCGATCCCGGGTCCCGGTGCGCCGTACGGGCCACCCGGCGCGCGGCCCACAGCGCGAGCGAGGTGCCCTGCCCCAGCGTCGGATTGGTGTGCGTGATCGAGTCGCCGACCGGCACCAGCCCGGTCGCCACCGGGCCGTGCTCGTCGACCAGCGCGCTCCACCGGTTGTCCAGGCTCGCCGTGGCCCGTACGTCCGACAGCGGCTCGGCCCCGAGGGCCAGCCAGGCCGCGCCGGGCGGGAAGGCACGGGCCGCCCGCTCGAAGACGGCCGGATCGCGCAGCGCCGAGCGGGTGGTGTCCGAGGTGTGCACGAACAGCGTCACCGCGAACACCCGGTTGTCGGCCGGGAACACCGCACACCCGGCGAAGGCGCCGCCGGTCACCGCCCAGGGCCGGCGCGGCCCCTCGTCCCTGCCCTCGGGCAGCCGGTACCAGCGGCAGAAGTACGCGAGCCCCGTGCGGTGCCGTTCCACGACGGGCGGCCGGCAGCCCGCCTCGGCCAGCCTGCGCTCGACTCCCCCGCGCCGCCCGCCCGCGTCCACCACGAGGTCTCCCTCGTAAGTCCCCGCCTCGGTGGTCACTCCCGTCACCTGCATCCCGGAGTTCTCGGCCGGCCCCGGGGCGGTGGTGAGGCCGGCGACCGCCTCCCCGTACCGGACGACGACGCCCGCCTCCGCGCGCAGGGCCGTCGTCAGCGCGCTCTCCAACACGATGCGCCGCGCCTGGAGCATGACGAGGTCCTCGTCACCCGCGCGAGCGGGGGGCCGCTCCTCGAACCAGTCCAGCTCGTGCCGCTCGCGCGCACCGAGTCTGAGCATCTCCGCGTAGACGTCGGGCAGTTCGTCGCGCAGGACGGTGCGGGCGGCCCCGAGCAGCGCGTGCGGCTGGGCGGCCTGCGGTACGGTCGGCCGACGCCAGCCGAAGAAGTCGCGGTCGAGGGCGGTGCCCGGAGCGCGCGTATCGCGCTCGAACAGCTCCGCCGTGTGGCCGTGCCGCGCCGCGAGCAGGGCCGTGGCCAGCCCTCCGACTCCTCCGCCGATGACCAGTACATGTGTCATGGAGCGTCCCCCCGAACCATTGGGCCGTCGACCGTCGGACCGTACGACGATCACACCGTCCAGAGCCTGCGCGGACGGACGGCGACCGAAACCCGCACAACTGTCCGATACGAGCCGTACGCTCCCCGCCCGGCCCGGCCGGCCCGGGTCAGCCGCCGACAGGTCCGGCCCCGGCCCCCGCACGGTGGGCCGCCACGGAACGCTGGGCCTCCTCCTCGATCAGGTCGGTGTTGACGGCGACGGCCGCCCGCACCCCCTGCGCCGCCGCGCCCGCGACCTGTTCCATCGGGGCGGTCACGTTGCCCGCCGCCCAGACCCCGCGCAGCGCGGTCGCGCCGGTCACCGGATCGGACTCGACGCAGGTGCCGACGGCGTGCCCGTCCCGCTCCAGGACGGTGGTCGGCAGGCCCAGGCTCGTCAGGACTCCGGAGCGGGCGGTGAACCGCGGGGCCACCACCAGGGCCGCGCACTCCACGCCGGAGCCGTCGGCCAGGGTCACCCCCGTCAGCCGGTCCTCCTCGACCGCGAGCCCGGTCACCTCCCCCTCGACGACCCGGACACCGAGCGCGGCCAGCAGCTCCCGGTCCGCGTCGGTGAGCGGCCAGGTGTGCGCCAGCAGGGTGGTCCGCTCGCTCCAGTGCCGCCAGAGCTGCGCCTGGTGCACCGCGACGGGTCCGTCGGCGAGCACCGCGACCGGCAGGTCTCGGGCCTCCCAGCCGTGGCAGTACGGGCAGTGCAGCACGTCCCGGCCCCAGCGCGCCCCGATCCCCGGCACCGCGGGCAGCTCGTCGACCAGGCCGGTGGCGACCAGCAGCCGCCGCGCCCTGACGGTCGAGCCGTCCCCGCAGCGGACCAGGAAGCCTCCGTCGGGCAGCCGGTCCGCGGCGATGGCCGTGCCCGGCCTGATCTCGCCGCCGTAGCCGGCCACCTCCGCGCGCCCCCTCGCCAGCAGCGAGGCCGGGCTCTGGCCGTCCTGGCCGAGGTATCCGTGCAGGTGCGCGGCCGGGGCGTTGCGCGGGCTGCCGGAGTCGATCACCAGCACCGAACGGCGGGCCCGGACCAGCGTCAGCGCACCGGCGAGCCCGGCGGCCCCGCCTCCCACGACCACCACGTCGAACACGCCGTCCCCCGCGTCGCCTGCGTTCCTGCCGTCAGCGTTCCTGCCGTCTGCATTGCTGTCGCCCGAATTCCTGTCGCCCGAATTCCTTGCGTCCCGTGCGTCGTCCATGTCTCCGAGGGTCCGCTCGCAGACGCCCGCTTGACAAATGTTCTTGCCGAAGTGGCAAATGGAGCCATGGCCACCGAGGAGCAGGACGAGGAACTCGCCGGCGTGCTCACCGCCGTGGGCCCGCGACTGCGCGCCCTGCGCCGGCAGCGCGGCACCACGCTGGCCCAGCTCAGCGAGACCACCGGGATCTCCCTGTCCACCCTCTCCCGGCTGGAGTCCGGACAGCGCAGGCCGACGCTGGAGCTGCTGCTGCCGCTGGCCAGGGCGCACCGGGTGGCGCTCGACGAGCTCGTCGGCGCCCCGGAGACCGGGGATCCCCGGATCCGCCCGCGCCCCTTCGTCCGGCACGGCAGCACCTACGTGCCCCTGACCCGCAAGTTCAGCGGGGTGCACGCCTTCAAGCAGATCCTCCCGCCCCTCGAAGGCCCGCCGCCCGAGCGGCCCGAACTCCAGGTCCACGAGGGCTACGAGTGGCTGTACGTACTGTCCGGGCGCATCCGGCTGCTGCTCGGCGAGCACGACCTCGTCCTCGGCCCCGGCGAGGCCGCCGAGTTCGACACGCGCACCCCGCACGCCTTCTTCAACGCGGGGCCGCGGGCCGCGGAGTTCCTCAGCCTCTTCGGCCCGCAGGGCGAACGGATCCACGTCCGCGCCCGGCCCACCACTTCACCGGAAGGACGCCCATGACCACCACCGGAGAGCGCCCCGAGCGGGCCGTGCCGCAGCCCAACGCCGTCGTCGGCGTGGGGCTCGTCGTCATCGGCCCGGACGGCCGGGTGCTGCTCGGCCAGGCGCACGACGGCCGCTGGGAGCTGCCGGGCGGCAAGGTCGACCCCGGCGAGGGCTTCGAACAGGCCGCGGCCCGGGAGCTCGCGGAGGAGACGGATCTGCGCGCGGCCCCGGAGGGGATCCGTGTCCTCTCCGTCCAGATCGACGCGAAGTCCGGCCTGACCCGGCTCACGGCGGCCGCCGTCACCACCTCGGCGGAGGGGGTCCCCACCGTCACCGAACCGCACAAGATCGCCCGTTGGCAGTGGTTCGCCCCGGCCGAGATCCCCGCGGCCCTGTACGCGCCGTCGGCGGCCGTGCTGCGCAGCTGGCGCCCGGACCTCGCGGCACTGCCGCACGTCCCCTCGTACGACTACCCCACCGCGAGCCCGGACCCGGCCGCGAGCGCCTGAGGTTTCCGAGAGCGGAGCGGCGGAGACGGCCGGTCTCACGCCGTGAAGGTCGTCGCCACCGTCACGGCCGTCACGGCCACCATCGCGGCCTGTACGTCGCGGATGGCCGCCCGGACGCTCTCGGCCGCCCATTCACCGGCGGCTATCTCCGCCGTCCTCGGGGCCACCTCGGCGCGGCGCCGGTCCGGGAAGGCCAGCCGGTGCAGGCCCGTCGAGTGGATCAGCGCGATGAGGCCGGCCGTGGGCTCGTCCGGCTCGGCGCCGTCGATGACGACGGCGCGCAGCCGCTCCCGCAGTGCGCGCTCGGCGGCGCCGTCGGTCTCGGGGTAGCGCTTCTGCGGGAACATCCCGAGCACCTTGTGCTCTTCCACCGTCACCAGACCGCGCTCGACCAGGCGCTCCAGCACGGCGCCGACCGCCTTGGTCTGGTCCCTGGTCAGCCAGTCCGTCACCCGGCGCTTGGCGCGTCCGCGCAGCCAGGTCTCCATCAACCGGATCCGGCCGTCGAGCAGTGCGTCCCCGGTGGACGTGGTGTCGTGCAGCTCCAGGTACTTGTCGGCCACCGACACCCGCTCGGCCATGACCAGTTCGAGCAGGATCGCGGCCGCGGCGGCCCAGCCCGCCGCCTGGCGCCGGCGCGTCTCTCCGGAGTCGTCGTCCAGGGACAGCAGCACGATCTCCTCGGCCAGTGTGATGCGCATGTCCGCTTCCCCCGTCCGCCGTACTCCACAGGTGTCGTCGGGGAGGACGTCCGACCGTCGGCGGAAGTTCCGATTCCGGCAGCAGTCCGCCCGGCGCCGGTGCCCCCCGCCCCCGCTCTCGCCCGCTACGTCCGCACCACCACCTTCGGCGCGAAGTTCCCCTCGCCCAGGTCCTCGGCCAGCAGCCGCTTCGCGATCGCGTCGGCCGCCACCCGCAGTTCGGCGCTCCGCGGCCGCCCCTTGTCCTTCTCCAGCTGGTCGCCGAGCCACTCGGCCCACGCCGCCGAGATGACCGCGGCCTCCCGCTGCCCGGCCCGGGTGAGGGAGAAGAAGCTGCCCTCGCGGCTGAGGTAGCCCTCCTCCGTCATCCGGTCGAAGACCGGGAGGAGCACCTCCGGCGGCACCGACCGGCGGGCCGCGATCAGCCCGATGCTGGCGGTGCCGACCGTCCGGGTCATCAGCTCCACCTGCATCACCGTCCAGGCGCCCGCGATGTCCAGCCGGGTGTCGCTGGCCCCGACGATCGCGCGCGCCGTGTCGGCTCCCATGTTCCGTACGAGTTTGCCGACCGCCAGCTCCAGCAGCTTGGCCGAATTGCCGCTGGCCGTGGCCGGGGAGCCGAATCCGTCGCCCATGTCCGTGGAGCCGGCCCGGGCGCTGTCGCGCAGCTTGACCTGCTTGAGGAAGAGCCCGGCGACGAACCCGAAGACCGCCACCGGCACGGTCCAGAGGAACACCGTGTGCAGGGCCTCCGCGTACGCGTCGATGATCGGAGCTGCGGCCTGTGGACTGAGCCGGTGCACCCCTTCGGGGGTCGACGCGGCCTCGGCCAGCCGTGCCGGGTCCTGCCCGGTGATGCGCCCCGCCTCCACGATCCCCGCCTTCAGTTCCGGGCCGAGGTGGTTCGCGTAGATCGTCCCGAAGACCGCCGTGCCGAAGGCGCTGCCGAGCGTACGGAAGAAGGTGACCCCGGAGGTGGCGGTGCCCAGGTCGGCGTAGTCGACGGTGTTCTGCACGGCGATCGTCAGGACCTGCATGGACAGGCCGATGCCCGTGCCGAGCACGAACATGTACAGGGATTCCAGCAGGGTGCTGGTCCCTGGTCGCATCAGCGACAGCAGGTACAGGCCGACGCCCGTGACCGCGTTGCCGACGATGGGGAAGATCCGGTACCGGCCGGTCCTGCTGGTGACGTTGCCGCTGAAGACGGAGGCGATCAGCAGTCCGAAGACCATGGGGAGGGTCCGGACGCCCGAGATGGTGGCCGAGTCCCCGTCGACGTACTGGAGGTAGGTCGGCAGGAAGGTCAACGCGCCGAGCATCGCGAACCCGACGACGAAGCTCAGTACGGAGCACACGGCGAAGACCGGATTGCCGAAGAGCCGCATCGGCAGCATCGGTTCCGCGGCCCGCGTCTCGACGAAGCAGAACAGGGCCAGCGCGACGACGCCGAGCGCGAACAGGCCGATGATCGTCGGCGAGGTCCAGGCGTACTCGTTGCCGCCCCAGCTGGTGGCCAGGATCAGCGCGCTCGCGCCGACCGCGACCAGGGCGATGCCCAGGTAGTCGATGACCGCCTTCCCCGAGGCCTTCACCACCGGGATCGTCCTGGCGGCCGCGATGACCACGAGGATGGCGATCGGGACGTTGACGTAGAAGCACCACCGCCAGCTCAGCTGGTCGGTGAAGAACCCCCCGAGCAGCGGTCCGATCACGGTGGCGACGCCGAAGACCGCGCCGATCATGCCCTGGTACTTGCCGCGTTCGCGCAGCGGCACCACGTCGGCGATCAGCGCCATGGCGGTGACCATCAAACCACCGGCTCCGACGCCCTGGACGCCGCGCCACACGATCAGGAAGGTCATGTTGGCGGACAGGCCGCACAGGAAGGAGCCGCTGATGAAGACGATCGCGGAGATCTGGAAGATGAGCTTTCGGCCGTACAGGTCGCCGAACTTGCCCACCAGTACGGTCGACACGGTCTCGGCGAGCAGGTAGGAGGTCACCACCCACGACATGTGGTCCCCGCCGCCGAGGTCCCCCACGATCGTGGGCAGGGCGGTGCCGACGATCGTCTGGTCGAGCGCCGCGAGCAGCACTCCCAGCATGATCGTGCCGAAGATGATGTTGCGCTGCCGCCGGTCGAGCACGGGTGGCGCGGCTTCTACGGCAGGAGCAGTGGTCACCCTCGCACTCTCACAGCGCACCCGCCCCGCCGCATGCGGCACTGCGCCGTACGGGGGACCGACGGCCCGCGGCGCACGGGCCTCCGGCGCAGCCACCCAGGCGTAGCCACGCCGGGGCGCCCACGTCGGCGCCGCCGGTTCAGCGCAGGTACGCCAGCCCCGGGTGCTCCGCCGCGTACCCGTCGAGCAGCCGTCGCGCCACGGCCACGGAGTCCACCAGCGGGTGCAGCGCGAAGGCCTTGACCGCGGCCGCCCGGGAGGCGCTCGCCGCGGCCGCCAGGACCTCCCGTTCGACGGCCTTGACGGACGTCACGAGCCCCACCGCGTGCAGCGGCAGCGGTGCGACGGCGACCGGGTGGGCGCCGTTCGCGTCGACCAGGCAGGGCACCTCGACGACCGCCGCGGCGTCCAGGACCGACAGCGTCGAGCCGTTGCGGACGTTCAGGATCAGGGTGGCCCGCTCGTCCCGGGCGATGGCCCGCATCAGCGCGAGCGCGACCTTCTCGTACCCGCCGGACTCCAGGTCGCTCTCGTCGCGCTCGCCGACGCCGGCCGCCTCGCGGTTCTCGGCCATGTACGTGGCCTCGCGCTCGGCCCGGGTCCGGTCCCAGGCGGCCAGCGCCGCCCCGGCCGGCTGCCCGTCCCGGCCGGCCTCGGCGTAGAAGCCGCGCTGCTGGTCGCGCAGGAAGGCCCCGCGGGTCTGCGCGGCCTCCTGGTAGGCCCGTACGGTGTCACGGTTGAAGTAGTAGTAGTGCAGGTACTCGTTGGGGATCGCCCCGAGGGAGCGCAGCCACTCGGCGCCGAAGAGCCGGCCCTCCTCGAAGGACTCCAGGGCCTTGGTGTCGGCCAGCAGCCGGGGCAGTTCGTCGCGGCCGCCGATGCGCAGCCCGCGCACCCAGCCCAGGTGGTTGAGGCCGACGTAGTCGATCCAGGCCTCCTCCGGCCGGGCCCCGAGCAGCCGGGCGATGCGCCGACCGAGTCCCACGGGGGAATCGCAGATGCCGATCACCCGCTCGCCGAGCTCCTCGGCCATGGCCTCGGTGACCAGCCCGGCCGGGTTGGTGAAGTTGATGACCCAGGCCTCGGGGGCGACGCGGGCGATCCGGCGCGCGAGCGCGCGGGCCACCGGCACGGTCCGCAGTCCGTACGCGATCCCGCCCGCGCCCACCGTCTCCTGGCCCAGCACCCCCTCGGCGAGGGCGATCCGCTCGTCCGCGGCGCGGCCTTCCAGGCCGCCGACACGGATGGCCGAGAAGACGAAGTCCGCCCCGCGCAAGGCCTCGTCGAGGTCCCCGGTGGCCGCGACGGCCGGGGCGTCGGGCACGCCGGCGGCCTCGGCCTGGTCGCGCAGGACGCGGGCCATGGCGGTGAGCCGCGCCCGGTCCTCGTCGTACAGCGTCACATGGGACACCCGGCCCTCGGCGTGGTCGCCGAGCAGTGCTCCGTAGACGAGCGGCACCCGGAAGCCGCCTCCGCCGAGGATCGTCAGCCGCACGTCCCTACCGCCCTTCGCCCGTGCCGGCCCGTGCCGGTGCTGAGGCCACCGCGGGTGCCGGTGGCCGTGGCAGCTCCCGTGGCGGAACTCCGCACCACGAGCGTGCCCGCGGCGGCTCCGGCGGCTCCCGTGCCACGATCGGTGACACGATCGGGGGCACGGAACCCGCTGCGCGCGCCCGTCGGCACCAGTCTGCCCCGGCCGGTCACTCCTCCAGCGACGGCACGGCGCGCAGCCTGGCGCCCTGCTGGTGCGCGACCGCGCCACCGCCCGGGAGGGGACCCACCGGGGCGCCCTGCGGCAGCGACAGGATCAGGGTGATCCGCGTCAGCCCCATCTCGTCCAGCATCCGGCTGTTCTCGGCCACCATCCGGCAGCGCACCAGCCCCCACCGCGGGTCGGGGTGGCGCACCGTGCGCACCGCCCCGTCCATCTCGGCGGCCTCGGCCCCGCGCATGCTCAGCCAGTGCGGCACCCCGTACCGGTAGGCGGCCTCCATGAACGGGTCACGGGCCACCTCCTGGCGGATGCTGCGCAGCCCCTCGTCCTCGGGAGCCACGGCCAGCGCGGCCGCGAACTGGGCCAGCAGCGGGACGCACCAGGCCGGTTCGTGGTCCTCCAGTACGCCCGCCGCGTCCGGGTGGAACAGCACGAAGCGCAGGAAGTTGTCGTCCGGCAGGGCCGTCGGGTGCGGTCGTACGGACTGGAAGAGCTGGTCGAAGGCGGAGTTGGTGAGCGCGACGTCCCACCGGTGGTCCACGAGGAAGCTCGGGTAGGGCACCGACTCCATGAGGGCCGCGTAGTCGCAGAGGTAGTCGCGCTGCGCCGGGTCCTCGGGCAGCCGGTTCTCCTCGGCCGCCCGCCACGTGGGCGGCGGGTCGCGGTCGACCATGACGCGGAACAGCCAGAAGCACTGCCGCTCGCTCATCTCCAAGGCCTCGGCCAGGGCGAGCAGTTTGCGGTCCGTCCACTCCTTGACGAGGCCGCGTTCCCAGTTTCCGTACGCGCGCACGCTGATGCGCAGCCGGGCGGCGAGGTCCTCCTGGCTCAGCCCCAGCTCCTCGCGGCGCTGGCGCAAAATCTCCTTGCGTCGCTCCGACCGCACGACGCCTCGTGCGGACTCCTCGCCCGCCAGGCGCTCCTCACCGGCTCGGGCGAGGCCATCGGACGGGCCCACCGCTGCGAGATGTGGCACCGAGAGCTCCCCCTCCTCCGGTCTGGATCTTCATTTCCGTGTGGCGATCCTGCTACCGACTTCATTCGAGTGTCAACTATTGTGGCAATTCCAGCCTCTTGACAGCTCATTCCCGCCACAGCTGTGGCACGTTCTAGCCCTTACGGGCGAGAGCGGCTAGATTCCAGAAGCCGACCATGTGCCGTACCGACTTCGCGCGATCTAGGAGAACCACTGGTGACAGACGGCTTCCCGGCTCCCGTCGCGGTGGCCAACGCACCCCTGGCAGCCACCATCACGCGTGTCGCCGAACTCGCGGGCAAGATGGGCCGCGACCTGAACCAGGTCTTCGACCTGCGCCGGCTCTCGGAGGCCTCCGGCGTGCCCACGGACGTGGTCAGGACCCTCCTCGACGGCAGGCCGGCCGGCGAACCCGATCTGCAGACCCGGTTCCTCCAGCGGCTCGACCTGCTGCGGCGCACGCGCGTCAAACCGAACGGCCGCCGCTACACGCAGCAGGAGATCGCGGACGGCGCCGGCATGTCGCGGCAGCAGGCCGGGGCGCTGATCAACGGCGACCGCCGCCCCACCATGGAGCACTGCGACGCGATCCAGCGCTTCTTCGGGGTGCACGCCGGGTTCCTCACGGCACACGACTCCGACGCCCTCACCGACGCGCTCCAGCGGACCGAGCAACAGCTGTTGCAGGACTTCGCGGGGCGCGCGCGGGAAACCGTACCGGCCGCGGCCGCATCGGCGGGCGATCCGCTGGCAAGACTCCTCCAGAACCACGGTGTACGGGGCATCGCCTGGCGCGCCGCCCAACTGCCCAGCGACAAGCACCGGGACAAGGTGACCGAATGGCTGGACATGCTCCTCGAAAGCGTCAAACCGAACGAATCCTGACCCAGTCGAAAGTCTGGGTCTGATCCTTGAGTCCTGATCCGGATCCGCGCCGACGGGGAGAACGGTGAGCATAGGCAGAGAGCAGCGGCGGTTGTGCGGGGAGCTGGTGGCCGGCATCCGGCTGACCGCTCCCGCGGAACCCGTGGAACTCTACGCTGCCCTCTGCGAGGGCATGAGCAGACACCGCGGCCGCCGGGTGGACTTCCGGATGGCATCGTTCCCCCCGCGGACGGCCAGCGGGCTGTGGCTCGACATGGCGGACCGCGACCTCGTGGTCATCGAGGAACGCACCGCGCCCGACCACCAGCTGGTCATCCTGGGGCACGAGCTGTGGCACATGAAGGCCGGCCACTGCAGCCACCACGTCGACGGGGCCGCCGTCGCCGCGCGGCTGCTGTCCGACGAGGCCGACATCGGCGAGACCGTCCGCCGTGTCGCGGCGCGCACGCGCGCCGACGTACAGGAGGAGACCGAGGCCGAGACCTTCGGCTTACTGCTGGGAAGTCGGTGCCGGAACTGGCTGGCCGGATCGGCCGGCCACCGGGCTCCGGTCCAGCGCGACCAACTGGCGGGCCGCATCGAGGCATCGCTGGGCTACCGGGGGCACAGGAACGACCGTTGAACGGCGAGGACTACTACATACCCGCGGCCGCGATGGCGATCTCACTCGCGTTCAAGCTGCCGGCCCTGCGGCACAACTGGCGTGACCCGCTCCTGCGCTCGGTCGTCGCCCTGCTGACCCTGGCGGGTGCGGTGTTCTTCTTCGCCGCCCCGCCCACCATCGCGGCGGTCAACCGCTGGACCGGGATCGTCAACGTCTCGGCCCCCCTGGTGTACTGCCTGATCACCGCCTTCAGCGCCTCCTGCCTGGTCCTGATGGTCAACTGGCGCGGCGGACCGCCCGAACAGACCCGCCGCGTCTCGCGCCGCTGGATCAAGGGCTACAGCCTCGTCGTCGCCGCCCTGATCGTGCTGTTCGCCCTCGGCGACACCCCGGTGGAGCGGCTGCGCGACTTCGACACCTTCTACGCGAACACCCCGTACATCGGGATGATGATCGCCCTCTACCTGCTGGCCCACCACGTGGCCGCGGTGGTGATGGTGGTCCTGTGCTGGCGCTGGTCGTTGCAGGTGCGCGGCTGGCTGCGGGTCGGCCTGATGATCATCGTGTCCGGCTACATCTTCAACCTCACCTACGACGCCACCAAGATCTCCGCGGTGGTCGCCCGCTGGCTGGGCCACGACCTCGACGACCTGAGCACCTACGTCGCCCCGCCGCTCGCCGCCCTGGGCGCGCTGATCAGCGCGATGGGCTTCGTGGTGCCCCTCGTCTGCCAGCGGCTGTCGGACCACTGGCAGACCTGGGCGACGTACCGCCGGCTCGGCGCGCTGTGGCAGGAGGTGCAGATCTCCGCGCCCAGCGGCACGCCCTCCGTGCGGATGGCCTGGTGGTCGGCGGCCGAGCTGCGGGTGATCCAGCGGGAGTCGGACATCCACGACGGCTTCCTGCACCTGGGCCCCTACTTCGACAAGGGCCTGCGCGACGACGCCTACGAGAGCGCCGTCGCCACCGGGGCCGACGAGGAGACCGCCCGCGCGGTCGCCGACGCCGCCATGGTCGCGGCCGCCGTACGGGCCCGCTCCGCCGACCCGGAGGGCAAGATCATCGGCGAGGACGAGGAGACCCCGCTCGACACCCCCGACGTACCCCGCGACCTGCTGAGGATCTCCCACGCCCTGCGGAACTCACCGGTGGTGCAGGCGGTCCGTCAGCAGGTGGCGGTGTGACGCGGCCCCCGCGGGTTCAACGGGCGGCGGTCACCGCCGTCTTCGGGAACAGGTCCTGGAACGGCCCCGCCGAGTCGATCCCCTCTCGCCCGTAGGGCGCGTCGAAGCTCCACACCATGAAGAGCAGGAACACGATCAGCGCGCTGAACAGCCCGGCGAGCAGCAACTCCCGCCCGGACCGGCGGATCTGCAGGGTGAAGATCAGTCCGACCGTGACCACCCCGCCGACGAGCAGCCCGAACCACACCACGCTCGGCAGCGTGGACTCGGCGCTCTGGGTCCGCGAGTGGCGGGCGTCGTCGGCGGCCGCGATGTGGTCCAGGAGCGGCTGGTAGGCCTGCGCCTGTAGCTCGGTCGCCGGGCTCTGGTGGGTGACGTCGCTGCGCAACGTGCCCAGCAGCCGGGCGCCCTCGGCCGAGGCGCCCTCCCCGGAGGTCAGCCGCGGCCAGTCCACGGCGACGGTGTGGGTGACGTACGCGTCCACCTCGCCGCGGATCCGGTCGCGGACGGCGGCCGGGTAGACGTCGGCGCGCTGGGTGACCTCGTACAGCGCCTGGGCCTCGCGGCGCACGCTGTCCTCCGCGGCGCCGCGCGCCTCCCAGACGCCCGCGATGGCCAGGCCCAGCACGATCGCGTAGACCACGCCCACCATCATCGTCATGTACTCGATGACGTCGGGGGTTTCGCTGGTGTCCTCGTCGTCCGCGGCCCGGCGGTGCCGGATCGTGGTGATGGCGAGGACGACGGCGCAGACGAGCGCCATGGCAATGGCCAGGACCAGCCATTCGGACACGTGGATTCTCCCGGTGTGGGTGGGGTGGGTGAGGTGGGCAGAGTCGGCTGAGTCGGGTGGGTCGGGTGTGCGGGACGCGGCGGGATCAGCCGCGGCTCTTGGAACGCGGACGCAGGGCGGCCGCGGCGAGCACGGCCGGGGTGGTGACGACGACCATGAGCATCACGGTCGACATGCCGTTCGGGCCGCGCCGCTCCAGCGCCACCGCGCGGTACGGACGCACGTGGAAGGCGCTCACGCGGGCGAGGGCCGCCCTGGGCCGGGGCGGAGCGGGGGCGGCGGCGGGCGCCGTCGCGGTCTCCTCGGCAGGCTCCGGCGCGGGCCCCGGCGGCTCCGCTTCCCCGGCCGCCGCCGCCGCGGAAGGCCCCACCGGATCGGGCGCGTCCGGCGGCCCGGCCGGCTCCGGCAGTGCGGGCCGTCCGGGCCGCTCCGGGGCGGCGGCCGGCACGGGCGTCCGCCCCTGGTGGTGGACGGTCGGCCGGTCGGCGCCGGGCACGGCCGCCCGCACCGGGGGCCGCCCGGGAGGCTGGACGAGGGGACCCTTCGGCTGCGGCCCCTTCATCGGCACGCACAGGTCGACGCGGGCGCCGCGGCCGTGGCCGTCACCCGCGACCGCCACGTGGCCGTGCAGCGGGCAGAGCGCCGCCACCAGCCCCGCCCCGGCGAAGTACTGCCAAGCGGTCACGCGCGTCCTCCCGAAGTTCCGCGGCCGATGCATGGTCACCGCTGAAGAAACGATCAAGGCCCCGGATCGACACGCCGCGGACGGAACGGGAACCCGGACGCGGGGATCACGTCACCCCGTCGTGCGCCCAGGCGTGCGTGCGTCCGCCCCGGCCCCGCACCGCCCCGCACCGCAGATGCGGCATGATGGCGCCATGGCAACCCAGGGGGAGAACGCCCGAATCATCGCCGGGCGTTACCGGCTGGACGCCAAGCTCGGCCGCGGTGGCATGGGCGTCGTGTGGCGCGCCACCGACCAGCTGCTCGGCCGGAACGTCGCCGTCAAGGAGGTCGCCCTCGATCCCGCGCTGTCCGAGGGCGAGGCCCTGCTCCAGCGCGAGCGCACGCTCCGCGAGGCGCGCGCGGCCGCGCAGCTCAAGCACCCGCACATCATCGTGGTGCACGACATCGTCGAGGACGACGAACGCCCGTACATCGTCATGGAGCTGGTCGAGGGCGGCTCCCTCGCCGACCGGCTGTCCCGTACCGGCCCGGTGGACCCGGCGGAGGGCGCCCGGATCGGGATCGCCCTGCTCGGCGCCCTGCGCGCGGCGCACGCCGCGGGTGTGCTGCACCGGGACATCAAGCCGGCGAACGTCCTGCTGGAGGCGCCGGGAGGGCGGCCCGTCCTCACGGACTTCGGGATCGCGCAGGTCGCGGGCGCGACGACGCTGACCTCGACGGGGGCCTTCGTCGGCTCCCCCGAGTACACCGCGCCCGAACGGATGTCCGCGCAGACGCCGGTGGGGCCCGAGTCCGACCTGTGGTCGCTGGGCGCCCTGCTGTGCGCGGCCGTGAGCGGCGCCTCACCGTTCCGGCGGGACTCGCTCGGCGGGGTGCTGCACGCGGTGGTCTACGCCGAGATCCGGCCGCCCGCCGCGTGCGGACCGCTGCTGCCGGTGGTGCGGGGGCTGCTGGAGCGCGATCCCGCGGAGCGGCTGGGGGCGGAGCAGGCGGAGCGGCTGCTGCGGGCGTACGCGGCGGCCGCCCCCGAGCACCCGCCGACGCAGGACGCGGCCCGGCCCGCCGCACCGGTACCCGCCCCGACACCACCGCCCGTACCGGTGCCCGCGGCGGCGTCGGCGCCGACGCCGGTGCCCCCGTCCGTGCCGGCGACGGCGCCCGTCACCACCCCGGCCGCCGCGGCCCCGGCCGTCCCCTCCGCCACGAGGCGCAGGCCGGCGGCCGCGCTGATCGCCGGCCTGCTGGTGGCCGCGATCGCCGGCGCGGGCGTATCGGCCGCCGCCCTGATGATGAACGACGACGATCGTCCGCGGCAGGCGTCCACGAGCGGGGGCGCGGGCGGCCGCAGCACGGCCGCGGACGCGGTCGCCTCCGCGCCTCCCGGACCCGCCACGCCCGCACCCCCCACTCCCACGGCTTCCCCCGGCGGCCCCGGCGGGCGGACCGGGACGGCGAGTCCGGCGGCGCCGCGGCCGGTTCCCCCCGCCTCCGACGACAAGGCCGCCCCCGCCGGCTACCGCGTGGTCGAGGATCCGGCGGGCTTCTCGCTCGCCGTCCCCCTCGGCTTCACGCGCAAGGTCGAGGGCTCGCGGATCTTCTACATGTCCCCCGACGAGACCTTCCGCATCGGCGTCAAGGTGGCCGAACCCGAATCGGGCGGACCGCTCGCCGTGCACCAACGGGCCCACGCCAAGGGGCCGTCGAACAACCCCGGCTACCGGGACGCGGAGGTCGTGGCGAGCACGCACGACGGCCACGAGGCCGCCCTCTGGCTGTTCACCTGGGACGGCTTCTCGGCGGCCGAAGGCCCCCGGCACACCCGCGACCTGTGCTGGGAGGAGGGCGGCCGGCTGTACGACGTGTGGGTCTCTGCGCCGGTCGGGCGTTCCGGTGAGGCCCGCGGCTACTTCGACACGGCGGTGCGGACCTTCGTACGGACCGGCTGAGCGGCGGACCGGCGGACCGGGGGCCGGGGGGCCGGCCGGTTCACTCACCCGGCGCAGTCCATCACGGCACCCGCCCCGCCCGCGCCCCATGCTCGGGGGAGGCGACCCCTCACAGGGATGGTGGCGGATGGAACCGGACAGCCCGAGCAGCCTGGAGCGCCGGGCCGACGCCGGGAGCGCCCGGTGACCACCGCACCCCCCGGACCCGGCGCCCCGGCCCCGGCGCCGGAAGAGGAGCCTGCGGCCCGCACGTTCACCTTCCCGAGCGCACTGACGATCCTGGCCGTGGTCACGGTGGCGGTCTGGCTGCTGGCCTTCCTCGTCCCAGCGGGCCGGTACGAGCGCAACGACAGCGGCGTCCCCCTCTCGGGGACCTACCACCGGGTCCCCGACACCCAGAGCTTCACCGAGCGCCTGAACGACCTGTTCCTCTCCCCCGTGAACGGCCTCTACGGCATCCGGGACGAGCGGACCGGCGAGGTCGGCCCCGGCTTCAGCGGCGATCTGTACGGCAGCGCGGGCGTCTTCCTCTTCGTCCTCGCCATCGGCGCGTTCATCACGGTCGTCTTCGCCACCGGCGCCCTCGACCGCGGCATCGCCCTCCTCGCCCACCGCCTGCGCGACCGCGGGGCGCTGCTGATCGCCGCCGTCATGCTGGTGTTCTCGGTCCTCGGCACGGTGGAGGGCTTCGCTGAGGAGACCCTCGGCTTCTACGGTCTGCTGGTCCCGATGATGCTCGCCCTCGGCTACGACCGGCTCGTCGCCGTCGGCACGGCCGTCCTCGGGGCGGGCATCGGCGTCCTGTGCTCCACCGTGAACCCGTTCGCGACCGGGGTGGCCTCCTCGGCCGCCGAGATCTCGCTGGGCGACGGCATCGCGCTGCGCTTCGCGATGTGGGTGGTGCTGACGGCCGTGACCATCCTCTACGTCGTCCGGTACGCGAGGCGCGTGCAGAAGGACCCGGCCACGTCCGTGTGCGGCTTCCTGCCCGGCGACCGCGAGCAGAGGGCGACGGGAGCCGACCAGGAGGAGCCGGAACTGACCCGCCTGCACAGGACGGTGCTGGTGCTCGTCGTCCTCGTCTTCTCCTTCATGATCTTCTCTGTGGTGCCCTGGTCCGGCGCGCTCACCGGCGAGGCCGAGGCGGGCCCGTACTCCTGGGAACTGCAGTGGTCCTTCCCGGAGCTCTCGGCGCTGTTCCTCTGCGCGGCGGTGCTGGTGGGCCTGGTGGCGCGGATGGGAGAGGCGAAGCTCAGTGCCACGATCATCCGGGGCGCCGCCGACTTCATCTCCCCGGCCCTGGTCATCATGCTGGCCCGCGGGGTCACGGTCATCATGAACAACTCCATGATCACCGACACCGTGCTGCACTCCATCGAGGGCGTGGTCGAGGGCACCTCGTCCGCGGCCTTCGCCGTGCTGGTCTTTCTGGTCAACCTCCCGCTGGCGTTCCTGATCCCCTCCACCTCCGGCCACGCCACCCTCGCGATGCCCATCCTGGCCCCGCTCGCCGACTTCGCGGGGGTCTCCCGCGCCCTGGCCGTCACGGCCTGGCAGTCGGCGAGCGGTTGGATGAACCTGTGGGTCCCCACGACGGCCGTGGTGGTCGGCGGCGTGGCCCTGGCCAAGGTCGGCTACGACAAGTACCTGCGCTTCGTCTGGCCCCTGCTGGCCATCCTCGCGGTGCTGGTCTGCGGCTTCCTGACGCTGGGCGCGGTGATGTGACGGGGTGACGGGGTGACGGGGTGACGGGTCCGACGGCGCTCGTGATCAGTGTGCCTGGGGCCGCCGCGGGGTTCCGGTCCTGATGAGCAGGGCGGCCGGCAGGGCCGCGAGGAGGAGGCCGCCGACCGCGCACCACAGGGTGGTCGTGTAGGAGTCCAGCATCCGGGCGAACAGGTCGGTGTCGTCCGAGACCCCGTCGAGGTGGCTCATGAGGACGGTGCCGAGCACGGCCCCGCCGATCGACTGCCCCAGGTGGTGGGCCACGCCGAGGGCCGCCGAGGCCCCGCCGGCGTGCCGCGGGGTCAGCCCGGCGGTCGCGAGGGAGGAGAGCGGGACGAGGGCCAGGCCCAGACCGACGCCCGTGAGCAGCATGCCGGGCAGCACCCCTGTCACGTAGGTGGCCGCGCCCCCCACACCGGCCAGCAGGGCCAGCCCGAGGGCCGTGAACAGCAGGCCGGGCAGCACCAGCACGCGGGGTGCGAGACGGGGCAGCAGCCGGCCGGAGACCTGGGTGGCGGTCACGAGCGCGGCGGCGACCAGGGGCAGCTGGGCCGTCCCGGACGCGGCCGGTCCCTCGCCCCGGATCTGCTGGGCGAAGAACGCCAGGGCGGAGAGGAGGGCGACCGTGGCGGCGCCGGTGAACAGGACGGCCAGGAGGGCGGCGAGGCGGCTCCGGTCGGCGAGGACGTACGCCGGGAGCAGCGGGTCGGACGTCCGGGTCTCCCACCACAGGAAGGCGGCGAGCAGCGCCGCGCCGCCCACGAGCAGCAACGGGGTCAGGGGGACGGCCCAGCCGCCCGTCTCGACCTCGACGAGGCCGTAGGTCAGGGCCGCGAGTCCCGCCGAGCCGAGGAGCACCCCGGGTGCGTCGAACCGGGCGCCGGTACGGCCCGGGCGGTCCGGGCGGTCCGGCAGCAGGGTTCGCGCGCCGATCAGGGCGAGCACGGCGAGCGGGACGACCGACCACAGGGCCCAGCGCCACGCGAGGATCTCGGCGAGCCACCCGCCGGTGAACAGGCCGAGCGCGCTGCCGCCCGCGGTGACCCCGACGTAGATCCCGAAGGCCCGGCCGCGTTCCCGGGGGTCGGTGAAACCGGTGGTCACCAGGGACAGGGCTGCCGGGACGAGCAGGGCGGCGCAGGCGCCCTGCAGGGCGCGGGAGGTGATCATCAGCCCGGAGCCGTCGGCCGCGCCGCCGAGCACCGCGGCCACCGCGAACCCGGTCAGGCCGGCCACCAGCATCCGCCGGGCACCGAGCAGGTCGGCGAGGTGCCCGCCGACCAGCAGCAGTCCGCCGAGGGCGACCAGGTAGGCGCTGAAGGCCGGGCCGATGCCGTCGCCGCTGACGCCGAAACCGGCGTGCAGCTGCGGCCCCAGCAGGTTGAACTGCGCCGCGTCGACCAGCACCAGCAGCTGGGTCAGGGCGAGGACCGCGAGGCCCCACCACCGCCGGGGGTGCGGGGGCGCGGGGGCGGACGGGTCGCCGGGGACGGGGACCGGGGCCGGGCCGAAGCCGTCCGCGGGGCCGAAGTGGCCGGGGGGCGTGGGGGCGTACGCGGGCGGTGACCCGTACGGGGAGGGCTCCTGCCGGGACTGCGCCGGTACGAGCCGGGGATCCGGCGCCGCGGCGGGCATACCGGACGGGTCCTCGCCGCCTCCGACTCCGACTCCGACTCCGGCGCCGCCTCCGACTCCGGGAGGCGACGCCGGGGCGTAGTCCAGCAGCCGCGCGGCATGTCGCCCCAGTTGGGCCAGTACCGCTCCCGGGAGCCATTCCCCGGGTGCGTCCGCCGCCGTGCGCGCCGCCACCTCGTCGGGGGTGGGCCGCCGGGCCGGGTCCTTGTGCAGGCACGCGCCGACGAGGTCGACCAGCGACTCCGGTACGCCGGTCAGGTCGGCCTCCTCCTCGGCGATCCGGAAGAGGTGGGCGTTCAGACCGGTGTCCCTGGCGCCGAAGAGCATGCGCCCCGTGGCGGCGTACACGAGGACCGCGCCGAGGCAGAAGACGTCGCTGGCGGGGGTCAGTTCGAGTCCGCGCACCTGCTCCGGGGACATGAACCCGGGTGAGCCGATCAGCATCCCGGTCCGGGTGAGCAGGCTGTCCCCGGTCAGGCTGTCCATCGCCCGCGCGATGCCGAAGTCGATGACGCGGGGCCCGTCGACGGTGACCAGCACGTTGGACGGCTTGAGGTCGCGGTGGATCAGGCCGGCGTCGTGCACGGCCCGCAGCGCGAGCGCGAGCCGGTTGGCGAGGGTCCGCACCGAGTCCTCGGGCAGCGGCCCGAACTGCCGGGCCACCACGGCCTGCAGGTCGGGCCCCGGGATGTACTGGGTCGCCACCCAGGGCACGGGGGCCTCGGTGTCGGCGTCGAGCACCGCCGCCGTCCAGCTGCCGCCCACCCGGCGCGCGGCGGCCACCTCGCGGGCGAACCGCCTGCGGAATTCGGGGTTCCCGGCGAACTCGGCCTGGACCACCTTCACGGCTACGGTACGGCCGCCCTCGGAGCGGCCCAGGTAGACCAGGCCCATGCCGCCCGCGCCCAGCCGGGCGATCAAGCGGTACGGTCCCATACGGGTCGGGTCTTCGGCGATCAGCTGATCCACGGACGGAAGGATAGTGCAACTATCCAATGTGCGGGGGCCGTCAGGCAAAATGCCCGGGCGGCCGCCGCCTCGCGGGCACGTGTCGGGGGCGCGACCCCGAAAGGTCGCGCCCCCTGACGCGTGGTGGTCACTCGAAGGCTCAGGCCTCCGGGGAACCGCCGAAGCGCTCGCGGTAGGACTCCAGGTCCTCCTCGGTGACCCGCGCGAAGAGCACCGGCGGCACGGTGAACGGCGTACCGGCGGGGACCGCGTCCAGGGCCTTGGCCTGCTCGGGGGTGATCCACGCGGCCGTGTCGTCGGCGAGGTCGAAGGAGGAGCGCATGACGCGCGCCGAGGCCGGGATGAACGGCTCGGAGACCACCGAGTAGAGGTGGATGAGGTTCATCGCGGTGCGCAGGGTGAGCGCCGCACCGTCGAGGTCGGTCTTGACCTCCAGCCAGGGGGCCTTCTCGTCGAGGTACGCGTTGCCGGCCGACCACAGGGCGCGCAGCGCGGCCGCCGCCTTGCGGTACTGGAGGGAGTCCATGTGGCCCTCGTACTCGGCCAGCAGCTCGGCGATCTGCTCGCCCAGCTTGGCCTCGACATCGCCGGCGGGGCTGCCGGCGGGGACCTCGTCGCCGAACTTCTTCCGGGAGAAGGTCAGTACGCGGTTCACGAAGTTGCCGAGGGTGCCGCCGAGGTCCTTGTTGACCGTGGCGGCGAAGTGCTCCCACGTGAACGACGAGTCGTCGGACTCGGGCGCGTTGGCGATGAGGAAGTAGCGCCAGAAGTCGGCCGGGAGGGTCTCCAGCGCCTGGTCGGTGAAGACGCCGCGCTTCTGCGACGTGGAGAACTTGCCGCCGTAGTACGTCAGCCAGTTGAAGGCCTTGACGTAGTCGACCTTCTTCCACGGCTCGCGGGTCGCCAGCTCGGTGGCGGGGAACATCACCGTGTGGAACGGGACGTTGTCCTTGGCCATGAACTGCGTGTAGCGGACGTCCTCGGCCTCGTACCACCACGACTTGTAGTCGCGGTTCGCCGGGTCCAGGTCCGACCACTCCTTGGTGGAGCCGATGTACTCGATCGGGGCGTCGAACCAGACGTAGAAGACCTT
The DNA here is from genome assembly GCF_042871845.1 of Streptomyces sp. NPDC005533. NCBI lineage: Bacteria > Bacillati > Actinomycetota > Actinomycetes > Kitasatosporales > Streptomycetaceae > Streptomyces > Streptomyces sp. NPDC005533. The sequence continues at coordinate 29,735 of NZ_JBIAJH010000017.1, read as the reverse complement.
GCCCTCGGCGGCGAGCTCGGGCCAGGTGTCGGCCGGGACCGGGACGCCCCAGTCGAGGTCGCGGGTGATGGCGCGGTCGTGCAGGCCCTCGGTCAGCCACTTGCGGGCGATGGAGGAGGCGAGCTGCGGCCACTCCTCCTCGTGCTCGGAGACCCAGGCCTCGACCTCGTGCTGGAGCTTGGACTGCAGGAGGAAGAGGTGCTTGGTCTCGCGGACCTCCAGCTCGGTGGAGCCGGAGATGGCCGAGCGGGGCTCGATCAGGTCCGTGGGGTCCAGGACGCGGGTGCAGTTCTCGCACTGGTCGCCGCGGGCCTTGTCGTAGCCGCAGTGCGGGCAGGTGCCCTCGACGTAGCGGTCCGGCAGGAAGCGGCCGTCGACCGGCGAGTAGACCTGCCGGATCGCGCGCTCCTCGATGAAGCCGTTCTCCTGGAGCCGGCGCGCGAAGTGCTGGGTGATCTCGCGGTTCTGCGCGGAGGAGCTGCGGCCGAAGTAGTCGAAGGACAGCTCGAAGCCGTCGTAGACCGCCTTCTGGGCGTCGTGGGCCTGCGCGCAGAACTCGGCGACCGAGATGCCGGCCTCCTTGGCGGCGAGTTCGGCGGGGGTGCCGTGCTCGTCGGTGGCGCAGATGTAGAGGACGTCGTGGCCGCGCTGGCGGAGGTACCGGGAGTACACATCCGCCGGAAGCATCGACCCGACCATGTTGCCCAGGTGCTTGATCCCGTTGATGTACGGAAGCGCGCTGGTGATCAGGTGTCGAGCCATCCTCGGATGCTCCATTTCCTCTGTGCGGTACCACGTGACGTGACGGACTGTGAGTGCGGTTCATCGTATCGAACCGCCGAAAGGCCACGCGCCGCATTTGTTCTTGGGGACATAACGCAAAAGCGAGGGCAGTGACCTCTCCGTCACGGCCCTCGCGATCGGGCCCATGGTACAGGCGGACCGCCCGCCGCCCGCCGCCCGACCGCCGGCCGTCGGACGGTGGTCCGGCGGCACCGGCAGCAGGCATATGCATATGCGCTGGCTGAAGCCCCGTGCGATCGACATCGATCACAGGTCGATCATCACCGACGCAATGCTTCCAGGTTTCTTCTCTGCGCCCTCCGAGTGCGCCCGCGCTGCTTTCCTGTTCTGCGCACAGGGGATGAGGTGGAGCGGTGAACGATGGCGGACCGGAGGAGTCCGGTGGGGCCGTGGGACTACCGAGCCGGCGTCGGCGGCCGACTCCCATGAGCCAGTGGCAGCCGACGGCGCGCCTGTCGTACTGGGCCTTCCACGCCAATCGGCGGCCCGCGTACATGCGCTTCGCGTACCTGCACCTGGGGTCCGACGCGGCGGCGGAGGAGGCGGTGGACGCCACCTTCGACTCGATCATGGGCGAATGGCTCCGGATGCTCCACATGGACCGCCTCGACGCCTACGCGTGGACCGTGCTCAAGCACTGCCTGGTCGACCGGCAGGGCCGGCGCCACCCCTGGCAGCAGCAGCCCGAGCCGATGGTCATCAGCGCCTTCGAGGCCGCCCTCAAGGAGGCCCACGCCGACCAGTACGAGGTACTGACCGACACCATCCGCTTCTACTCCGCCGTCTCCCGGCTCGCCGAGCGCCAGCGCGACGCCGTGCTCCTGCGGTACGGGCTCCAGTGCACCCCCGGTGAGGCCGCCGCCGTGATGGGCGTCGACGAGGCCACGGTCCGCTCCTACCTCGGCCAGGCCCACCGGCGGCTCGCGCGCCTCCTCGACACGTCCGACGAACCAGCCGAATCCGCCGGCTCATGAAGCGGTACGAACCCCAGGAGCGGCGGGACGGCGACGGACCCCCCCGCTCGCTCGCCGAGTTCCTCGCCAGGGCCGCCGTGCGCGACCGCTACCGGTACTACGACCTCGGCGCGGCCGAGGCCCGGCTGCTGCGCCCCACGCCGCACGGGCCGGTCCCCGGCCACCGGGCCCGACGCCGGTCCGCCTACGGCTGGAGCGACCCGGCCCGGGACTGCCCGCTCGAAGCCGAACGGGCCCGGCGCGACCTCAAGGCCGTCTGCCTGGCCTCGGTGTGCGCACCGAAGGCCGGGGCGCACCTCGACACGTTCGGCACCGGCGGGCGCACCGACCTGGCCGGCGCGGTCGTCTTCGGCTGCCTGCTGCACCTCGCCGGGCTGCGCGAAGGCTCCCGCTTCTGGTGGCAGTTCGCGGCCGGTTCCGGCAGCCCGCCGACCGCCGCCGCCGCGTACTGCCTCTTCCTCGACCACTCCCGGCGCGGTGAACACCACGACGCCCGGCACTGGGCGCGCGAGCTGGGCCGCCGCGGCTTCCGGCCGGGCGGGCGGCGGGACCTGCGGGAGGTCCGACTGTGCGCGCAGGCGGCCGTGCTGCGCTACGTCGACCAGTTCGAGGACCCCGACCTGGGCCCGGTGCCGCTGCCGCGGCCCGGGCTGTCCGGGGTGCTGGCCGCGTTCCAGGCGCCGCCCGTCTCGGTGGCGGCGACGGCGACCGTTCCGGCGCCGGTGGCCACGGCCCGGCCGGCCGCCGGACCGCTGCGCCACCCCGCACTGACGGCGGCGGCCCGCGGGACCGTCGTCCAGGGCGGGACGAGCGAGGCCCTGGCGGAGGCCCGCCGTGCCCTGGCCGTCGTACGCGTCCTGGAACGGCACCCGCTCGGGGTGCGGGCCGCCCGGCTGGCACGGGCGGCGGGCCTCTCCGAGGGGGAGCTGCGCCCGCTCCTGTCGATGCTGTGCGAGGAGGAGTACGCGTACCGCCCGGGCGCGGGGGTGTACGCGCGCGGGCCCGCCCTGGACCGGCTGGCCGCCCCCGGCGGCCACGGCCTGGCCGGCCAGCTCCAGCGCACCCTGGCCCTGGCCCGGGACAGCGCGGGCGCCGCGGTGTACCTGAGCCGGTACGCCGAGGGCGAGGTCCGGATCACGCAGATGGCGGACGGGCCCGCGACCCCACCGGTGCGGGAGTGGGTCGACTTCCGGGCGGCCGCGCACGCCAGCGCGGTCGGCAAGTGCCTGCTGACCCAGCTCGACCACGACCGCCGCGCCGATCACGTGGCCCGGCACCGGACCGCCCGGCTCACCCCGCGGACGATCACCGACAGCAGGGTGCTGTTCAGCGCGCTGGACGCGGTCGCTCCGGGCGCGCCCGTCTTCGACCTGCTCGAGTACTCCCCCGGAGTCGTCTGCTCGGCGGTCCCGATCGCCACCGGCGACGCGGCCGGGAGCCTCGCGCTCTCCCTGCCCGCGATCCATGCCCACCGACTGCCCGAGGCCACCGCGGCCCTGCGCCGCAAGGCCGTACCGGTCCTCCTGGCGCTGCTCCTGACCGGCGCGATCCCCCCGGACGGCGCGGCCGCCGCCCCGGCCGGCGCGGACGCCCCCGTCACGGAGCCCCCGGCTCGGCCCGTGCCGATGCGGGCCCCGGTCACCCCGGAGACCCTCCGCCACCTGCGCCGGCTCTTCCGCACCCCGCTCACCGGAGCCACGGCCACCCCGGGCGGCCCCCACCTGGTCAGCGACACCACGGCGGGGGCGGCCTACCTCTTCGACGCCGCCCCGGCCGGCGCCCAGCCCCGCCTGTCCCTGCCCCACACCTTCACGTCGGTCACCCCGGGCAGCCTGACCACCCCGACGGGCCTGGTGGTCCTGAGCACGTGAACGGCACAACGCGTGGACGGCACAACGCGTGAACGACAAAAAAGAAGAACCCCACACGATGTGTGGGGTTCTTTCCGGTGTCCGAGGGGGGACTTGAACCCCCACGCCCGATAAAGGGCACTAGCACCTCAAGCTAGCGCGTCTGCCATTCCGCCACCCGGACCAGGTGGTCGGCCCCGGTTTCCCGCGGCGACATGGACAACAATAGCAAAGGATCGGCGGGCTTCCGACCACATATCCGAGCGGTGGACGTCCGCCACGCCGGTCTGACCTGCGGGCATGCACCGACGGCCGTACCGAGACGGGGTGTCTCGCCGGGGCGGGCGGGGGTGGGCGAGGGGGCCCCGGAACTTCCGGATGGTGATACCGGCTGGACATGCGGGAGGCCGGGCGGTCGGATGGCTGCGCACACATCCGGGGGGAGCCGCGCATGGAAACCGAGCACCGCGTCAGCACGCTGGAGCTGTTCTTCGACCTCGTCTTCGTCTTCACCATCACGCAGTTGACGGTGCTGCTGGCGGACGACCTGACCCCGCGGGGAGCGGGACAGGTGGTGCTGATCTTCACCGTGCTGTTCTGGATGTACGGGGGCTACGCGCACCTGACGAACCAGGTGCCGCCGGACCGGACCGTCCGGCGGGTCCTGCTCATGCTGGCCATGGGGGCGTTCCTGGTGTGCGCGCTGGCCGTGCCCACCGCGTTCGGCGCCGGTGGGATCGCCTTCGGCCTGGGGTACGTCTTCGTCGTCCTCGTGCACAGCGCCCTCTACACGCAGGCGCACGGGTCCGGGGTGCTCTGGTTCGCGCTCCCCAACCTGCTGTGCGCGCTGTCGGTGCTGGCCGCCGGCTTCTTCGACGGGCCGCCCGCCTGGGGGCTGTGGCTGCTCGCCCTGCTGATCCAGTTCGCCGTGCCGCAGCTGGTGCAGCGGGTGGCGGCGAGCGGGGCGGAGCCCGCCGAGGCGGTGACCGCGGTGACGACCGTCAGCGACCAGCTCGGCGGCATGAGCTCCGGGCACCTCGTGGAGCGGCACGGGCTGCTGCTGATCATCGTCTTCGGCGAGTCCGTCATCGCGATCGGCATCGGGACCGGCTCGCTGCCGCTGTCCGTGGGGATCGCCGGGGGCGCCTTCCTCGCGCTCGCCGTCGCGTCGGCGCTGTGGTGGATGTACTTCGTACGCGACGAGGGCCGGGCCGAGGAGGTCTTCGCCGAGACGCCGCCGGAGAACCGTTTCAAGCTGGCGATGCTCGCGTACTACTACGCCTTCCTGCCCATGCTGCTCGGGATCGCCGCCTTCGCGGCCGGCGTCAAGAAGACCATCGGGCACCTGGGCGAGCACCTGCACACCGGCCCGGCGCTCGCCCTCGCGGGCGGGGTCGCCGTCTACCTCGCCGGGGACCTGGCCTTCCGGGCCGTACTCGGGATCGGCCCGGCCCGGTTCCGGGCGGCGGCGCTGGTGCTCGTCCTGGCGACGGTCCCGGTCGGCACGGGCGCCTCCGGGCTGTGGCAGCTGGTGGCGCTCGTCGTCGTGCTGCTGGGGACGCTGGGAGCCGAGGTGCGCTGGACCCCCGGCTGCACGGCGACGCCTACGGGCAGCTGATGACCTGGCCCGCGTAGGAGAGGTTGCCGCCGAAGCCGAACAGCAGGACCGGGGCGCCGGAGGGGATCTCGCCGCGCTGGACCAGCTTGGACAGGGCCATGGGGATGCTGGCGGCCGAGGTGTTGCCGGAGTCGACGACGTCGCGGGCGACGACGGCGTTGACGGCGCCGATCTTGGCGGCGAGCGGCTCGATGATCCGCAGGTTCGCCTGGTGCAGGACGACCGCGGCCAGGTCCTCGGGGGTGATGCCGGCCTTCTCGCACACCTTGCGGGCGAGCGGCGGGAGCTGGCTGGTGGTCCAGCGGTAGACGGACTGGCCCTCCTGGGCGAAGACCGGCGGCGAGCCCTCGATCCGGACCGCGTTGCCCATCTCCGGGACCGAACCCCACAGCACCGGGCCGATGCCGGGCTCCTCGCAGGCCTCGACGACGGCCGCGCCGGCGCCGTCGCCGGTGAGCACGCAGGTGGTGCGGTCGTTCCAGTCGGTGATCTCGGTCATCTTGTCCGCGCCGATGACCAGGGCGCGGGTGGCGGAGCCGGCGCGGATGGCGTGGTCGGCGGTGGCCAGGGCGTGGGTGAAGCCCGAGCAGACGACGTTGATGTCCATCACGGCGGGGCCGCCGCCCATGCCCAGCTTGGCGGCGACGCGCGCGGCCATGTTGGGCGAACGGTCGATCGCGGTGGAGGTGGCGACCAGGACGAGGTCGATGTCGTCCGGGGTCAGACCGGCGCCGGCCAGCGCCTTGCCCGCCGCCTGGTAGGCCAGCTCGTCCACCGGCTCGTCCGGGCCCGCCATGTGGCGGGTGCGGATGCCGACGCGGGACCGGATCCACTCGTCGGTGGTGTCCACCATGGCCGCGAGGTCCTCGTTGGTGAGCACTTTCGCGGGCTGGTAGTGCCCTAGCGCCACCACGCGTGAACCGGTCATGGGCGGGGTCCCCCCTTGTACGGAAGTCTGGATCACCCAGCTTTGCCTGCTACTGGTGGGTACGGGTGCGTGTGACCCGACAGGATTCCGGCCCCGGATTTTGGAGCTTCCCGAGGATCCACCTGCCGGGAGCGTCGCGGGAAGCGGAACCGGGAGAATGAGGTCGTCGGGTACCGGCGAGAAAACAGAAGGGGAGGGCTGATCACCATGGGACGGGTCACCGAACGTCGTCGCGTCGTCCGGATCCGGAACGGCGGGGCCGGCGTCCGCCCGGACACGCTGGTGGCCGAGGAGCCGCTGGAGATACGTCTGAACGGCAAGCCGCTGGCCATCACGATGCGTACGCCGGGCGACGACTTCGCGCTCGCGGTGGGCTTCCTGGTCAGCGAGGGAGTGCTCGCGGCCGCGTCGGACGTACAGGCCGTCACGTACTGCGAGGGGGCGACCGAGGACGGTTCGAACACCTACAACGTGGTCAACGTGCAGCTGGCCGCCGGGGTCCCGGTGCCGGACATCACGCTGGAGCGGAACGTCTACACGACCTCCTCCTGCGGCCTGTGCGGCAAGGCCAGCCTGGACGCGGTCCGTACGGCGACCCGGTTCCCGGGGATCGCCGCCGATCCGGTGCGGGTCCCCGCGGAGGTGCTCTGCGCGCTCCCGGACCGGCTGCGCGCGGCCCAGAAGGTCTTCGACCGTACGGGCGGACTGCACGCGGCGGGGCTGTTCACGGCGGGCGGCGAGCTGCTGGACCTGCGTGAGGACGTGGGCCGGCACAACGCGGTCGACAAGATCGTCGGCCGGGCGTTCCAGGCCGGCCGGCTCCCGCTGACGGGCGCGGTCCTGCTGGTGTCGGGCCGGGCCTCCTTCGAGCTCGTGCAGAAGGCCGTGATGGCGGGCGTCCCGGTCCTGGCGGCCGTCTCCGCGCCCTCCTCGCTGGCGGTCGACCTGGCGCTGGAGTCGGGGATGACGCTGGTCGGTTTCCTGCGGGGACCGGACATGAACATCTACGCGGGCGAGGAGCGGATCACCCTCTAGCCTTCCGGCGGCCGCGGCGGCCCCCGGTGTCGGCGGCCGGCTTGGGGGTCGGGGGGGCGATGCGGTGGAGGTCCAGGGTGGGGGGGACGGGGGTGGTGCCAGGGCCGCCGGATTCGGCCCAGGCGATGATCTCGTCGGTCGCGGTGTCGTCCAGGGCCCAGCCGAACCAGGCCGCGCGGGCACCGCGGCGGCGGGCCTCGGTGGTGGGCTGCACCACGATCACGTTGGCCTGGGCGCACGGGCCGAGGCACTCGCTCGTACGGACGGCCAGGCGGCCTCCGGAGGCGGCCGCGGCCTCGCGCAGCCGGGCCAGTTGGCCCGCGTGGTCGGAGCCGGGGTTCTTGCGGGGGTCGCCGCAGCAGCAGCCGCGGCAGACCACGAGGGTGCAGGGGCGTTCGGCGTGGGCGGCGAGCGGGCGCATCCAGGTCACCACCGCACGTTATCGGGCCTGGCCGGTGGGCTGTTGGGCCGCGGGCGAGACCTCCGCCACACGGTCGGCGGCGGGTTGCCGGTCCGGGGCCCGGGCGTGACGGCGGGCGATGACCGCGCAGACCATCAGCTGCATCTGGTGGAAGAGCATCAGCGGGAGCACGGCGAGGCCCGCCTGGGCTCCGAACAGCACGCCGGCCATGGGGAGTCCGGCCGCAAGGCTCTTCTTCGACCCGGCGAACTGGATGGCGATGCGGTCCGCGCGGTCGAAGCCGAGCCGGGCCGAGCCGTACCGGGTGACGAGCAGCATGACGGCGAGGATGACCGCCTCGACCAGCAACAGGGCTCCGAGGCGCGCCGGGCTGACCTGGTGCCAGATGCCCGCGGTCACGCCCGCGCTGAAGGCGGCGTAGACGACGAGCAGGATCGAGCCGCGGTCGACGTAGCCGAGGACCTGCTTGTGGCGGACGAGGAAGCCGCCGACCCAGCGGCGCAGGCACTGCCCGAGGAGGAAGGGCAGCAGCAGCTGGAGGGTGATCCTGAGGAGCGCGTCGAGGGAGAAGCCGCCCGCGTGGCCGCCGAGCAGCCCGACGGCGAGGAGGGGGGTGAGGACGATGCCGGCCAGGCTGGAGAAGGAGCCGGCGCAGATCGCGGCGGGCACGTTGCCGCGGGCGATCGAGGTGAAGGCGATGGAGGACTGGACGGTCGAGGGGACCAGGCAGAGGAAGAGCAGGCCGGCATAGAGCGGCTGTGTCAGGACGGTGGGCACGAGGCCGCGGGCGGCCAGGCCGAGGAGCGGGAAGAGCAGGAAGGTGCAGGCGAGCACGGTGAGGTGCAGCCGCCAGTGGCGCAGTCCTTCGAGTGCCTCGCGGGTGGAGAGCCGGGCGCCGTAGAGGAAGAAGAGCAGGGCCACGGCCGCGGTGGAGGCGCCGTCGGCGATCGGGGCGGCCGCGCCGCGGGCGGGGAGCAGGGTGGCGAGGCCGACGGTGCCGAGCAGCGCCAGGACGTACGGGTCCAGGGGCAGCCGGGCGGGCAGGTGCGGGCGGCGCATGGGCGGGGTGCTCACTTGCTGTCGGGGGGAGTGGCGCCCGGGTGGGCGACCCGGGCACCGTGCTCCCTCCATGGTCGACGGTGGGCGGTGATCGGGAAACCCGCACACCGCACTCACTGTCATCACGATCCGCGATGGGCGGACGTCACCTCTCGTCGGGCTCCGCGGCGGGCGGCGGGGCCGGGACGGGTGCGTCGGCGGGGGCGGCACCGGCGGCGGGACCGGCACCTGTGGCGGTGGGACCGGGGCCGGCGGCGGTGGCATGGGCGGGGGCGGCACCGGCGGCGGCGATCAGGGCGTCGGCGAGGTTCTCCTGGCGCATCCGCAGGTCGACGTAGAGCAGGGCGTTTACCAGCGAGGGGAAGCCGTACTGGAAGAGCGCGCTCAGTGCGCCGCCGACCAGGACGGCGATCGCGTACACGAGGAGCCCGACGAGGATCTGTTCCGGATCGGCGTTGCCCTCGCTCCCCGCCGACAGGGCGGGGAAGAGCGAGACCATGCCGACGAAGCCGAAGGGCAGCTGGATGGCGTAGCCGATGGCGCCGGCCACGAAGGACCCGAGCATCGAGATGCCGAACACGCGCCACCAGCCGCCGTTGACCAGCCGGGAGGAGCGCCGCAGGGACGCGACCGGGCCGAGACCCTCGCACACGGCGACGGCGGGCGCGAAGCCGAACCGGGTCATGAGCCACACCGCGACCGGCATGTAGAGGAGGACGCCCGGGATCAGCAGGGCGAGCGCGGCCGGCGGGCCCGAGCCCTCGGAGGACATGACGATCAGCGGAACGCAGACCGCGTAGAGGACGAGGATCGGCCCGCCCACGATCAGCCCGGTCAGCACCAGCGTTCCGAGCACCGACGGCAGCCGGGACCAGCTGCGGCTCCACATCGCGACGAAGGTCGTGGGCCGGCCGACCACGGCCTCCTGCACCACCGCGGGACACAGGGCGGCGATCATCGCCGCGCCCAGCGTCACCACGACCAGCAGGAGCACACCGGCCGGTACGAAGGACAGGAACAGGGCCGCCACGTCGGCGCCGTCGGGGTCCACGCCCGGCGGGAGGTCGAAGAGCGCGGCGAACCGGTCCTGCGTGACGGCGACGGTGGCGCCGATCGCGGCGACCATGATCATGATCCCGATGGCCTGGACGGCGAGCATGACGCCGATCAGGGGCTTGGCGTACCGGCGGAAGGTCGTGAAGGCGCCGCCCAGGATCTCGCCCACGGCGAGCGGGTGCAGGGGTATGACGCCGGGCTTGGGCGGCGGCGGGAAGGGCGGTGGCCAGTTCCCTCCCCACTGCGGATTCGGCTGTCCCGGGTACGGCCCCGGCCCCGTGGTGTACGACATCAGTGGTCCCCCTCGAAATGAAGGGACACGGTAACCCGCGCCGGTGCGGTCAGCAGCAGCCGCCCCCCGCCCCCGCGGACCGCTCGTGCGCAGGTCAACGGCCACGACGAGGACCGGCGGCCGGGGGAACGGCCTAGCATCGGGGGTGTGTACGACCCCGTCCAGCTGCGCACGTTCCTCACGGTGGCCCAGACGCTCAGCTTCACGCAGGCCGCGGGCCGGCTCGGCGTGCGGCAGTCCACGGTCAGTCAGCACGTGCGGCGGCTGGAGGAGGCGACGGGGCGGCCGCTGTTCGTACGGGACACGCACAGCGTGGAGTTGACGGAGGACGGCGAGGCCCTGCTCGGCTTCGCGCGGACGATCCTCGAGGCGCACGAGCGGGCGGCGGCCTTCTTCGCGGGGACGCGGCTGCGCGGGCGGCTGCGGTTCGGGGCGTCGGAGGACTTCGTGCTGACGCGGCTTCCGGAGATCCTGGAGGGCTTCCGCCACGAGCACCCCGAGGTGGATCTGGAGCTGTCGGTGGAGCTCTCGGGGACGCTGCACGAGCGGCTGGACGCGGGGCGGCTGGACCTGGTGCTGGCGAAGCGGCGCGGCCCGGGCGACGAGCGGGGCCGCCTGGTGTGGCGGGACCGGATGGTGTGGATCGGCGCGGAGGGGCTGCGGGTTGACCCGGAGCGTCCCGTTCCGCTGATTGCCTTCCCGCCGCCGGGCATCACCCGGGCCCGTGCGCTGGAGGTGCTGGAACGCGAGGGCCGGTCCTGGCGGATCGCGTGTACGAGCGGCAGCCTGAGCGGTCTGATCGCGGCGGCCCGGGCCGGGCTCGGCGTGATGGCGCACACCCGCGGGCTGATCCCGCCGGGCCTGGTGCGGGTCTCCGGGCTGCCCGAGCTGGGGCCGGTGGAGTTCGCGCTGCTCCGCGGGCCGCGCGCCTCCGCCGCGGCCGAGGCGCTGGCGGCGGCCGTGCTCAGCGGCGCGGACCGGCTCAGCCGCACCGGCTGACCCGACCGCGGCGCCGGAAGCCCTGAAACGTCGCACGTCAGAGGCGTGGGACGGTGGATCACTGGGGAGGTCTTGTGGAGGTATCCGATTGCCGATCAACGCCCCTTGACCGTGAGGTACGTTCGCGGCGGCGCGCGGAGAGGAGCGGGGCCTTGCGCGAGATCACCGTCCCACCGGTCGTCACGGGCGCGCCCGTCGGCGGACTGGCCGACGTCGTGTTCCGGCACGCCCAGGAGGATCCGGACCGGGTGGTGCTCGGCCGCAAGAGCGACGGTGTGTGGCGGGACGTCACCTCGGGGGAGCTGGCCGCCGAGGTGCTGGCGCTCGCCAAGGGGCTGCTGGCCCAGGGCGTGCGATTCGGGGACCGGGTCGCCGTCATGTCCCGTACCCGGTACGAGTGGACCCTCTTCGACTTCGCCCTGTGGGCGATCGGCGCCCAGCCCGTCCCCGTCTATCCGACGTCCTCCGCCGATCAGGTGCACTGGATCCTGTACGACACCGACTGCACGGCCTGCGTGGTCGAGGACGAGGACCAGGCCATGACCGTGGGCTCGGTCATCGACCGGCTCCCCCACCTGAAACGCCTGTGGCAGCTCGACGCCGGAGCCGTGGAGGACCTCGTCGCGGACGGCCGCGGGGTCGCCGAGGACGTCGTGCACCGCCACCGCCGCGCCGTGACCCCGGACTCGACGGCCACCGTCATCTACACCTCCGGCACCACCGGCCGTCCCAAGGGGTGCGTGCTGACGCACGCCAACTTCATGTACGAGGCGGACACCCTGGTGACCCGCTGGGAGTCCGTGTTCCAGGGCAGACCGGGCGAGCAGCCGTCGACGCTGCTCTTCCTGCCGCTGGCCCACGTCTTCGGGCGGATGGTGGAGGTGGCCGCCGTCCGGGCGCGGGTGAAACTGGGGCACCAGCCCGTGCTGGCGGCGGCGGAGCTGCTGCCCGATCTGGCCGCCTTCCGGCCGACCTTCGTGCTCGGGGTGCCGTACGTCTTCGAGAAGGTCTTCGCGGCCGCCCGCCGCAAGGCGGAGGCGGAGGGGCGTTCGGGCCCCTTCGACCGGGCGGTGGAGACGGCCGTGCGGTACGCGGAGGCGCGCGAGCGGAAGGCGTTCGGCATCGGGCCGGGGCCCTCGGCCGGGCTGCGGATGGAGCACCAGCTCTTCGAGAAGCTCGTCTACGGGAAGGTCCGCGAGGCGATGGGCGGCCGGGTGCGGCACGCCATGTCGGGCGGGTCGGCGATGTCGCGCCGCCTCGGGCTGTTCTTCGACGGCGCCGGGATCACGGTGTACGAGGGGTACGGGCTGACCGAGTCGTGCGCGGCGGCCACGGCGAACCCGCCGGGCGCGACGAAGTACGGCACGGTGGGCCGGCCGATCCCGGGCAGCGCGGTGCACATCGCGGACGACGGGGAGGTGTGGCTCCAGGGCAGCCACATATTCGCCGGGTACCTCAACGACCCGCGCGCCACGGAGGCGGTGCTGCGCGGCGGCTGGCTGGCGACCGGCGACCTGGGGCGGCTGGACGAGGGCGGCTACCTCACGATCACCGGCCGCAAGAAGGACATCCTGGTGACCTCCAACGGCAAGAGCGTCGCGCCGGCCGCGCTGGAGGAGCGGGTCCGTTCGCATCCGCTGGTGTCGCAGTGCGTGCTGGTGGGCAACGACCGGCCGTACATCGCGGCCCTGCTCACGCTGGACATGGACGGGATCGCGCACTGGCTGTCGATGCGCGGCCGGCCGCAGCTGCCGGCCGCGGACCTGGTGAACGACCCGGAGCTGACGGCGGAGGTCCGCCGGGCGGTGGTGGCCGCGAACACCCTGGTGTCGCAGGCGGAGGCGATCCGGACGTTCCGGGTGCTGGGCGAGCAGTTCACGGAGGAGCGGGGGCTGCTGACGCCCTCGCTGAAGCTGAAGCGCCGGGCGATCGAGAAGGTGTACGCCAAGGAGGTCGCGGCGCTCTACTCGTCGTGAGGGGGGTGCCCGGCTCGTCGTGCTCGTGAGGACGGTGCCCGGCGTTCACCCCGTCCGGGGCGTCGTCCTGGGCATCGGTGGGGGCGCGGTCCGGCGGGTGGCCGAGCGCAGCGCGAAGGCCATCACCACTTCGAACACGCCGAGCAGGACGAGCCACAGGCCCAGCAGCCGCGTCAGGGCGACCGCGGAGTCCACCGGGAAGCAGAGCACGACGATTCCGGCCACGACGCCGAGGGCGCCGAGGGCGAAGGTCAGGCCCCGGTGCACGAGCGCGCGGTCGGCGATGGCGACGTAGGCCGTGAGCACTCCGGTCATCAGCCAGAACACCCCGACGATCAGGGACAGCGCACCGATGGTCTGCATCGGATGCCGCAGCACAAGGACGCCGGCCAGGAACGCGAGCAGGGCGATCAGGACGCCGGCCAGTCGGCTGCTGCCCCCGTCGGTGCGGTGGGAGAAGGCCGAGACGAAGCGGAAGCCGCCCGCCACCAGCAGCTGCAGGCCGATGATCACGGCCAGGATGTGCAGCGTCTCGTCGGGCCAGACGAGCACCAGGATGCCCGGGATCAGGGTCGCGAGGGCGAAGCCGAGCGCCCAGTGCCAGGAGTTTCCGAGCTGCCCGAGGACGTCCTCGGGGTCGCTCTGTGGGTGCCGCGGCGCCGCGTCGGAGGGTACGGTCATCACGCCTCCAGGGACAGCCGGACGGCGCGCGGGGATGCCACGAGCCGCCGGACATGCTTTTTTACCTTTCCGACCCACCTTAGTCGGATATGTCAGGATTCGCCGTGTCGAAGGCGGCCCTGCACGCCGAGGCCGGTAACCGGGCGGAGCGCCTCGCCGGCACCCTTGGCCTCGATCACCCCTTCGTCACGGTCGCCGCAGGTCCGGCCCCCTTGCCGGCCGCCCCTCCCGTACAACTGACGGTCCGTCATTTCTCTTTGCCGTAAATATTGACGGTGCGTCAGGTCACGCACAGAATGCGGGGATTCCGACCGGAGGGGATCCCCCGACATGTTGCGACCGATCCGCACCCTGGCCGCCGCGGCGGCGGCCCTCGCGCTCGTCTCCGCCTGCAACTCCGCCTCCACGAACGGCACCAGCCCGGGCAGACCCGGCGACGGCCCCGGGGACTCCCGCGGGATCACCGCCGACTCGATCAAGGTCGGCGGCATCGTGTCGATGACCAGCGCCAGCGGCTACAGCAAGAAGGACACCGACCTCGGCGCCAAGGCCCGCTACATGAGGGCCAACGCCGAGGGAGGCGTCAACGGCCGCAGGATCGACTACCTGGGCGCGGAGGACGACGGCCAGGACCCGGCGAAGAACCTGGCGGCCGCCCGCAAGCTCGTCCAGCAGGACAAGGTCTTCGCCGTCTCCCCCATGAGCTCGGTGACCTTCTCCGGAGCCGACTTCCTGGAACAGGAGAAGGTCCCCACCTTCGGCTGGGGCACCCTGCCCTCCTTCTGCGGGCCCAAGTACGTCTACGGGTTCAACGGCTGCCTGGTCCCCACCCCCGGCGGCACCCTGAACCAGACCTGGCCCGAGGGCATCGCCCGGATCCTCGGCGGGGCGCAGGGCAAGTCGGTCGCGGTCATCGCCAACGACAGCGACGCCGGGAAGTTCGGCATCCGTACCTTCCAGCAGGGCTTCACCAGCGCCGGGTTCACCGTCTCCTACGCCAAGGCCTCCGTGCCCGCCACCGCCGTCCCCAGCGACTGGTCCGCGTACGTGAAGGAGATCCTGGAGAGCAACGGCGGCAAGGCCCCGGACGCCGTGGTCTCCGTGATGCAGACCCCCAACAACATCGGGCTGTTCACGGCGCTCAAGCGCGGCGGGTACAAGGGGCTGCTGTCCGACCCGACCGACTACGACCCGGGCCTGCTCGCCAAGGACGCCACGAAGCAGGCGCTCGACGGGGTGCACGTCCTGCTGCAGTTCCAGCCGTTCGAGTCGACCGACCCGCAGATGGCGCAGTTCAAGGCGGACATCAAGGCGGCCGCGGACGGCCGGGAAGTCCCGCTGAGCATGCACATGCTGACCGGGTACATGTCGGCCGACCTGTTCGTGTCCATCGCACGGAAGGCGGGCAAGGACCTGACCGTCGAGTCCTTCCAGAGCGCCGCGCAGGGCTTCTCCGACACCGGCACCCTCGTCGGTGACCGGGCGGAACCAAGGGGCAGAAGGACAGCTTCGGCTGCGGCGCGCTCGTACAGCTGAAGAACGGCGCGTACGAGGTCTCCGTCCCGTTCACGTGCTACGAACCCGTCCCCTTCAAATAGGGCCGCGGCATGGGAGATCTGCTCGTCTTCGTACTGAGCGGTCTGGTCTCCGGCGCCCTGTACGCACTGCTCGCCACCGGGCTGGTGCTGTCGTACTCGGCGTCCGGGCTGTTCAACTTCGCGCACGGGGCCACCGCCTACCTGTGCGCGCTCACCTTCTACGAGCTGCACTCGGGGCTGGGCTGGCCGGCGGTCCCGGCGGCGCTGCTGGTGGTGTTCGTCCTTGCGCCCGGTCTCGGCTGGGGGCTGGACCGGCTGATGTTCCGGCGGCTCGCGCGGGTCGGTGAGACGGCCCAGATCGTGGCGACCATCGGTCTGCTGGTGGCGCTGCCGGCCGCCGGGCTGTGGGCGGTGGACCTGCTGGCGGACGCGGGCGCGCCGGTGAAGCCGGCGGAGAACCAGTTCGGCCTGCCGGGGGTGGGGCCGAGCCCCGCCCGGTCCTGGCAGCTCGCCGAGGGCGTCGGCATCGACTCCGACCAGCTGATCACCTGGGTGGTGACGGCGCTGGTGGCGGTGGCCCTGTGGGTGCTGATGCGGCACACGCGCCTCGGGCTGCTGCTGCGGGCCGCCGTCGACAACCGCTCGCTGACCGAACTGCGCGGGATCAGCGCCGACCGGCTGTCGTCGGCCGCGTGGATGATCGCGTCGGGGCTGGCGGGCCTGGCGGGGGTGCTGGCGACGCCGCTGCTGGGGCTGTCGGCGCACGACTTCACGCTGTTCCTGTTCGTGTCGGCCACGGCGGCGGTCCTCGGGCGGTTCGCGTCCGTGCCGCTCGCCTTCGCGGGCGGGCTGGGGCTGGGGGTCCTGCAGAACCTGGTGGCCGGGTACGCGTCCTTCGCCGAGGGCATCACGGGCTTCCGTACGGCGGTGCCCTTCCTGATCCTGTTCGGCGGGCTGCTGGTGCTCACCCGCAGGGCCCGGACGGCGGGGGTCGCGGCCGTGGACGCCCCGCCCGTCGACCATCTGGCGGGGGCCTCGTGGGGGCGGCGGTGGGGGGTGTGGGCGGCGGGCGGCGCACTGCTGTGCGTGGCGTTCTACACCGTCACCACACCCTTCTGGAGCGGGCTGCTCGCCCAGGGGCTGGCCATCGCGCTGGTGTTCATGTCCTTCACGGTCGTGACCGGGCTCGGGGCGATGGTGTCCCTGGCCCAGGGCACCTTCGTGACCGGGGCCGCGCTCGTCGCCGGGCTGCTGATGAGCCGGGGCTGGCCGTTCGTGGCCGCGCTGGCGGTGGGCACGTGCGCGGCGGCGCTGCTGGGGGCGCTGGTCGCGCTGCCGGCGCTGCGGCTCGGGGGCAGGTCCCTGGCGCTGGCCACGCTGGCGCTGGCGTTCCTCGCCGACCAGGTCCTCTTCCAGCTGAGGTGGCTGCGGAACGGCGATTCCGGGTGGTCGGTCCCGCGGCCGGTGTTCGGGCCGGTGGACCTGTCCGACGACCGGGCGCTGGGAGTGGCCCTGGTGGTGCTGGTCGCGGTGGTCGCCGCGGGGCTGGGCGCACTGCGGAACTCCCCGTCGGGGCGGGCGATGCTGGCCGTACGGTCGGCGCCGGCGGCGGCCGTGGCCTCGGGGGTGTCCGTGCTGCGGACGAAGCTGCTGCTGTTCACCCTGTCGGCGGGGCTGGCCGGCTTCGGGGGCGTCCTGTACGCCTCGTACAACACCCGCATCACGGCGACGGACTTCACGGCCCTGACGGGGCTGGTGTGGCTGGCGGTCGTGGTGGCGGCGGGCGTACGTCGGCCGCAGTACGCGGTGGTGGCGGGGCTCGTGTTCGCCGTTGCTCCGCGGCTGCTGTCCGACTACGTGACACCGTCCGCGCACCTGCCGGTGATCCTGTTCGGCCTGGCGGGGCTGGCCCTGGCCAACGATCCCGACGGGTACTGCGCGGCCGTGCCGGTGCGGCTCGCGAAGCGGCGGGCGGGGGGCCCCGCGGGCAGCTCGTCCCCCGCCCCGCCCCTTCCGGAGACCGGGGTCCCGCCCCTTTCCGAAACCGGGGTCCCGTCCCTTCCGGAAACCGGGGCCCCGCCCCGGGCCCCCTCGGGCGCACCGCCCGCGGCGCCCGCGCTCGCGCTGCGCGCCATCAGCGCCGGGTACGACGGGGGGCTCGTGCTGCACGGGGTCGATCTCACCGTCCGCAAGGGGGAGATCCTCGCCGTGCTCGGGCCCAACGGGGCCGGGAAGAGCACCGCGTGCCGGGTGGCCGCCGGGCTGCTGCCGGTCACGGGCGGCGCGGTGTTCGTGCGCGGGCGGGACGCCACCCGCGACGGCCCCGTGCGGCGGTCGCGGGCCGGGGTGCTGCTCGCCCCCGAGGGCCGGGGACTCTTCCCCGCGCTCACCATCGAGGAGAACCTCGCCCTGTACCTCACGGAGGCCGGGGCCCGGGCGGCCGTGTACGCGCGCTTCCCCCGCC
This sequence comes from Streptomyces sp. NPDC005533, assembly GCF_042871845.1. NCBI lineage: Bacteria > Bacillati > Actinomycetota > Actinomycetes > Kitasatosporales > Streptomycetaceae > Streptomyces > Streptomyces sp. NPDC005533. Next base: position 12,040 of record NZ_JBIAJH010000017.1, on the reverse strand, counting down.
TCGCCGAGCGCCGCGCCGTGCCCGCCGGGGCACTGTCCGGCGGGGAGCAGCAACTGCTGGCCCTGGCACCCCTGCTCCAGCGGCCGCCCGAGGTGCTGATCGCCGACGAGCCCTCGCTCGGGCTCGCCCCGCGCGTGGTGGAGGAGGTGTACGCGCTGCTCACCGAGTTGCGCGACGCCGGGACCGCGCTGCTCCTGGTGGAGGAGAAGGCCGCCGGGATCCTCGGGATCGCCGACACCGTCGCCTACCTCGCCCAGGGCCGGGTCTCCTGGTGCGGCCCCCGGGCCGAGGTGGAGGCGGACCGGCTCACCGAGGCCTACCTGGGAATGGGGACGAGCGGGGTGGGGTCATGAGCGGCTACGTGCTGGAGGCCAGGGGTGTCGGCGTCCGCTTCGGCGGGGTCACGGCGCTGACCGGGGTGGACCTCGGGATCCGGGCGGGCGAGGTGTGCGGGCTGATCGGGCCGAACGGGGCCGGGAAGACCACCCTCTTCGACGTCCTGTCCGGGATCCGCCGGCCCGACCAGGGGCGGCTGCTGTTGGACGGAGCGGACATCACCCGGCGCTCCCCCGTCTGGCGGGCCCGGCACGGGATGCGCCGGACCTTCCAGCGCCAGCAGTTGTTCGGGCAGCTCAGCGTGGCCGACAACGTGCTGGTGGCGCAGGAGTGGCGGGGCGGCGGGGGCGGGTTGGCCGCCGACCTCCTCGCCGTCCCGGCCCGGCGCGCCCGGGAGCGGGCCCGCCGGGTCCGCGGCGAGCGGGTGCTGGCCGACTGCGGGATCGGCGCGCTGGGGGCCTCGTACGCCGGCGGGCTGCCCGTCGGGCAGGCCCGGATGGTCGAACTGGCCCGTGCGGTGGCCGATCCGCCGCGGGTGCTGCTGCTGGACGAGCCCGCCTCCGGGATGTCGGCGCCCGAGCGCGGGCAGCTGGCCGGGGTCGTGCGGCGGCTGGCGGCCGAGGAGGGCTGTGCGGTGCTACTGGTCGAGCACAACGTGGCCTTCGTGATGGACCTGTGCGCGCGGGTGGTCGTACTGGACCTCGGGACGGTGCTGGCCGAGGGGACGGCGGCCGAGGTGCGGGCGGACCCGCTGGTGCGGGAGGCGTATCTGGGCGCCGCGTGAGGGCCGTCCGAGGGGCCTCGTGAGCGCTCCGCGGATGGCGGGAATAGGTCGTACGAGGGGCCGGTTGTCGCCCCTCGTACGACGCTGTACCGCCGCCGACGCGAGGAACGACCAGACGTGAACCAGCAGGTCCCCACCCTTCAGCTCAACAACGGCTCCCTCATGCCCCAGCTCGGCTTCGGCGTCTGGCAGGTGCCCGACGCGGACGCCGAGCACGCCGTCGGGACCGCGCTGGAGGCCGGTTACCGCAGCATCGACACGGCCGCCGTCTACGGCAACGAGAAGGGCACCGGCAAGGCCGTCGCCGCTTCCGGGCTGCCGCGCGAGGAGCTGTTCGTCACCACCAAGCTGTGGAACGGCCGCAAGCAGCGGTGGGGCCGGGACGAGGTACTGCGCGCCTTCGACGACTCCCTCGGCAAGCTGGGCCTGGACCACGTCGACCTCTACCTGATCCACTGGCCGCGCCCGATGCGCGACGACTTCGTCTCCATCTGGAAGACCTTCGAGGAGATCGCGGCGAGCGGCCGTGCCAAGGCGGTCGGCGTGTCGAACTTCCGCCCGGAGGACCTGGAGCGGCTCGCCGCCGAGAGCGCGCTGGTGCCGGCGGTGAACCAGGTCGAGCTGCACCCCCTCTTCCCGCAGGCCGAGCTGCGCGCCGTGCACGCCGCGCGCGGGATCGCCACCGAGGCCTGGTCACCGCTGGGCCAGGGCAAGGAGCTGCTCACCCTCCCGGAGGTCACCGCGCTCGCCGACAAGTACGGGCGCAGCGCCGCCCAGGTGGTGCTGCGCTGGCACCTCCAGCACGGCAACGTCGTGATCCCGAAGTCCGTGACCCCGGCGCGCATCCGGGAGAACCTGGACGTCTTCGGCTTCGAGCTGGAGGCCGCCGACATGGCCGCGCTGGACGCCCTGGGCGCGGGCGCGGCGGGCCGCCGGATCGGGCCGGACCCGGCCGAGTTCGACGTCTGAGGGCGACGGCCGGATGAACCTTCCCGAAGGGCTCTACCGGATCCGCAACGTGGGCAGCGGGCTGGTGCTCCAGCTGGAGGGCGCCTCCCGGGTGCGGGTCGGCCCGGACGGGCCGCCCGCTCCGCAGGCCGCCCGCCGCTGGCGGATCGCTCCGGTGCACGACGGCGGCGGGATCTTCCACGTGGTGAGCGAGGACAACGAGCGGCGCCTGGACGTGGCGAACGCGTCGACGGACAGCGGCGCCCGGGTGCAGGTGTGGCGGGCCAACGCGTTCGGCGCGCAGGAGTGGATCGTCGAGGAGCACCTCGACGATCCGGGGGTGGTGTCCCTGATCGCCTGCATCAGCGGCCTGCCGCTGGAGACGGACGGGGCGGGCCCGGTCCGGCAGGGCGAGGACACCGACTCGCCGGCCCAGTGGTGGCGCCTGGAACGGGTGTAGCCCCGCGGCGCCCGCATCCGGTGTGCCGGGCGCGCGGGGCGGAGCCGCGCGGCTCCGCGCCGCGCGCCCGTCAGACGCGTACGAAGGCGCGCAGGCGGTACGTCGGCTCCGCGCGCGGCACCTCCTGGTCGGGCAGCAGCTCCAGCCGGGCCGCCAGCTCCTGCGGGGTGATGCCGCGCGGGGCGATGCGGGAGGCGTACCGGCCCGCGAGCAGGGCCTCGGCGGAGGCGCGCGGGCTGCGGCCCTGGCCGTGGCCGGTGAAGAGGGCCTCGCCGGCCGGGAGGAGGCCCGCCCGGGCCGCGTAGGCCTCGACGTCCCCGGAGGCGTCGGCGGGGGTGGGGGCCAGGTGCGCGGCGAACACGGCGTCGATGTCGCTGCCCACGTCGTGCGCGGAGTCCTTGTCCACGGTGGTGACGAAGACCCCGCCGGGCCGCAGGATCCGGCCCGCTTCGGCGATCACCGCGGGCACCAGTCCCGGCTGCCGCAGCAGGTGCAGGAGCCACACCGCGCTCACCGCGTCCACCGATCCGGACCGCACCGGCAGCCGGGCCGCGTCGGCGAGGGCCACGGGGACGCCCCGGCGCAGTGCCACGGAGGCCATGCCGTGGGAGGCGTCCGCGCCCAGGACGCGCAGTCCGGGACGGGTCAGCCGGCGGGTGACGATGCCCGTGCCGCAGCCGAGGTCGAGGAGGGTTCGCGCGTCGGCCGGGAGCAGCCGCAGGACCGCGGCGGCCGCGGCCTCGGCCCGTGGGGCGCCGCCGCGGCTCGTGTCGTAGGCCGCGGCCTCGGCGTCGTAGTCCAGCAGGGGTCTGACGGACTGTATGTGCGTGGTCATCAGCTCGCGCCGTGGGCGGGGGCGAGGGCCTCGACGCGTTCGGCGAGTGCGAAGTCGGTCTCGGTGACGGCCCCGCCCGCGTCGTGGCTGTTCACGGCGAGCCGGACGGTGTTGTAGCCGAGGGTCAGGTCCGAGTGGTGGTTCAACTCCTCCTGGACCGAGGCGATGTGGGCGACGAGGGCGCTCGCGGCGAAGTGCGTGCCCAGCCGGTAGGTGCGGATGATCCGGTCGTCCTCGAAGGCCCAGCCGGGGAGTTCCCGCAACCGGTCCTCGATCTCCTTCTGTGACAGCGGCTCACTCGGCATGCACCGGCTCCTTTTCCCCGTGACGTGTAGTCAAGGTTCCCACAGTGCGGGCCGGGGCAACCCTTTCGCGCCATAGTGCGCACGGGTGCTCCTGTGCCTTCCGCGCCCGTCGCGGCCCCCTTATGCTCCTGCGCCGGACATGACTGTTACCAGCGGTAACCAGGGGGCATTCGCCATGACCAGCACAGGGAGTTCCAGGCGTACGTTCATCGCGGGGGCGGGCGCGGGCGCCGTCGCCACCGCCGGTGCGCTGTCGGCCGGGATCGCGACCGCCCCGGCCGCGGCCGCCGCGCCCTCGGGGGCCCCGGCGGCGCCCGACGGCCGCCGCGTCGCCGTCCTGGGCGGTGGGGTGGCCGGGCTCACGGCGGCGCACGAACTCGCCGAGCGCGGCTACGCCGTCACGGTGTACGAGCGCCGGGCGCTCGGCGGCAAGGCGCGCAGCATGGACGTGCCCGGCAGCGCCCGCGGCGGCCGCCGGCCGCTGCCCGCCGAGCACGGCTTCCGCTTCATCCCCGGGATCTACCACAACCTGCCCGACACCATGCGGCGCATCCCCTTCCCCGGGAACGCGAACGGCGTGTGGGACAACCTCGTCGCCCCGCGCGAGATGATGTTCGCCCGGGCGGCAGGCCGCGAGGACCTGCGCGGACCGATCCCCTGGCCGGAGCACTCCCCCGCCGAGCTGACGCCCGACGAGGTCCGCAGGGCCCTCACCGGCATCCTGCAGACGCTGGTGCGGCTCCCGCTCCACGAGACGGCGTACTTCGTCAACCGCGTCCTCGTCTTCCTCACCAGCTGCGACGAGCGGCGGAGCGAGGTCTGGGAGCGGACACCCTGGTGGGACTTCGTGCGCGCCGCGCAGATGTCGCCCGAGTACCAGCGGATCCTCGCCGTCGGCATCACCCGCAACATCGTCGCGACCAAGGCCGAGGAGGCCTCCACCCGTACGGTCGGGACCCTCGGCGAGGCCTTCGTCTTCAACCTGCTGGGGCGCGGGGCGGACGGCCCGCCGGACCGGATCCTCAACCTGCCGACCAACGAGGCCTGGATCGACCCGTGGGAGACCCATCTGCGGGCGGTCGGCGTGGAGTTCAGGATCGGGTGGACCGTGCGCGAGGTGCAGTACGGCGACGGCCGGGTCAGCGGGGTCGCCGTCGAGGGCCCGGACGGCGCCCGCCGGACGGTCACGGCCGACCACTACGTGAGCGCACTGCCTGTCGAGCATGCCCGCCGCACCTGGAGCGCCGGGCTGCGGGCGGCCGATCCGATGCTGGGGCGCTGCGACAGGCTGGAGACCGACTGGATGACCGGTATCCAGTTCTATCTGACCGAGCGGGCGCCCCTCGTGCACGGGCACCTCAACTGCATCGACTCCCCCTGGTCGTTGACGGCGATCCAGCAGGCCGAGCACTGGCCCGCGCGGAACTTCCCGGCCGACTACGGGGACGGTACGGCCGTCGACTGCCTCTCGGTGGACATCTCCGAGTGGGACAAGCCGGGGATCCTGTACGGGAAGACGGCCAAGCAGTGCACCCGCGAGGAGGTGGCCCGCGAGGTGTGGGCGCAGCTGAAGGCCTCCCTCAACGACACCGGGAAGACGCCGCTGAGCGACTCCCGGCTGCACTCGTGGTTCCTGGACCCGGGGGTGGACGGACTCGGCACCCCGCACCCCACCAACCAGGACGAGCTGCTGATCCACCCCGTGGGCACCTTCCACAACCGGCCGAGCGCGGGGACCCGCATCCCGAACTTCTTCCTCAGCGGGGACTACGTCGCGGTGGACATCGACCTGGCGACGATGGAGGGCGCGAACGCCTCGGCCCGCGCCGCCGTCAACTGCCTCCTGGACCAGGATGGTTCGAAGGCCGGGCGGTGCACGGTCCAGCCGCTGTACCGGGCGCCGGAGATGGAGTCCGCCAGGCGCCACGACCTGTGGCGCCACCGCCTCGGCCTGCGCAACGTCTTCGACCTGGGGTGACGGGCACACCCCCGGGGGCTCGGCTACCGTCGTCGCCATGACCACCACGACGCCCGCGGCCGCTCCGACGGTCGGCGCCCTGCTCCGCGCGTGGCGGGAGCGGCGCGGTATCAGCCAGCTGGAGCTGGCGGGCCGCGCCGACTCCTCGTCGCGGCACATCAGCTTCATCGAGACCGGCCGGTCCCGGCCGAGCGAGGAGATGGTGCTCAGGCTCGCCGACCGCCTCGACGTCCCGGTCCGGGAGCGCAACGCCCTGCTGCTGGCGGCGGGTTACGCCCCGCGCTACGCGCAGACCGCGCTGGACGACCCGTCGATGGAGACGCTGCGCGAGGGCATCCAGCAGCTGCTCACCGGGTACGAGCCCTACCCGGCGCTGGTCGTCGACGCCACCTACCACGTGGTCGCCGCCAACCGGGGCGTCCTGATGCTGCTGGAGGGGCTGCCCGAGCACCTGTTGACCCCGCCGCTGAACGCCATGCGGATCACCCTGCACCCCGAGGGCCTGGCCCCGAGGATCCACAACCTCAGGGAGTGGCGCGGGCACCTGCTGGCCCAGATGGAACGCCAGATCGCGCTGGCCCGCTCCGAGCCGCTGCGCGCGCTGTACGAGGAGGTGTCCGCGTACCCGCTCGCGCCGGCCGCGCAGCGCCCGGGCGACGGGGAACCGGCCGAGCCCGTCGCGTACATCGCGCTGCCGCTCGTCATCGAGCACGACGGCCACCTGCTGTCCTTCGTGTCGTCGATCGCGACCTTCAACACGCCGATGGACGTGACCGTCGCCGAGCTGGCCATCGAGACCATGCTCCCGGCCGACCCGGCGACGGCGAAGTACCTGCGCTCACTCGTCGACTGAGCGCAGGGCGAGCTGCTGGAGCAGGGCGAAGCCGGCGACGGTGAGGCCCTGCGCCACGATCCACACGGTCCCGGCGAGGGTGGGCGTGAACCAGACGGCCGGGGAGAGGAGACTCAGGGCCGCCCAGGCGTAGTTGGTCTCGATGACGGCCTTCACGGCGAGCGCCGGGGGCCGGCCGCGCGAGGCGAGCAGCCCGACGGCGGCCCCGTAGGCCACGAGCAGCACCCCGAGCCCGAACAACACCCCCTGCCCGATGCCGAGCAGCCGTCCGAGCGGGGCGGAGAAGGCGACGTACGCGAGCCCGTTGCCGGTGGTGACGACGGAGTCGAGGGCGAGGAAGCGTCGCAGCATGAGCTGCGGGACGCCGGTACGGGCGATGCTGCCGAGCAGGGTCGCGGACATGGGGAACCATCCTTCGTCGAGGTGGAACGGCCAGGTGGGGGCATCGGGTTCCGGGGCCGAGTGCGCGGCCCCGGAACCCGATGCCCCCACTGTGCCGGGCGGCCCGGAGGGGGTCGATTACCTCCCGGGTCATGCCAACCCTTTTTGAGCCGTACGGCAGGAAACGTTGGGGTTCCCATGGTTCGGGCAAGGGCGGGGGGCTAGGCTTCACGGAGCCCGATCCACTCGAACGCCTTGTCGACATATGGAGAGTCCGCCGGTGCGAGCCGCCGTCCGTCCCGATCTCGCCGCGATCCGGCGGCGTGTCGAGGCACTGTCGGAGCGGCGCGGTCACGACCCGGCCGAGGTGGTGGGCGTGGAGCGGCTGAGCCATCTGTCCGGGGTCGAACCGGGGCGCATAGCTCAGGTGGTGGCGGGCACGGCCGCCGAGGTGCCCCTGGAACGGCGCGTGCACCAGCGGTTCCTGCGGCTGCGGGCCACCCGACGGGACAAGCACGGCCGGGAGTGGCCGCTCGCCGCCATCGCCGACGACTTCGACGCGCCCGGGGCCTCCCTCGGGCCGCTCAACGCGGGCACCGGGCTGCCGCGGATGGGACACGCGGCGGGCGTGCAGCGGTTCTTCGGGGTCTACGCCGGCTTCCTCCTGGCCGACAGCAAGAGCGCCGTGGAACGGGCCCTCGCCCTCCCGGCCACCGCCACCGCCCTCCCGGCCGCCGCCACCGCCACCGCCGCCCCGAACGGCCGCGACGACCTCGCGCACCTCTCGTACCTGACCGGCATGACCCCGCAGGCCATCCGGCTCACCCTGGACGGCGAACCGCCCCGGCTCCCCCTCAAGGAGCAGGTGCACCAACGGTTCGAGCACCTGCGCCGGACCCGCGTACGGGAGGACGGCCAGGCCCATTCGCTGGCGGCCATCGCCAGGTCCTTCGACGCGTCGGGCCAGTCGCTGACCCGCCTCGCGCAGGGCGAGGGCTTGCCCAACCTCGCCGCGGCCGCCGGGATCCAGCGCTTCTACGGGGTCGAGGGCGGGTTCCTGCTGGCCGACGACACCGAGGCGCTCGCCGGCGCATTCGCCCTGATCGAGGCCGAACTGGAGTCCGCGGAGCCTGACCGGGAGAACCCGATGCTGGCCGTGATGCGGGCGCACGACGTACGGAGCATCGTCACGCGGGCCGGCCGGCTCTCCCCGCGGGGCTGGAAGTCGCTCGCCGACCACCTGGACGACCTGCTCGCGCGGGAGGGCCGGCTCGGCCGCCCGGCGGAGCCCGACGAGGGGGGAGCGCCATGAGGACCACACGGGCGATGCGCCGGCTGGGCGGCGATCTGCTCGCCGGTGCGCGGCTGACGCCGCCGGCCTGCGCCGCCGAGATCATCGGCGCGCTGTGCACCGCGTACGGCCGGCGGCGCGGCGGCCGGAAGGTCGATTTCCGCTTCGCTTCCTTCCCGCCCGACACGGCCAGCGGGCTGTGGCTGGAGATGGACGCCCGCGATCTCCTCGTCATCGAGGAGCACACCCGACCCGAGCACCAACTCGTCATCGCATGCCATGAGTTGTGGCACGTGGACGAGGGCACCTGCGACAGTCACGGCCCGGGCATGGCGGTGGCCGCCCGGCTCACGGGCGACGCGGGCACCGCGGACGGCGGAGCCGGCCGGGCCGGCGGCCTCGCGAAGCTGCTCCGGTCGGACACCGGTCTGGGCACGGTGGTCCGGCAGGCCGCCGCGCGCGCCGACCGGGAGGATCCCGCGGAGATCAGGGCCGAGATCTTCGGCCTGTACCTCGGCAAACTCCTCAAGCCCTACCTGCCGCCTCCCCGGGAGGAACAGGTCCCCGAGGCGATCGAGCGCATCAAGACCTCGCTCGGCTGGGGGCGTTGAGCGTCACGCCGGTGACCCGCAACCCGCCCCCGCCGCACTCCTTGCGCCGATGCCCTCAGCACGGCCCCGACAGAGAGCACGACACGATGACCCAGTCTCCCCCGCCCCGCCACGCCGTCGTCATCGGCGGCAGCATGGCCGGCCTGCTCGCGGCCGCCGTCCTGGCCGAGCACGCCACGGTCACGATCATCGACGCGGACACCCTTCCGGACAGCCCGGCGCCGCGCCGCGGACTGCCGCAGGCCCGGCACGTCCACGTGATGTGGTCCGGCGGGGCGCGCGCGATCGAGGACATCCTGCCCGGGATCACCGAGGACTGGACGGCGGCGGGCGCGATCCGCCGCAGCCTGCCCACCGACCTGGTCACCAAGACCGCCGAGGGCTGGATCCCGCGCTTCGCGGAGATGCAGTTCAACATCTCCTGCAGCCGTGACCTCCTCGACTCGGTCGTCCGGGCCCGGGTGACCGCCCTCGACGGGGTCTCCACCCTCCAGCGGAGCCGCGTCCGCGGCCTGGAGGGCACCGCGGCCCGCGTCACCGGCGTCCGCGTCGACACCCCGGAGGAGGAGGGCAGACTCGTGCCCGCCGACCTCGTGGTCGACGCGAGCGGGCGCGGCTCCCGCGCCCGCACCTGGCTGCAGGGGCTCGGCGTGAGGGGGATCCGGCAGGCCGAGGTCGACTCCGGCCTGGTCTACGCGACCCGCATCTTCGAGGCGCCCGAGGGAGCCCACGAGTCGGGCTTCCCCATAGTGAACGTCCAGTCCGACCCCCGCGTGCCCGTACCGGGCCAGACGGCCACCATCGTGCCCATCGAGAACGGCCAGTGGCAGGCCACCCTCTCCGGCACCCGCGGCGGCCAGCCCACCGGCGACCCCGACGCGTTCATCCCCTTCGCCAAGGGCATCCGGGACCCGATCGTCGGCGAGCTCCTGGAAGGCCGCAAGCCCCTCACGGACGTGGCCGTCACCAAGGGCACCGCCAACCGCCGGATCTTCTTCGAGAGGGTCGAGCTGCCCGACGGCTTCTTCGCCGTCGGGGACTCGGTCGCCACCTTCAACCCGCTCTACGGGCAGGGCATGACCGTCGCGGCCCAGGGGCTGCTCGCCGTACGGTCCCTGCTGCGGGCCAAGGGGCTCGCCCACCCCGCCTTCGGGCGCGAGGCTCAGCGCGCGATCGCCCCGCAGGTGGCCACGGCATGGGACCTCGCCACCTCGCAGGACATCCTCTACCCCGGAGCCACCGGCATGAAGCCGCGGACCGGGGCAGGGCTGCTGAACGGGTACGTCAGCCGGCTGATGACGGGGGCCACCACCCGGGAGGCCCTCACCGCCGCCTTCCTCCAGGTCATCACGATGAGCACCACGCCCACCCACTGGCTGCGGCCCTCGGTGGTCTGGAACGTCCTGCGCGCCTCCGACCGCGGCGCGCTGAAGGCACCGCCGCTCACCGCCGCGGAACGGACCGTCGCCGGGCTCGACCAGCGGGCGGATCCGGCCGATCCCGTCGGCCGGGCCCGGTGAAGAGGTGAAGAGCGGCCTGATCCTCTACGTGCCGGGGGCGCTCCTGATCCTGATCCTGCTGGTCAAGGCGCCCACGCTGCACAGGAGGTGGGACCAGCCCCCGATGCGGGCCGTCTGCGCGCTGCTGGTCATGGGCTGCCTCGTGCTGTTCCTGGCGGCGCCGCCGACGATCGCGGCGGTCAACCGCTTCACCGGGGTGGCCAACTTCTCGGCCCCGCTGGTCTTCGGCCTGATCACCGCGTTCTCCGGGTCGTGCGTGGTGCTGGTCCTGCAGTGGGGCGGTGGCCCCCCGGCCGTGGTGCGCCGCGCCACCCGGCTGACGGTGGCCGTCTACGGCGGGGTCGCGGTGGCGATCATCGTCCTCTTCGTGATCGGCGAGGCCCCGGTGGAACGCCTGCGGGACCTGGACACGTACTACGCCGACACCCCGTGGATCCGGGAGATGATCGTCTGCTACCTGCTGGCGCACACGGTCGGCAGCTCGGCGCTGACCCTGCTCACCGGGCGGTGGCTGCGCCGCACCCACCCCTCCCTGCGGCCGCTGCGCACCGGGCTGGCCCTGATCATGACGGGCGGGCTGCTGGACCTCGGCTATCTCGTCGCCAAGTGGACCGCGCTGGGTGCCCGCTGGAGCGGCCGCGACTGGGACGGCCTGTCCACGGACGCGGCGCCGCCGCTGGCCGCGGGGGCGGCCCTGATGGTCGCGACGGGCTTCATCGTGCCGCTGGTCGGCGGGTCGGCGACCTGGCGGGACTTCAGCGAGTACCGGGGACTGCATCCGCTGTGGAAGGCCCTGCGGGGCTTCGCCGCGTCCAGCGTGCGGACGGTTCCGCTCACCTGGTGGTCACCGGTCGGTATCCGGCTGATCCACCGCGAATCGGTCATCGACGACGGGATCCTGGCCCTCGCCCGCTGGTTCGACCCGTGCGTGCGCCGGAAGGCGTACGAGGCCGCGCGCGAGCAGGGCATGAGCGAGGCCCGGGCCGAGGTCGTCGCGGACGCCGCCATGCTCGCCGCCGCGTGCGGCCGCAGGACCGCCGCCACCGCCGCCCCCGCCGACGCGGACACCGGCCCCCGCCCGGCCGCCTCGGACGCGGCCTCACCCGGGACCGCCGCCGGCGCCTGCTCCGCCCCGTCGCGGGACCGCGAGCCGGCACGGCTGTCCGGCCAGCCCCTGACGGCCCTGGCCCGCGAGTTCCGCGGCTCCCCCATCGTCGCCGCCGCCCGGGCCGCCGCCGTACGGGCCTAGGCCCGCTCGCCGGCCGGGGCCCCTTTTGACGGGCCCCGGCGGCGTGCTGGTGAGCACGCACGATCGTGGAGTCGACCGCAACGACCCACTCCAGGTCGCCTTCGGCGTCGGCCTGGGCCAGCAGGGCGGCGAAGACGCGGTCCCACGTGCCGTCGATCGCCCACGTCCGCAGGCGACTGTAGGCGCCCTTCCACGAGCCGAACCGCTCGGGCAGGTCCATCCACGGCGTGCCCGTGCGGTATTTGAACGCGATCGCATCGATCACCTGCCTGTGATCACGCCACCGCCCACCCCGCTTTGGCGTCCGGTCCGGCAGCAACGGCTCGATCCGCGCCCACTGCGCGTCAGTCAACGACACACATCAACCAACGATCAGATGATCCGAGAGAAACGGCCTAGTGTGCTGAGTCAGTAATTCGCCGGCAGTACGAGGCGAGGGACTCAAGGATCTGGTCGGCTGTCTTCGTCCAGACGAAAGGCTTGGGGTCC